>JBBQYE010000086.1:0-11430 GCA_038208945.1 Leptolyngbyales cyanobacterium | reverse complement strand
TAGGGTTATGCAATTCATCGATCAGGCAGAAATTCAGGTTCAGGCGGGTGACGGAGGCGATGGCATCATCGGCTTTAGACGCGAGAAATATGTCCCCGCAGGTGGACCATCCGGCGGAAACGGCGGCAGAGGCGGGTCTGTAATCCTCCAAGTGAGTGAAGACCTGCAAACCTTGCTAGACTTCCGCTACAACCGTCTTTATAAAGCAGAAAACGGGCAAAAAGGCGGCAACAACAAACGCACAGGCGCATCAGCCGACGACTTGATCATCGAAGTTCCCTGTGGCACCGTCATCTACGACGCTCAGACCGACGAACCGATCGGCGATCTCACCGAAAATGGTCAAACATTTTGCGTTGCCAAAGGCGGTCGCGGCGGTGCCGGAAATCATTGCTTCCTCAGCAATCACAACCGCGCACCCGAACGAGCCTTACCCGGTCAAGAAGGCGAAGGTCGGTTTCTGCGATTAGAACTCAAGCTGCTGGCAGAAGTCGGAATCATTGGCTTACCCAATGCTGGAAAATCGACGCTGATTTCGGCACTGTCGGCGGCTCGTCCCAAGATTGCAGACTATCCATTTACGACGCTAATTCCTAATTTGGGAGTCGTTCGCAAACCAACTGGAGACGGCACTGTATTCGCTGACATTCCCGGATTGATTGAAGGCGCACATACTGGATTAGGGCTAGGACACGACTTTTTGCGCCACATTGAGCGAACTCGATTGCTGCTGCATTTGGTCGATGCTACATCCGATGATCCGATCGCCGTCTATCACACCATTCATCAAGAACTCCACGCCTATGGGCGCGGCTTGCCCGATCGCCCCCAAATCATCGCCCTCAACAAAACCGACGCGGTGGATGTCGATCGAGACTTAGACGCGATCGTGGCTCAACTCCAGACCCTCACAAGTTCCCCAGTCTTTATAATCTCTGCTGTCACCCGCGCAGGGTTAGAGCCATTGCTCAATCAAATTTGGCAACAGCTAGACGCGATGAAAGCAGCCGAGGAGGTTGAGCAAGCTATCTTGGTTTAAGCGTTAGTTCGGTTGAGCCACTCTCGTTCCCAACGGTGAACTACCTTGTGGAGTCGTTCCAGAAGGCACGGGCGGTTGGGTTGGCTGACTCGGATTGGCAGCCCCTTGAGCCGGAACAGGTTGACTGAAGTATTGATAGGTGAGACGAGACACCTTGCGAATTAACTCTTCAGCGCGCTCATCATCGCGCGGGCGCTTGACCAGTGCCCCAATCAGATAACGCTTGCCGCTAGGCATATCAACCACGCCGACATCTCCGATTAGGGTGCCAATGCTGCCCGTTTTGTGGGCGATCGTCGCTCCTTCACCCAAGCCAGTTGGCAGCAGCGATGAATTGGCGGTGCGGCGCATGATGTCTAACAGACGATCGCGCGATCGCAGAGACATAAGTTTACCATTCGTGACTAGCCCTAATGCCGTGACCAGATCTTGCGAACTGCTGGTATTGGTGCCTGCAATATCCGGTAATGGGTTGCGAATAGCGGTGCTGGTCAAGCCCCACGACTGAAAGCGCTGAGTCAAGACATCTTTGCCACCTAAGCGATCGATCAGCATATTGGTCGCAGTGTTATCGCTGACGGTGATCATTTTAGTCGCCGTTTCTAATGCGGTGAATTGGGTTCCGGGGGGCTGATATTGCATCTCACCGGACTCGGTGGCGATTAGATCAGGGCGCATTGTCAGCAGTTCATCAAGATGAATCTTGCCCGCATCCACATCTTGAAAGAATGCCACTAAGACTGGAAGTTTAATCGTGCTAGCACAGGGCAAGGCAACCGAGGCATTGATGTTGAGAAACGCATTTGTATCTAAATCGACGAGCATCACACTAGAGTCCAGTTGAGGCTGCTGAGCCACTAAAGTTTGAATGTCGTTCTTCAAAGGCAAAATTTCTTGCCCTAGCGTCAGCGCCGATGCCTGTTCTAAAGGAGTTGCCAGAACGGTTGCACTTTGTTCAGTCTTGTCTGACTGAGAAGCTCCGGCTGCAAAGTAACGAGCGGGGTCCCAAGCCGACAGAATGGTTCCAGCAAGAACTCCCAAGCCGACTCCCAAAATCAGTAGGCGAGTGCCATAGACTAGGGCAGTGCCCGATCGAGTGCGAGGGCGGGGCGGAGCGCTGACCGTGCCAGCAGACAGCATAGAAACTTTGCGAGGTGAGCGGCTGCGTCGCTGAGGGTTTGGCGCTGTGGGGCTAGGGACGGGCTTAAGACGGCGGCTTTCAGCAGGAGAACTTGCCCCGTTGCGGCGGCGATCGCGCAGTTCTTTCAGGCGATCTCCGCTACCTAGTTCTTCGTCGAACTTTAAGGGTGGGCGTGGAGCGCGGGAGCCAACTTTCTGCCCGTTGGGAGCCGGAGAAACAGGTGGCTTTCGACCTCGCAAAGGCATTTCTGGCTTGCGCGATCGACCGTCTGCGGGACGTTGACGAGACGCTTTGGCAGAGCGAGGAACTGGCATAAAACGCATAGACGCATCTTGCTGATGAGTTGAAGAATTATCCTCAGACGGCAGAGTTGGGTCGTTGCCAGATTCCCACATTGAGATAGCTCCCTATTGATGAACGTGATTGAGTGAACGAGTTTTGAACGGTTATTACAGGTGCCCTTTACCGCTGTAGGACAACCAATCTGGAAGAAGACTTTGCCGCTGGATGTAGGGATTTTACATTGAGTTAGGCAAATTGTTTAGTAGGAGTCAGAAGATTACCCCACTATTCGTCTTTTTGGTTAAGTGCCCACTCGCCCTGGCGTAAGATGCCTCTCAATAAAGCGACTTCGGGGGCTGATGGGTAAGCGCGATTGAGGAGCCGTCTAAACTTCTCCATGCGGCTGTTGGTGGTGTGAGGGTGAAGATAGCCGATCGTGAGCAAGAGCCGTTCGAGATGGTGACAATAGGCTTCAATCTCGTCTAAAGGTGCAGGGTTCAAGGTTTGGGTATCGGGTGCAAAAGATCGGACTTCTGACCTCTCGCTGTCGAGTGCTTGAGACAGTTCATAACAGCAGATTGCGACTGCCTGCGCCAAATTTAACGACGGATAAATCGGACTAGAAGGAATATAGACGAACCGTTGAGCAAAGTTGAGTTCTTCGTTGCTGAGTCCTCGTTCTTCGGCTCCAAAGATCAGGGCAGTTTGTCCGTCTGTTTGAAAATCTTCTAACAGCCAGGGCAGGGCATCTTTGGGATGTTCAAGAGGCATATCGAGCGATCGGGTTCGGACAGTGGTGGCGATCGCTCGATGACATCCTCTCAGCGCGTCTGGCAGCGTCTTTATAATCTGCGCGGCTGCTAACACGTCATTGGCATGGACTGCCATTTGTCGCGCCTCTGCCGACTGAGGATCGCACTGAGGATTCACCAAAATCAGGTGAGATAGCCCCATGTTTTTCATAATTCGGGCGATCGAGCCAACATTCAGCGCCCCGGCTGGCTCTACTAAAATAATGCGGACTCGATCGAGGGCAGATTCAGTCATTGCAGAGAAGTTCGAGGAATTCTGACAGGCGCTTTAATTTTGCGTTCTAATTTAGAAAGCTCAACACGTTTCAACATTCTCTCAACTATGGGACGCGATCGCGCTAAGTCTGATTTACCGACAAAAGTGTGTCCGGTTTGCGGGTTGCCGTTCACCTGGCGCAAGAAATGGGAGAAAAACTGGGACGAGGTGAAATATTGCTCAGAACGGTGTCGCCGTCGCCGATCTAATGCAAAAGAATAGGGACACGTTAAAACTATGCCCCTTTCAAACCTGGTGGATTTTAAGGCAAGCTCGATACCGACTGTGAGCCTTTTTGCTCGGCATACATCGCTCTGAGCACCATTGCGGGATCAACTAGCTGACGAGCATATTTCAAACCCCAGTGTAGATGAGGTCCAGTCGTGCGTCCGGTCATGCCAACGCGACCGATTCGGGCACCCGCAGGAACCATCTGTCCTTGCCAAATTTGGATGCCACCCGTGCGATCGCTTAGATATTTGCCATTGCCGTCGGTTTCGACGCGACCATTCATGTGGCAATAGACGTGCTCCCAGTCACCGGATTGGATGACGATCGAGGTGCCGCAGGCGGTGTTATCAGAGACTTCGACCACTTTGCCCGTCCACCAACTGCGAATATAGCTGCCTTCGGGGGCTGCCATATCCAACCCTCGGTGAAACTCTTGATTGACGGCTCCATCGGGCGATTGTCGATAGCCAAACGGAGACGTATAGCCCTGAAAATTTTCGACGGGGAAGGATGCACCTTGCCACCCGCGAGCGACGGCTGCTTGAGTTGATCCAGGTTCTAAAGCGGTTGCGTTGCCTTGACTCCATCCGAGTAAGAGAGCGGTCACAAAGCCCAATCCTACAAGTAGAACCAGGTATTTTTTGAAGGCGGATCTGAGTCGGATCATGAATGATTTCAGGGCTTGCTGCATTCCTTCGCTCCTTGATAGGGGATTTGTCAGGGGAGAATTAAGCGATCGGGCATCCCAATCCAGGTTTTGGCTTGGCTGTTGTGACCAAGGCTCATTTAAGCACAAAAGTCTTAGTGCGTCCTGGAATTTTATCCTTAACTCCTCCTCAAGGTGGGTGGCAAACTACGAAGACTTTACTGAATCTTTAAAGTCGGGCTATGGAAATATGCGGAGACCAGTCTTCTAGAAAGCTAATTTAGCGAGACCTAAATAGAAAATTCCGATCGGGGTTACGTCAAATCGACAAGGCAACACCTCTAAACCGAGGGCGATCGCCTCTCGCAATCGCTGACCATACACTGGATCAGCGCTGTCTCCGGGTGCAAACTGGTCGCAGTCACCGCGATTAATGAAATACAGCATCACCGCTCTTGATTGAGGCAACAGTGACATCAGTTCTCGCAGATGTTTTTGTCCGCGTGTCGTCACCGTGTCGGGAAATACGGCGATCGTCTGATTTGTCCAGGTGGTGCTTTTGACCTCGACGTAAATGGGACGATCGCGATCGTCCATTAACAGAAAGTCGATGCGGCTTTTCTCCTGTCCATAGGCGACTTCACCTCGAATATCGTGATAACTGCCCAATTCTGGAAACAGATTTTTCTCAAGAGCTAGCTTGACAACTCGGTTGGGCAATGCCGTGTTTACTCCGACCCAAACCGGATAACCATTGTCATTCACCTCGATCATCTCCCAGGTGTAAGGGAGTTTGCGCGTCGGGCTATCGCTGCGAGACACCCGCACAGGCTTACCAGGAAGATAAAGTCCTGTCATCGGTCCGGTGTTGGGGCAGTGAGCCGTGATCACCTCTCCTGATGCCAACTCAATATCGGCAAAAAATCGTTTGTAGCGTTTGAGCAAAATGCCCGAATAGAGCGGAGGATATTGATAGATCAGGGACATAGATAAATTTCTCAGACATCCTCTAGCGTAATTTCTTGTACAAAGTCTATCAACTGATGCGCCATCTGCAATTTGCTGCCCAGCGGAATTTGGACTTGACGACCCGATCGATCCAAAAACACTGCCTGATTCGTGTCTACTCCAAAACCGCTATTGGGTTGATCAATCGGATTTGCCACGATCGCATCCAATCCTTTGCGCTGCAATTTCTCTAAGGCGGGCGTGATGATGTCTCCCGATTGAGCCGCAAACCCAATTAGTCGCTGATGAGGATGTTTGAGCGTTGACAACTCTGCCACAATATCGGGCACTTGAGAAAGTGACAGGCGATCGGGCCACGATCGTTTAGAAAGTTTTTCGGCACTGTAAGCAGCAGGTTTAACATCCGCAACCGCCGCCGCCATCACAATCCAATCTGCATCCGGGAGACATTCACGCATAGCTTGCTGCATCTCAAACGCGCTCACTGTTGGAATCAGGCGAACGTTGCGAAGCGGAGCCAGTAGATGCGCCTCGATCGGGGCATGAACCAACGTCACGATCGCCCCGCGATGCAAAGCCGCCTGAGCCAACGCCACCCCCATTTTGCCCGTTGAAGGATTGCCGATAAAGCGCACCGAATCGAGAAATTCTCGTGTGCCTCCAGCGCTGATTAAGACTCGATTTCCAGTCAAATCCCGCTTGCCTTGAGTGTGCAGCAGCGAATAGATTTGGGGCAACAGTTCTTCGGGTTCTGCCATTCGCCCAGTGCCAACGCGATCGCACGCCAAAACGCCCTCACCCGGATTGGCAACGTGATAGCGAAAATCGGTCTGAATCTGTCGCCAATTGCGCTGCACGCTCTGCTGCTGCCACATATCGGTGTTCATCGCGGGGGCAAGCAGGACCGGGCAGGTCGAAGCCAACACAGTGTTAGTCAGTAGATTATCTGCCATGCCATAGGTCAACTTTGCCAGCGTATTAGCAGTGAGCGGCGCAATCACCAGAACTTCTGCCCATTCACCCAGCGCGATGTGAAGCGGACGATCGTGCGTCGGTTGCCAAAAAGAATCGTCTGTGTGAGCAGAATGGCGACTGAGCGTGGCAAACGTCAACGGAGTCACAAACGCTTTGGCAGAGTCAGTCAAAATCACCTGCACCTCTGCCCCAGCTTTTGCCAACGTCGAGACAACCGCACAGACTTTGTAGGCAGCGATTCCGCCGCCTACCCCGATTAAGATGCGTCTACCCTGCGGGCTTCTAGGCTTCGTCAAACGATTCTAGATCTAATAGATAGAGATAGGGTTCGACCAATATAGGGCGTTGAAACGCGATCGCGCGCAGCAAATGCCAGTCGTTTAGCCCGTCAAACACGTTGTCATAGTTGTCTTGCTCTAGTCGGGTAGCCAGTTCTGCTACATCAACTTCGGTCAATTTAGAAACCGCTACCTGTTCGATATGTGAAGTGGTCATACTCCGCGCCTCCCTAGCTGTTCTCGCATATTAGCCAACTTCAACTACACTAACCCATCTTTTCGCACGAAATTTTACCTCAGCCTTGAGGAGGATGCCGAACTGTAACGTTTCAAGCTGTTTGATGAATGATTTCTAACCGATGGTTTTTTGGATAAATTGCTGCATTTCATTCAGAACTAGCGGTGAAATTTCGTGTCCCATATCAAATTCTTTGTAGGTGATGGTTGCATTTAAATTTGAGAGACGATCGTGAGCACTTCGAGCCGCCGAGAGAGGAACCACAGAATCTTGTCGCCCATGCACCATCAAAATAGGAGGATAAACAGACTCTTGAGGCGAGACGGCTCCGTGCAGATAGCCACTCAGCACCATCAATCCCGCCAAAGGCAAATGCAGCCCGACATCAAGCGTCATTGCGCCTCCTTGAGAAAACCCACCCAACATCGTTTTGGATAACGGAACTCCGGTGCTGGCTTCGAGAGAGATCAGCCAGTCGGTTAGCAGTTGTCGGCTGGTGACTAAATCGGATTGCATACTGATGTCGCCGCCAAAGGTCAAATTTTCTGACAAGTCATACCACATCTTGCCGCCGATGCCATAAGGATGAGGAAAGGGAGCATCGGGCACCATGAATTGATTGTTAGGCAGTTCTAACATTGAGCAAAGAAACGCTACGTCTTGAGCGTGTGCACCCCAACCATGCAAGATGACAATTAAGCCAGTCGGGGGGTTGCCAGATTTTGGAGGAATCGCGATCGCATTTAGAGACACAGGCTTTGTCGAGTCATCAACGTTACCAATCTACGACAATCACGGTGTTGCTTCTTCACTTTTTGGGTGTCAAAAAATTAGTAGGCAGCAATGGGAATGGAGACTCCTCCCCGACGTTCTGCAATTTCGCGATCGAGTTCTTCGCGGCTAAGAAGCGGTTCTCCTGACGCAACGATCTGAGCGCGAAGTTCGCGAAGCTTTTTACCTAGTGGGCTGGGTTGAGCTTTGGCAGGTTCTTGATGTTTGGGCAGTGAGTTGATGAATGCTAAAACTTGCTGCTGTTGTTCTGAGTCCAGTTTTTGCAATTCTTCGACGACTAACTCTTCGATACTCATCGCATCTGTCAGAATAGGATTGCTTTTATTCTACGATTTGGGACTGTTATTTTCTCAGAATTTAACTTGTTAGTAGAAACTGGATTTGATGAAAGGTAATCTTCAGGTCGGTTGCGTTGCAGTTCCCGAAGGGTAATCGCCCATTCTTCCAGCGCTTCCCTTATTCTAAAAGATGCGATTTAACGACTGAGGGCTTTGAATTCATGACACGTCTAGCACTGCTGAGTGTATCTGACAAAACGGGACTGGTTGATCTAGCACGAAGCCTAGTCGAAGAATTCGGGTTCGACATTATCAGCAGTGGTGGGACTGCAACTGCATTAAAAGCAGCGGGTTTGCCCGTCACAAAAGTTTCTGACTACACCGGAGCGCCTGAGATCTTGGGCGGACGGGTGAAAACGCTGCATCCGCGCATTCATGGCGGCATCTTAGCGCGGCGTGATTTGCCTGACCATTTGGCAGACTTAGAGGCGCAGAATATTCGCCCGATCGACCTTGTAGTTGTCAATCTTTATCCGTTTGAGCAAACGATCGCCAAACCTGATGTGACGTTAGCAGACGCGATCGAGAATATTGATATCGGCGGTCCGGCTATGCTGCGGGCATCGGCTAAGAATTTCGCCCATCTCACAGTGCTGTGTAATCCAGGTCAATATGACACTTATCTCCAAGAGTTGAGACAAAACACTGGAAATGCGTCTCTCTCGTTCCGTCAAAGCTGTGCGTTGCAGGCATTTCAGCATACGGCGAGTTACGATCGCGCCATTTCAACCTACTTAGAGCAACAAGCATCAGAACGGGACAGACTTCCGACCAACTTCACCTTGACGGGACATCAACTGCACGCGTTGCGCTATGGCGAAAATCCCCATCAGCCTGCTGCCTGGTATCAAACGGGAGCTACGCCAATAGGTTGGGCATCAGCGACCAAACTTCAGGGAAAAGAACTGAGCTACAACAACTTGGTTGACTTAGAAGCTGCCCGACAGATCATTGCTGAATTTGCCGCTTTGAACAATGATCCAGCCGCGACGATCATTAAACATACAAACCCCTGTGGATCAGCGATGGGATCATCGTTGTTGGAAGCATATGAGAAGGCGTTTAAGGCAGATTCGACTTCGGCATTTGGCGGAATTGTGGCATTCAATCGCCAGATCGACACCGCAACTGCAACAGCTTTAACCAAAACCTTTTTAGAGTGCATCGTTGCTCCAGGAATCGAGGCTGAAGCTCAAGAAATTCTGCAAGCTAAATCGAAGCTGCGAGTGTTGCTGCTGCCAGATTTGCTAAGTGGTGCAAAAGAAACGGTAAGGTCGATCGCTGGGGGGTTTCTCGCTCAAACCTCAGACGATATCGTAGCTGACCCAACTCAGTGGCAAATGCCCACTGAGAAAAAACCGACTTCAGCCCAGCTTGCAGAACTACTGTTTGCTTGGAAGATTTGTAAGCACGTCAAATCTAACGCGATCGTTGTCACCCAAAATCGCACGACGATCGGAGTCGGGGCAGGGCAAATGAATCGAGTCGGATCGGTTAAACTCGCCTTAGAGCAAGCAGGTGAAAAATCTAACGGCTCGGTTCTTGCCAGTGATGGATTTTTCCCGTTTGATGACTCTGTGCGATCGGCAGCGGCGGCAGGAATCGCGGCAATCATTCAACCGGGCGGAAGTCTGCGAGATCAAGAGTCGATCGACGCAGCCAATGAGTTGGGCATCGTCATGGTGTTCACGGGCATACGGCACTTTTTGCATTAAACCAATTATGCTAAGTCTTACAACCTTCCTCGCACATGGAGAACTCTCGATGCCCTTGGACAAGATTCCAGAATCGGTTAAGGTCTATAGCCAGTTTGTGCATCCTGCTTTGATGTGGGTGCTGTTTGGATTGACGATTTACGCCTTATATCTAGGTGTACAAATCCGTCGAACTCGCGCCGCGGAAGGTGATCTCAAGAAAGAACTGATTAAAGGAAAGTTCAATCTTAAGCATTATCAAATTGGATCAGTGGTGTTGGCGCTGATGGTGGTGGGTTCGATCGCGGGTATGGCAATCACCTACATCAACAATGGCAAGCTGTTTGTTGGGTCTCACCTACTAGCAGGGCTGGGAATGACGGCGTTGATCGCGCTGTCGGCTGCTCTGTCGCCGTTTATGCAAAAGGGGCACGACTGGGCACGCTATACGCACATTTCTTTGAATGTGGTGATTATGGGTTTGTTTGGCTGGCAAGCGCTAACGGGTGTGCAAATCGTGCAGCGAATTATTAGCAAAATGTAAGACTCGATCGAGTTCTAATTCCGCGACTTTTAGCCTCTAAACTATCAATAGTTCAGGGGCTTTTTTGTCCCGCTTGGGTGCGTAAACTAGGCAGTGAATCTTTATAACTACAGGCGATCGAAGACTTATCAACTGATGATGTTTTCTGTAGTCAATCTCAGATAGGCAAAGGAAAAGATACTTTCCCTTCCCTACTTACAACTCTTGATTGGGGCTTGCAGTATATCCAGAGGTTGAGAAAAGAAAGCCTTGAAGTTCGTGAAGAAGTGGTTAAGAGTTGGCAACTTTGGTTTGTCATTCTTCTAAGTATTATTAATATTGTTGTGACTACGCTTAATAAATAGAAGATTGTTGAGATTGGAGCGTTTGTATCATTGAGCTTTTTCATGAAACCCAGTCTACGCAGTGGAAAACTTACAAAATGGAAAGATGAGCGTGGATTTGGGTTCGTTCAGCCCCTTGATGGCAGTCAAGACGTTTTTCTACACATTTCCGCTCTTAAAGATGCAACCCGTCGTCCGCAAGAAAACGTCACAGTTTACTACTACCCTGTAGCTGACTCAGATGGCAAAGTTCGAGCTAGCAATGCCTTTATCTTAGGAGCGAGAAACAGACCAGTTTCTCCAGCAGAAACTTTGAGGGACAACACTAAATCTCATGCTGCACTTGCCTCAAACTTTCCCATATTTGAGATGCTACTGCTGTCGATTCTGCCTTTGTTTGGAGCCGTTCATTTTACGTTAATAACCCGCAATCCCTTGCCGCTTATTGTCTATCCTGCAATGAGTTTAGCGACCTATGCCCTATATGCTGATGATAAATCTCGCGCCAAACGAAGGGTCTGGAGAATTTCTGAACAAACATTGCATCTGTGTGAACTTGCGGGTGGATGGTTGGGCGGTTTTGTAGCGCAGCGAATCCTGCGACACAAAAGTCAGAAAGCGTCTTATCAAACCAAGTTTTGGCTAATTGTCATCGCTCATTACATCGCATGGCTTATCTGGCTGGTTTGGGGCAAAACGAGATGGGTCTAGCGCTTGTTGATCGCAATTCTTGGTGGCATCAGTCGTAATTGAGACTAAAGCCTAACGGCGATGCTGCTACAGCTTTTTGGTCAGGCTTTTTTGCTGAAGGATAACTTCTTGTCTGCCAGATCAACAAGGATAGTATCGCCATCGACGAAGGTGTTTTCTAG
>JBBQYE010000085.1:0-11437 GCA_038208945.1 Leptolyngbyales cyanobacterium | reverse complement strand
GTTGGCGAGGGCTTCGCCCCACTTCGTGAGGAGGGCAGTTCATCCCGCTATTCAGCAACGCTGACGAATAAAGCCATAATCGTGATGACTTTTTCGATTCCCAATAACCTGATCCCCGCAGAATAAGTTTCGCCCTCGGTTTTGCTTTACAATTTTGGCAACTCTTGAGTTCTTCCCCAGCGTTTCATCCTCTATACCCGAAAGTCTTATGAGCATTGGATATGTTGCCCTCGTCTTGCACGCCCACTTGCCCTTTGTTCGTCACCCTGAAAGTGATTATGTGCTAGAGGAAGAATGGCTCTATGAAGCCATTACCGAAACATATATCCCTCTGCTGCAAGTGTTTGAGGGTTTGATTCGCGATGGGGTCGAGTTTAAGCTCACCATGAGCATGACTCCGCCGCTGGTGTCGATGTTGCTCGATCCGCTGCTGCAAGATCGCTATGATGCCCATCTCGCACAGCTTGAAGAACTTGCCGAGATGGAACTCGATCGCCACGCCCACGACGGTCACATGAGATATCTGGCAGAACACAACGCCAAAGAATTTAAAGCGGCGCGCGTGTTTTGGGAGAAGTGCGATCGCAACCTCGTCAAAGCGTTTAAGCACTATCTCGATCGCGGCAATCTAGAGATCATCACCTGTGGCGCAACTCACGGCTATCTTCCTTTAATGAAGATGTATCCTCAAGCGGTGTGGGCGCAGATTCAAGTCGCGTGCGAACACTATGAGCAGACCTTCGATCGTCCCGCAAATGGCATCTGGCTTCCAGAGTGCGCCTATTATGAGGGGGTCGATCGGATGTTGGCAGATGCCGGACTGCGCTACTTCCTCACTGATGGACACGGTATTCTCTACGCCCGTCCCCGTCCGCGTTTTGGCACTTATGCCCCCATCTTCACCGAGGCAGGAGTCGCTGCTTTTGGTCGCGATCATGAGTCGTCACAGCAAGTCTGGTCGTCTGAAGTTGGCTATCCTGGTGCTGCCGAATATCGAGAGTTTTATCGCGATTTAGGCTGGGATGCTGAATATGAATATATCAAGCCCTACGTCATGCCCAACGGTCAGCGTAATAATGTAGGCATCAAATACCACAAAATTACAGGTAAAGGGTTAGGGCTATCTGATAAACAACTCTACGATCCCTATTGGGCAAAAGAAAAGACCGCCGAACACGCCGCCAATTTCTCCTACAATCGCGAACGGCAGGTCGAAAACCTGCATAGCATGATGCAGCGTCCGCCGATTATTGTATCGCCCTATGATGCCGAGCTATTTGGGCATTGGTGGTATGAAGGTCCGTGGTTTATCGACTATTTGTTCCGCAAGTCGTGGTTTGATCAGGGCACCTATGAGATGACGCACTTAGCCGACTATCTCAAGGCAGAACCCACGCAGCAAGTCTGCCGTCCGTCTCAGTCGAGTTGGGGCTACAAAGGCTTTCATGAATATTGGCTCAACGAAACCAACGCCTGGATCTATCCTCATCTGCACAAAGCCGCAGAACGGATGATCGAGTTGTCTAAAAAAGAACCTGAAGATGAATTAAGCGGGCGGGCACTCAATCAAGCAGCGAGAGAAGTGCTGTTAGCGCAGTCGTCTGACTGGGCGTTTATTATGCGAACGGGAACGATGGTTCCTTACGCAATTCGTCGGACTCGATCGCACCTGATGCGTTTCAACAAGCTCTATGAAGACATCAATCAAGGCAAAATCGATTCGGGCTGGATTGAGAAGGTTGAAGCGATCGACAACATTTTCCCCGACATCAATTACCGCGTTTATCGTCCGCTCTAACCGATAAAACTCGCCCTTCAGTGTTCTCTGTAAAAACGTTTTACAGAGAATATCTCTATATCTTGTCTTCTAGCAATCATCATTCACCATCAAGCCGTGTTTGATACTGCACGATCGCCCGTTCGCAAAGCAAGTTCCCCTTTGGACAGTCCTTTGTAGCTTTCTTGAGGAGCGATCGTTGACAGCATCCTCAACTTGCATCACGATAACTCTCGACGGGTGAAGTTTAACGGCTCAAATTAGCGGCGGCAGACAAACTTGAATTCAGCACCAGTGGTTTATGACCGTCCGCTGCATTTGAATTGTTAACTCTCTGGTAGCCAATCTTCCGCCAATGCCATCTCTAGTGAATATGGACACGTTTCTGGAAACACTGAAATCTCCATACTGGTTTGCTTAGATGCTTGGCGACGTGCCCGTTGATAGCTCTCTTCAAGCTGCTCTACGGGATAACGCCCTAGACTGGGACTATCCTCGATAGCTAATTCAATCTGAGTACGTGCATCGGTAATGGAATCAAGCCAACTGTCTGAACGGCGTTGAGGTTGATATTGCCACTTGAGCAGATGTAGTAAAAGACGATTTAGTTGACTGACTATCCCCCGTCGTTCACTTTTGCCCAAGTCTTCAACCTCTTCAATCAAATTCGGAACATCAATTTCATGCCACCGATGCTCCCGTAACAGTTGGGCTGTTTGGCTAATCCATGAACTAAAATCTGTCAAATACTTCTCGCTCATATTTAAGCTTGACTCTAACAGCACTCAGTAGGTATTTGCAAAGACTCTTGGCATTTCAATAATAACGCTTAAACCCACAGCTGCTATTGGAGATTGCAGGTATTGGGAGTTACAGGTAAATCGAACTACTTCACAACCCAAACTAGGAGAGCTAACGATTTGAGTTGAACCGCACCGAGTCAATCGAGCAACACTAACTTTAGTTGGTAGTGCGGTTAACCTCACGACTATTTGTAGCGTGTCGGTTCCAACGAAGTTGTTCTACGGAACTGGGTGGATGTAGTGTTCCCATCGGGTAACATTTGTATCCAGTTCTCGTGGAACAATTCAATTAGACTGACTTCTACGGTGTGACCCATCTGCTGATTCAGCAGATGAGACTGACAACTTGCAGTGTTAAGCGAATTAGGCTGATACCTTGATCCAAATTATACGTTTCTTCGATCTTGAAAGCTCAGAAACTTCAGTATTCCTTTCGATGAGATGGCACTCATAAAGTACATATGTACTGATAAGTATCCCAAAAATAATGGAACCACCTCCCAAAAAGCTGCTTGACCCAGCGCGTGAAGTCATTCAAGCCAAACACTACTCCTATCGAACTGAAGAAAGTTACGTTCAGTGGATTCGCCGCTACATTTTGTTTCACGACAAGCGTCATCCTAAAGATATGGGTACTCCAGAAATTGAGGCGTTTCTCACTCATTTAGCGATCACTGACAAAGTGTCAGCTTCGACCCAACATCATGCATTGAGTGCATTGCTTTTTCTGTATCGGCAAGTGCTGAGATTAGAGCTTGATTCTAGAATCGATGCAGTACGGGCGAAACAATCGCGCTATCTCCCAAGCGTTTTGACTAAGGCAGAAGCCCAAGCCATCATTTGAAATTTGTCGGGTGATTATCAACTCGTGATTCAGTTGCTTTATGGGAGCGGCTTACGACTAACCGAGGGCTTGCAATTACGATGACAGACGCTGAATGAAATAAAGCATTCAGTCCTCGATCGTAAATGGCATTACGGAGCCGAGAGAAGTCGCACCATAACAACAAAGGAAATCAATATCCCGACTCAGCCGATACTCACCATAACTCAGCGTAACTGAGACAGGTCGCGGGTGGGGGCTGAGAGTGAACCCCCGCTTGACTCTCGTTTATCGCTCTACTAGCTGACGAGCTAGACGATTTTGTTTTTCGACCAGGGCAGGTAGATCAAGGGTTGTGAGATGTCCTTGATCCACGACTTTTTTGCCATTGATGAAACTATAGTCAACCGCATCGACATAACAAAAAATCAGCGCTGCTACTAAATCATGGTGTGCCCCTGCAAACTGAGGACGATCGACATTCACCGCAATAAAATCTGCTGACATGCTCGGAGCCAAATAGCCAATATTGTCTCGACCTAAAACTCTGGCACCGCCGATCGTGGTGACTTCCAAGATTTCTCTCGCGGTCACGGCAGAGGCATCACAATCTCGCACACGAGCCAACAGAAATGCGGTTCGGGCTTCTTGCAGCAAATTGCCGCTATCATTTGAGGCAGACCCATCTACGCCCAACCCTACTGGAACCTTGTGATCCAACATTTTGCGAATCGGAGCAATGCCGCTGGCGAGACGCATATTGCTGCACGGGCAATGAGCTACGCCTGTCCCCGTTCTGCCAAACTTAAGAATCGAATCGTCACTCAGTTGAACACAGTGAGCGTGCCACACATCGTCACCCAACCAGCCGACCGACTCTGCATAGTCACCCGGAGTCATGCCAAATTTTTCTAGACTGTAGACAACATCTGATTTGTTTTCTGCCAGGTGCGAGTGCAGCCGCACACCAGGATACGATCGTGCCATTGCCGCCGATTCTCGCATCAGATCGCGTGAGACTGTGAACGGAGAACACGGCGCTAGCGTCATCCGCAGCATGGAGTGACGAGAATTGTCGTGATAGCGCTCAATTAAGCGCTGCGAGTCTTTGAGAATATCGGCTTCTTGTTCAACGAGCGAATCAGGAGGCAGCCCGCCCTGACTTTCGCCAACGCTCATGCTGCCGCGACTGGCGTGAAAGCGCATCCCGATCGCCGCCATCGCGTCGATTTCGTGATCTAACGTGCAGTCGTTGGGATAGAGATAAAGATGGTCGCTGGCAGTGGTGCAGCCCGATAAAATCAGTTCTGCTGCTGCAATCTGAGCGCTGACATATACGCCCTCTGCTGTCAGATTTGCCCATAAAGGATAGAGGGCTTTCAGCCAGTTAAATAAATCACAGTTCTGCGCGGCTGGAACGACTCGCGTTAGCGTTTGAAAAAAGTGGTGATGCGTGTTGACTAGACCCGGCAGGACGAGGTGGCGATCGTGTAAATCTAAAATTTCGTCAGCCGTTTGTGGCAGATCTTCGGATGTTCCGATATTTTCAATCACGTTGTCACGGACGATCATCGCAGCATTGCGAATTTCTCGTCTTTCCGAATCCATCGTGACCAGCGTGTGAATGTTTTTAATTAGTAAAGTCGTCATTAATTGCCCTATAAGTGTATTGCTCTACGCATACTCATATCAACTACAGAAAAAAGTAACGGTTTGATTTCGAGCCAAATTTACCTGGAAAACGAGGTGTGAACCGATCGGGATTTGAAAGGATGTCGAGAATGTATTACCAGACACAGTAACCATTTTGACTTAAGTGTATACCGTATACAAAAGGATGGTTAACCTGACATTGAACACTCTACCGTTTGCTCCTGTTTTTGTCAGCCCTGACTTTACTGCACCGTTAACCCCAGAGGCCTCTTCAGAGAGTTTCTGTTTTAGGAGAAGTCGAGACTTTAACCATGACCCACGTAGATATTCACACTGAAGGCAATCAGACTGCCCCTCCTCCTAAGTTGCTGTATGGCTTAAATGATAAACCTTCACTTGGAGACGGGATTTTTGTTGCACTGCAACACGTTTGCGCGATTTTTATCCCGATCGTGACTCCCGGTTTAATCATCGCTGGAGCGCTCAAGTTAGATGTCCCGACGACCAGCTATATTCTAGGAATGTCTCTCCTGGTGTCTGGGATTGCAACGTTTATTCAAGCCCACACCTTTGGACCGTTGGGATCGGGACTGCTGAGTATCCAAGGAACAAGTTTCGCATTTGTGAGCGCGATTCTGGCGGTGGTCAACTCCTCGGTAGAGCAGGGAAAAACCCCTGAGCAAGCATTGGCTTTAGTGTTGGGAATGTGCTTCTTTGGCTCATTTATTCCCATTATCATGAGTCGCTTTTTGCACCTGACGCGCAAAATCTTTACTCCCCTAGTGACGGGCGTTGCTGTAACCCTCATTGGTCTGACGCTGATCAAAGTGGGAATGTTTTATATGGCAGGCGGCGGACCAGCCCTGGCAAAAGGAACCCTGGGAAGCTTGCCAAACTGGGGACTTTCGGGAGTCGTGTTTGCGATCGTGGCACTCTGTAGCGCCAGTTCCAACAAATATCTGAAGATGGGTTCCATCATCATCGGTCTGGTGGTTGGATTCATCATCTCACTATTCATGGGTCTGATCAACTTCAGCAGCATTGGTGGTTTGCCGATCATCAACTTTCCGATTCCATTCCGATTTGGTTTAGCGTTTGACTTCGCGACCTTTGTTCCGTTTGCGATTATTTATCTGACGCTGACGCTAGAAGTGATCGGTGATATTACTGCAACCTCGATGGTGACGGGTGAACCGATCGCCGGGGCGACCTTTTTCCGACGACTCAAAGGCGGAATTTTAGGAGACGGGGTGAATTCTCTAATGGCGGCAGTGTGCAGCACATTCCCGGTCGTGACGCTGGCTCAAAACAACGGCATCATTCAGTTGACAGGGGTGGGGAGCCGCTATGTTGGTTATTACGTGGCAGCCGTCTTGTCGTTCCTCGGCTTATTTCCGATTGTTGGGGGCGTTTTGAGAACGATTCCGATGCCTGTAGTCGGTGGAGCCGTAATGCTGATGTTTGGCACCGTTGCCGTGGCTGGGTTGAACATCCTGCGATCGATTCCGATAGACAACCGATCGACCGTGATTCTAGCGGTCTCTCTGTCACTCGGATTGGGCGTGACCTTTGCCCCCGATTCGTTAAAGGCTTTTCCGCCTCTGATTCACACCATTTTAGAGTCAGGAATCGCGACAGGCTCGATTTGTGCGCTGGTCTTAAACCTGGCGTTGCCCAAGCCCTCACCCCCCTACGCCACGATGGAAGCGCTGGCAGAATCATCTGAATATCTTGAAAAGTCGGGCTTTTCGGATTAATTCAGGTGTCGTTAAATTGAGAGGACTAAACGAAGGTGAAAGAGACATCTGAATAATCGCTTTTATGAATGCTTTGCTCTCACCCGGACTATTGCTTAATCTATCACTATGAGCGATCGAATGACTTATCCAAGAGGTTGCACCTTTACCGAGTCTGACTGGGATGCGTTGTCTCAATTTTGGTATCCGATCTCGTTTATCCATGATCTCAAAGATCAGCCGATTTCAGCCACGTTGCTCGATCAGCGTTTGGTGATTTGGCGCACAACTGCGGGAGTGTCGGTGGCAAACGATATTTGTTTGCATCGTGGCATTCCGTTGAGTATGGGTCGAGTTCAGTCTGATCAATTGGTGTGTAAATATCACGGCTTTCACTATTCGTCTGACGGTCGCTGTGTGTTAATTCCAGCCCAGCCGGGTGCCAGCATTCCGCCAAAGCTTTGCCTTAAGACCTACCCCGTGAAAGAAGCATATGGGTTGATCTGGACGTGTTTAACGGGTGACGATCGCACTCCGCTACCCGATTTTGCTGAGTGGGAAGACGCTGATTATCAGCAAATTCTGCCTGATGCGGTCGATTTAAACGCGGCGGCAGGTAGGCAGGTTGAGGGATTTTTGGATGTTTCCCATTTTGCTTGGGTACACACAGACACGTTTGGCGATGCGAATAACCCGATCGTGCCTCGCTACGAAGTGAACAATACGACCAACGGGGTTCACGTTGAATATTTCAGCACCGTCAGCAATTTCCCCAAAGCGCTGCAAGATCGCGCTCCTGCTGATTTTGAGTGGCTCCGCATTTTTGATGTTCACTTTCCGTTTACGGCTCGACTGACGGTTCACTTCCCAGACGATGGGCGGCTGTGTATTCTCAACGCTGCCTCTCCAGTTTCTGCCCGCAAGACTCGCGTTTTTTGCCCGATTTGCCGAAACTTCGATCGTGAGATGCCGCTCGAACCTGTGTATGAATTTAATTACCAGGTGTTTGCCGAAGACAAAGAGGTGGTAGAGGCGCAATATCCTGAAGACTTGCCGTTAGAGTTAGTGGCTGAGGCACACATCCGGGCAGATAAGACTTCGATCGCTTATCGCAAAGGCTTAAGTGCTCTCGGACTGGGCAAAATTTATACCGCTTAAATCAAGACTCATGGAGATTGAATTGCCACAATAGGGCTAATTTTGGCACAAACGGTAACTGGCTTACGAGTTGCCCAAAAGATGTTGAGTGAGAGGCTAAAGAGCGCCTAACAAATTGCCCGATGCAAAACTCTCAAGCGAATCAAATCTTTTACACAAGCCTTGTGGTTGAGCATATTGTCCCCAAGGGCAAAGACTTCGCGTTTAAGATGTGGCACACCAAGTTTACCAATGCTGCTCAACGGTTTGAGGGCTTTGTTCGATCGGATCTCTGTCCGCCTCTCAGGTGTAAAGGTCCCGTTGTCAAGTGGTATGCGATCATGCACTTTGATTCACCAGAGCACTTAAATGCGTGGGTCGAGTCAGACGATCGCCAGCAGCTACTAAAATCTGGTCAAGAGATCTTTCAAGCTTATCGGTTTAAGTCATTTACGACGGGTTTAGAGGGCTGGTTTTCTCGTCATGCTGGCGCAGAGCAAACAGGATTAGGACCACCCGTGTGGAAGCAGATCTTATCGGTGGTGTTAGGACTTTATCCCACGGTGATGATTCAATCATTGCTGTTGACCTCGTTAGGCGTTCTAAGATCATGGTCGCCAGCGAGTTCGATGCTGTTGAATAATCTGATTACCTCTTCAATTCTATCGCTGGTCGTCATGCCGTTCGTGACTCAATTTCTAGGCTTTTGGTTGCGACCTGCTTATCGAATCACTGCGGTGAAGACGGACCTGTTGGGTCTCTCAATCGTTTTAGCTGCATTTGGAGTGATGGTGATAGTGTTCAGTCAGTTTCGCGGTTCCTAATTGCACTTACAAAGGGATGGTGCTTATGAATTCTTTTTTCAATGCGTTAGATTCACAGACTGTTTTAGTCATTGCTGCGATCGCTATTTCGGTTTTGCTGTTCAAGTTATTGCTGCGAGCCCTCAATGTTGGTTCAGGCTTGATTCTCACCACGATCGCGATCTTGCTGGTATTGAACTTTGTGTTTGACATTAGCCCTAGACACGTGTGGTATGAAATTAGCCACTTGCCTCAAGATGCAATTCGACTCGCGAAAAGATTGGGCTGAGGTGTATTAAACAAGACAGTTTCATCCCTAAGCTATCCGTCAAGGGTAGAAACGCTTACAGAAGTTAGCTTGTTTCCATGAGTCTCTTAACCAGTGCTGGCGACGTTGCGATCGAGACCGATCTTAAACAGTTCTTGATCATCCTATTGATTGCTCTCAGCGCAGCCAGTCTTCCTAAGATTTTTCCACCCCTGCGCCAAGCTCCCTACACGCTGCTGTTGGTGATGGTTGACTTGGGGTTAGCCCTGGTCGATGTGCGGTTGCTGCACTTGTCACCGGGGATGATTTTGATGGTTTTCTTGCCTCCTCTGCTGTTTGAGGCGGCATGGAATATGAAATGGTCAGAGTTGCGAAAAGAGCTTCTGTCCAGCAGTCTATTTGCGGCTGGGGGAGTCATCCTGTCGATCGCGGCGGTTGGCTGGGCGCTGCATCAATTCATGCACGTTCCTTGGATGACGGGGCTGCTCGTCGGTTCGTGCTTATCTGCCACTGACTCTGCCTCCGTTATCGGCTTGTTTCGCGAATTGGGCACCGGAAAACGACTCACCACTCTGCTCGAAGGAGAAAGCCTGCTGAACGACGGAGCCGTGATCGCCGCCTTTGGCGTGTTGGTCGAACTCTCAACCAACTCTCAGCCCTTTCAACTCTCAACGACGGTGCTGCGCTTCTTTGTAGTGACAGGGATTGGGTTAGGCATTGGTGGGCTGATTGGGCTGTGCGTCGCCTTTCTGACTCAGCGATATGATCTAGCGTGGGTTGAGCAATCCCTCACGCTCGTTACCGCTTACGGCACCTATTTGCTAGTAGAAGAGTTGGGCGGATCTGGCGTGATTGGGGTCGTTACGGCAGGCTTAGTCATCGGCAACTTCAGCGCTAAAGGGGGCATCGCTCCCCTCAAACGATCGACGATGATTGAATTCTGGGAATTCATCGTGTTTTTTATCAACTCGATCTTGTTTTTGCTGTTGGGAGATCAAATTTGGCTGGCTAAATTGATTGAAAACATTGGCACCACGACGATCGTAATTTTAGCGATCGTGGGGTCACGAGCGATCGCAATCTACGGCTTCAGTGCATTGAGCAACCGATTTGCCAAAACCGAAATTCCTTGGAGAGAGCAGACTGTTTTGTGGTGGACGGGACTACGCGGATCGGTTTCGATCTCACTGGCGTTAAATCTCTCGATCGTCGTGCTGGGTCGTGATGAGATTATCGCCAACTCGTTTGGAGTGGTTTGGTTTACGCTGCTGGTGCAAGGGTTGACGACAAAATTACTCTTAGAGTCTCTCAACTTACTAGAAGATAAATCTCTTCAACACCAATATTTAGAACTGATTGCCTGTCGAGATGCCCTTCAACAAATTTCTGATCACCTCATTCAAACGAAACATCAGCTAAAAATCGATCCAGCCCTGCACCAATCGCAGCTAGAGTTTGCAACCCAACAGCTTCAGCAACTTCACAGCGACATCCAATTGATGCAAGTACAACACGCTCAAATGCATTCGTTGAGCCTTCAGCAGCATCAGAAAGAATTGCTCTCGATCGAAGCAGAAATCTACACAAAATTTGTCCAGTCTGGGCTGCTAAAAAGTCTGCCTCTTCCCATGATGCAAAAGATGTTTGAGCCTTGAAGTGGATCGAACCACAAAAAATAATGCCAAGCTGCTAGAGCTTGACACTATCTGAGAAATCTTAACAATTTGTAAGATTACAATCGCTTGAATTATTGACGAATTGGCACGATCGTTAGCGATGAAAACGACGTTGCTTCTGTTTAGCCAAAGCCTTGCGCTTCCGCTTTTCGATCGGTGTTTCAAAGTGACGATGCTTTCGCATATCAGGAAAAATGCCTGCTTTAGACACTTCACGCTTAAATCGGCGCAACACGGAATCAATTCTTTCGTCTTCGCCAGGAATCACTTGGGTCATCGGTTCTCCTGATTTAGTAAATGGGGTCTCTATCAAAAAAAGCAGACGAGGGTCTGCCTTTAAGAGGGTTTAACGTCAGCTTCTTAGCTTACCAGCTTAATAGCGTCTGGGGGGACGACCGCCGCCACCACCCGACGGTCCTCGGTCTTCACGAGGTTTTGCTTTGTTCACTTTGAGATCACGACCCATCCACTCTGCCCCGTCTAATGCTGCGATCGCGGCATCTTCTTCGGCATCGGTGCCCATTTCAACAAACCCAAACCCACGCATCCGTCCAGTTTCTCGATCAGTCGGAAGCTGCACCCGCTTAACCGTCCCATACTCAGCAAAGATCTCAGTTAGGTCCTCTTGCTTGACCTCATAAGAGAGATTGCCCACGTAAATTGACATGAAATTGTCTCCAGAATCCAAAAAAAGTGTGGAGAGTTAGATTCGGAGAGACGCTGATGAACACGAATTACACAGCCGAAAATAATTCCTGGTG
>JBBQYE010000084.1:0-11540 GCA_038208945.1 Leptolyngbyales cyanobacterium | reverse complement strand
CCGAACAGACAGCCCGCTTTGATTTGAGCTTGCAAGACTCGCTCGATCGCATCTTAGCGACTGACAGTGCTCAAAACGTCCAGAACGGACGCATCATCGGCACCGCCGCCGCCTATGCCATGATTGCTCATCGCACCAATGATGGAGCCGAAAACACCGATCCTTACACTCCAGGCACCAATGCCGGAGACTGGCGACCCACCGGATCGGGAAACGCCGTCACTCCTAACTGGAACAAAGTGCGTCCGTTTGCGATGCAGACAGGCGATCAGTTCCGTCCCTCACGACCCGCAGGCTACGCCACCAAGCGCGACCTGTTGAGCAGCCCTGAATATGCCGCTCAGTTTAACGAAGTCAAGCAGCTAGGGTCAGCCACGTCGAGCAGCCGCACCGCAGACGAAACCGAGATTGCCTTTTTCTGGGCAAACGATTTGGATGGAACCTATAAACCCCCAGGTCAGCTATTCCGATTCACACAAGTGGTTGCCGAACAGCGCAACCTCTTGATCGTCGAGTCTGCCCGTCTGTTTGCGCTAGTTGGGTTGGCGCTTGGAGATGCCGGAATCGTTGCCTGGGATGCAAAATACGCGACCGATCTCGATCTGTGGCGACCCGAAACTGCGATTCACTTAGCCGATATAGATGGAAATCCTAACACCGCTCCAGATACGGCTTGGGAACCCTTGTCGGTTGATCGTCAGGGCAAGCACTTTAGCCCCCCCTTCCCTGCCTACGCTTCGGGTCACGCTACCTTTAGTGCCACTCACGCAGGCATTATGCGGAATTTCTTCGGAACCGATAACGTCACGTTTAAGCTCGACACCGAAGACCCCAGTGCTGTTAATGCGAAGCGAGCCTTTAATAGCTTCTCGTCGGCTGCGTTAGAGAATGGCAGAAGCCGGGTTTATCTCGGTGTGCATTATCAGTGGGATGCGGATGCTAGCTACATTTCTGGCACTCAGCTTGCCGATTATGTGTCTGCCAACTATCTGCAAGCGCGGTAGAGATTGATGAGATCGGGGCGTATAAAACGTCCCGATAAGGATTGCATAACTGTTTATATCAAAGGTCAGCAATAGGATCTGATGAACGATTGAACTTGAAACCCAACGATTGTGACTGTCTTCCCTGAATTACTCGATGAATTGCTCAAAGGCGATGAGAACCCTGAAGACTTGCTCGGCAGGGGCGGTATTTTCAAACAACTGCCCGCAGCTTTAGTTGCCCGTCGTTTGACTGCGGAAATGGCACATCAGTGAGAGGAAGAACGAACAGAACCGGACGCATTGAGACCGCGCCACAGACGGAATGGGCACAGCAAAAAGACGATCTTTGGTACAATTGAGTTGCAAGTAGGAACAACCGTCTACGCGACGAATCATCCTAGGACGGTGAAATCCCCGCTACGAAGAACCGGACGCAAACGCGAAACGACTAGACGAGCAAGCAGCAGGATGAGGAGCATACCGAACTGGCAGTGTGATGGACTCGGAAAGCCAAGAATTGAAAAGGAGTCGCAACGCCTGTATCGCAAGGTAGCAGGTCTGAGCGAGTAGAGGCATCTTGACAATGCCCATCCAGATGCAGAAAGTGCTCTGTATCGGATGCCAGAATCCCCCGCCCTTTAGCCAAGCAGAGACGGAGGAGTGTCAATTCAGCGTTTACACCCTATCTATAGATAAAATGTCAGCAATTTTTTTTGGATCAATCGGCACGATCGCCGATACTTCCGAGATGCAAAGACAAGCCTTTAATCAAGCCTTTGCACTCCATAACTTAGACTGGCAATGGTCAAGAGAGGAATACACCAGCCTTTTAGAGAAAAGTGGTGGGCAACAGCGCATTGAAGAATATGCAAAATCAATGGGGCAATCGGTTGATGCCGCCGCTATTCACCATTCTAAGTCTGAGATTTTTCAAAACGTTCTGCATGAAAAACCGTTAGTGGCTCGTCCTGGCGTTGTAGACGTGATGCAAAAGGCAAAACAGAATGGACTAAAGCTTGCCCTGGTGACAGGAACGTCAGAACAAAATGTGTTGTCCATGCTTGAGGCACTCCGCAGCGAGATTGATGCCAACGATTTTGATCTCGTCCTCAATGCTTCTAAAATAAAGCATCCCAAGCCTGCCAAGGATGCCTATGAGGTTGCCTTAAAAGAGTTGAATCAAACGCCGGATAGCTGTGTGGCGATCGAGAACAATGCCGATGGGTTGGAGTCTGCAAAGGCAGCGGGGCTTGCTTGCGTTGCCTTCCCTGATGAAAACACAGCACGTCACAATTTCAAGACTGCCGATCTTCAGGTGAGTCGGTTAGACTTTGAACTGTTGCAAAGATTTCTCTAAGGATCGTGAATTAAATAAGGTCGGTCATTGCAAAACGGGGTTGCCCTCCTCACGAAGTGGGGCAAAGCCCTCGCCTAACCCCTTCTCCCTAGGGAGAAGGGGAACTAGAGATTTGCTCCCTCTCCTTAGGGAGAGGGTTGGGGTGAGGGAGAATTCGGTTTTATTTAATCCACGATCTTAAGTCAATCCGTAGGAATCAGGCATGGACGCTACTTTGCAAAACCTTTCGCCTTTTGGTGTTGAAATTGCAGGAATGCAAGTCAGCGAGGCGGCAGATCGCAATATTTCTAGTCTCAAGCAGTTGCTGGCAGAAAATGGCGTAGTCGTCATTCGGAATCAATTGATCAATGATGCTGAATTCGTCAGCTTTCTTGGGCGGTTGGGCAATCTCATGTTCACCGCAGGGGAAAAGCCTGTCCCGCATCAACCCTGGTTAAATCTTGTGAGCAATGTGGGGCGCGATCGCACCCCTAGAAGCGTTTTTCACACCGATACGAGCTATGTTGTTAAGCCGCCTGCCTATACAGCGCTAAAAGCGATTTCACTGCCTGAATGTGGGGGCGAAACTCTGTTTTCTAATCAGTATTGTGCCTTTGAAACGCTGCCGACTCAGGTAAAAGAGAAGCTGTCGAACGCGACCGTACTCCATATCGCTTCTGGCGTGAAGCTAGACAATGATCAAGAAAGCCAAGCTTGGCATTCCTTATTTCAGCGACATCCTATTTCTGGGAAGACTGCACTTTTTCTATCGACACCAGAGCGATGTCAAGTGATTCAAGGATTGACCTTAGCAGAGAGTCAGCGAGCGATTCGTCTACTCTACAAACATTCAATTCGACCCCACAGGCTTTATCGGCACGACTGGCAAAACGGCGATATCGTGATTTGGGATAATCGCTGTACGATGCACCGCGCAGATCACGCGAAAGTTATCGGCGATCGCGTGCTTCATCGCGGTCTTGTTGCCAGCGAGATGGGCGATAAAACGTGATGGTTCTGAGTATCTTAAATCGCATTTGAGGGTTCGGTTATTTTGAGGCAACGCTGCATCCGATCTCAGTGCTCATGTTTCAACCTGAACATGAGCTAAAAACAAACGGCTCAAATGTGATTCAAAGAACTCGAAATTACTGTGAGAAACCTGTTAAGTTATGTAAACGTCAAGCTACTGGGAAAGACTTATGGGTAACGTTCAGGCAACTTTTAGAGCGACAGAAACAGCGTTTCACGTAGAAGGGTACGAGAAGATCGACTTCAGTCTACTTTATGTAGAGGGAGCCTTTGCGATCGAGAACTCTGAGATTGCCGAGAGCTATCGTCAGTTTGGGCGCTGCTTAATGGTGGTTGATGCAACAGTTTATGGTTTATATGGTGAACAGATTCAGCATTACTTTAAGCATCACCAAATCGATCTAAAAGTCTTTCCAGTCACGATCAAAGAGACAGACAAAACGCTGCGAACCTTTGAGAAAATTATTGATGCGTTTGCTGACTTTGGGCTAGTGCGTAAAGAGCCAGTGCTGGTCGTAGGCGGCGGTTTGACCACTGATGTCGCTGGTTTTGCCTGTGCTACTTACCGTCGGCGCACAAACTATATCCGAGTCCCGACGACGCTAATTGGATTGATCGATGCCAGTGTGGCGATTAAAGTTGCAGTGAATCACGGGAAGCTGAAAAACCGATTGGGTGCCTATCATGCCTCCCAAAAGGTGATCTTAGACTTCTCTTTTTTGAAGACGCTACCCGTTGACCAAGTGCGAAACGGGATGGCAGAACTGATTAAGATTGCTGTGGTTGCTAATCGCGAAATCTTTAGTTTGCTGGAAGAGCATGGTGAGGCGTTACTCAAGACTCGATTTGGCTATTTGAACGGTACGCCTGAGCTGCAACAGGTGGCACATCAGATCACGTATGGCGCTATCAATACCATGCTCAGTCTAGAAGTTCCTAACCTGCACGAGTTGGATCTCGATCGCGTCATCGCCTACGGTCATACTTGGAGTCCGACGCTAGAGCTAACCCCAGATATGCCGATGTTTCACGGTCACGGTGTCAACATCGATATGGCATTCTCAGCGACGATCGCTCAACAACGGGGCTACATTTCGATTGTCGATCGCGATCGCATCTTGGGTTTGATGAGTCGAATTGGGTTAGCGATCGACAGTCCTTATCTGATCTCTGAGCTGCTGTGGAAAGCAACCGAATCGATCAGCCGAACACGAGATGGATTAGTCCGTGCAGCCGTGCCGATGCCCATTGGCAGTTGTCATTTCATGAACGATCTCACTCGATCGAATTTGGAGCAATACCTCGCGACTCACAAAGAGATTTGTCGTCACTATCCACGAGGAGGCGAGGGAGAAGAGATGTATCTTTCCTCTAATGCTCTAATGGATGCCCCAATTTCAGCCGGAGTGCAGGCATGACCCCTAGACCTGTGACACCAGTCGGAATTTTGGCGGCTAAGTTAGAGTTTCTGAATCAGCAAATAGGAGCCTTGGAGAGCGTCGATCCTGAAATCAAATCTGAACTACGTCTAGCCTGGAAGTTGGCAAGGGGGTTAGATCCTTACATCAGCAGTTGCACAACACCAGAATCGCCCGCTTTGGCAGCCCTTGTGCAACGCACCCAAACTGAAGACTGGAGCCAACGATCGGCAGATGGTGAGACAGTGCAGCCTTTGGAGCAGGAAATGCTATCGGGGCATGTAGAAGGGCAAACGCTCAAGTTTTTTGTGCATCTGACTCAAGCAAAGCGGGTGCTAGAAATCGGGATGTTTACGGGATACTCGGCGCTGGCGATCGCGGAAGCATTACCGCAAGACGGACAGATTGTTGCCTGTGAAGTTGATCCATTTGCAGCAGCGATCGCACAAGCGTGTTTTGCTCAGTCTCCTGACGGGCACAAGATTCTGGTTAAGGTTGCTCCAGCGCTGGTTACGCTGAAACACTTAGCGAATGCAGGCGAGACGTTTGATTTAGTGTTCATCGATGCTGATAAAGCAGGATATATAGACTATCTAAATATCTTGCTAGACAGTTCTTTGCTCGCGAAGAATGGCTTAATCTGTGTAGACAATACGTTGATGCAGGGACAACCTTACCTGCCAGGTGAAGGCACGGCGAATGGAACTGCGATCGCGGCTTTTAACCAAGCTGTCGTTGATGATTCTCGTATCGAACAAGTTTTGCTGCCATTAAGAGATGGTCTAACGTTGATCCGCCGAGTTTAGTAGAGAGTAGGGTGGGTTGCGATTTGCCCTACTCACCCTGCTAGATTCATCAGATTTAAAGCGAGTTTAACAATGGGTGTTGATCACACAAATGACGATCGAGTACAAACTTCTTTGAAAACAATAGGGACTCTTTCCCTACTGCTTTTAGTTCTTCCGCTAAACCTTGCATTGACCGCGATCGCTCTCCTTAGAGCGATTCTAATTAAGCCTTTTCAGCGTCGAACGATCGCGACTCACCCTAAAACTATCTTAGTTAGCGGTGGTAAAATGACCAAGGCGTTGCAGTTAGCTCGATCGTTTCATCGGGCAGGGCATCGGGTCATCTTAGTAGAATCCTACAAATATTGGTTAACAGGGCACCGTTTTTCTTGGGATGTCGATCGATTTTATACAATTCCCAAGCCAGATGCGATCGAGTATATCGATGCACTTCTAGAGATTGTGCAACAAGAAGCTGTCGATGTTTATGTCCCGGTTTGCAGTCCAGCCGCGAGCTATTATGATGCACTAGCAAAAAAGGTGCTTTCAGCCTACTGTGAAGTCCTGCATGTTGATCTAGCTGAGGTTCAGCAATTAGATAATAAGTATGAATTTTCAGCGATCGCAGCGTCTTTAAATCTCTCTGTTCCTGATTCCTACTGCATTACAGATTCGCAGCAAGTGCTGGACTTTGATTTTTCCAAACACGCTCAAAAATACATTCTCAAAAGTATTCCCTATGACTCAGTACGACGGCTAGACTTGACTCAACTTCCCTGCGATAGCTATTCAGAAACCAAGGCATTTGTTCACGATTTGCCTGTTTCTAAAAGCAATCCTTGGATTATGCAAGCCTTTATTCCAGGGCAAGAATACTGCACTCACAGTACAGTGCGAGATGGAGAACTGCGGATGCATTGTTGCTGTCGATCGTCAGCGTTTCAGATCAACTACGAGATGGTCGAGCACCCGACGATTGAAGCATGGGTCAGAAAATTTGTGGGGAGTCTGCATCTGACTGGGCAAGTTTCTTTTGATTTTATTGAGGCGGCAGATGGATCGATCTATGCGATCGAGTGTAACCCCCGCACTCATTCAGCCATTACGATGTTTTACAATCACCCAGATGTCGCAAAGGCTTATTTAGAGCAAGAGCCGTTAACGACTGCGATTCAGCCCCTAGAGTCGAGTCGTCCGACCTACTGGATTTACCACGAAATCTGGCGGCTACTGACGCATTTAAGTTCATCTGATCAAGTTTGGCAACGAATACAAATTATTATTAGGGGCAAAGACGCGATTTTTGACTGGGCTGATCCGCTTCCCTTTTTGATGGTTCACCATGTGCAAATTCCTTGGTTGCTGCTGGAAAACTTGCGGCAGTTTAAGGGATGGATTCGGATTGATTTTAACATCGGCAAACTCGTCGAACTGGCGGGGGATTGATCATGGTACTTCGGGTTTTGCACCTAGTGGGTTCTGCGGTCAGTGAGTTTTACTGTGACTTATCACGGCTCTATACAGAGGATTGTTTGAAGTCCAATGCAGACGAAACCCTATACGAGTTTTATATTGCTTACGTCACGCCCGATCGTCAATGGCGGTTTCCAAAATCATTGACGAAAGCTGCGATCGCAGCTGCACATCCCATGCCTCTAGCTGAAGCGATTCAAATCCTGACGGCGCTCAAACTAGACGTGATGCTGCCCCAAATGTTTTGTGTTCCGGGTATGACCTCTTACAGAGCCTTGTTTGATTTGCTTAACATTCCCTATGTGGGCAACAAGCCAGACGTGATGGCGCTGACCGCAAACAAGGCAAAAGCAAAAGCTGTAGTGGCGACAGCAGGGGTTAAGGTGCCTTCAGGAGAGCTACTCCGTCTCGGATCTCTTCCTACGCTGACCCCTCCAACGGTCGTTAAGCCCGTAAATGAAGATAACTCTCTGGGTGTGGCGTTTGTAAAAAATGTTTCTGAGTATGGGAGTGCTTTACAAACCGCTTTTACTTACGCTGATCAGATATTAGTCGAAACCTTTATTGAACTTGGTCGGGAAGTCAGATGTGGTGTCATTGAAGATCAGGGGAAATTAATTTGTTTGCCATTAGAAGAATACGCAATGGATAAACACAAGCAACCGATTCGACAACACGAAGACAAGCTCAAGCGAGATCAAAAGGGAGACTTGAGGATGGTCGCGAAGGGAAATGCCAAAGCCTGGATTGTTGATCCCAGTGATCCGATGACTGCAAGAGTTTGGGAAGCGGCTCGAAATTGCCATGTGGCATTAGGCTGTCGCCACTACAGCCTGTTTGATTTCCGCATTGACCCGAACCGCCAGCCCTGGTTTTTAGAAGCAGGACTATACTGCTCTTTCGCTCAAACAAGCGTGATTTCCGAGATGGCAAAAGCGGCAGGAATTCCATTAAGCCAACTCTTTCAGAACATGTTGAACAGCGCTTTAACACCTGCCAAGAAATAACAATCGTCGTCACAAACCCGACAGAAAAATAGGTACCTATGCCGCGCGTTCTGGTGCCCCTCGTTTCCCATAGCCTCAACGGCATTGCTGAATGCAAGTATGAACTGTCCTCCTTACGAAGTGGGGCAAAGCCCTCACCAACCCTTCTCTTTGGGCAGAAGGGAACTAAAGATCTTGTCCCCTCTCCGCTTGGGAGAGGGCCAGGGTGAGGGTCAATCTGGAAATCATCAGATAGACAAAGAAAGCCGATGGCGAGATTTGAACTCGCGACCTATCGATTACGAATCGATTGCTCTACCACTGAGCCACATCGGCAACACGATTTGCAAGTATAGCAGAATTGATGATCTTCTGTCACAGCCTTTGGTCGATCGCACCTGAGTTTTCTCGACAACGCCCGATCGCTTCAAACTCATGTCACGATGATCTTAGACCTCACGCACCCATGATCTATGACCGACTCTAAACCCAAGCGTCTAACCCTCAAGCAAACTGACCCCGAAAAATATGCTCATCTGATAGCAGAAGCAAAGGCTCCTTATCGCGGATTGAGGAAGTTTGTTTATGGGGCATTTGGAGCATCAGGCGCGATTGGGGCGGCGGTCTTCTTGGCGCAGATTTTGGCAGGTCGCGATATCGAAGCAGCTCTCCCAAATTTAGCCGTTCAAATCGGGGTGATTGCCCTGATGGTTTGGCTATTTCGGATTGATAAAGCAGGTCAAAAATCTTGATGGTAAAGGTCAGCCGTCGCAGTAAGTTCTTAGACTCAACCCATAGCTTTTATACGATCGGCTGCACCCATCCATTAGACTTTCACAGCTACCATCTTCCTAACAGCTTCGATGATTTGCTGGGGTTGCACGATCGTCAGATTTTCCATTGCGCCGTTATAGGGCGTAGGAATATCTTGAGACGACAATCGCAGCACAGGAGCATCCAGTTCGTCAAAGAGTCGATCGTTGATTGAAGCCACAATTTCGGCACCGATGCCGCCCGTTCTCATACATTCTTCGACCACCATGACGCGGTGGGTTTTGCGGATCGAAGCCCCGATCGTCTCAAAATCTAATGGTTTGAGTGACAGCAGATCGATCACTTCTGGGTCATAGCCTTCTTTTTCTAACGTCTTGACGGCTTGCATGACGTGGTGACGCATTCGAGAATAAGTCAAAATCGTCACGTCTTCGCCCTTACGAACCACTTCCGCCTTGTCGAGCGGCAACACATATTCACCGTCTGGCAGATTTTCTTTGAGGTTGTAAAGCAGAACGTGTTCAAAAAACAGGACTGGATTGTCGTCTCGAATGGCTGCTTTGAGAAGCCCCTTTGCATTGTAGGGAGTCGAACACGCGACAATCTTCAAGCCAGGAACCGCTTGGAAATAGGCTTCTAAGCGCTGAGAATGTTCGGCACCTAACTGCCGACCGACCCCACCCGGACCGCGAATCACCATCGGAATCTTAAAGTTTCCGCCCGATGTGTAGCGCAGCATTCCAGCATTGTTGGCGATTTGGTTAAACGCCAGCAATAAAAAGCCCATATTCATGCCCTCGATGATCGGGCGCAACCCTGTCATTGCGGCTCCGACTGCCATACCCGTAAAACTATTTTCAGCGATCGGAGTATCTAGCAGCCGCAGATCGCCATATTTTTTATAGAGATCTTTGGTGACTTTATAGGAGCCACCATAGTGACCAACATCCTCACCCATCACCATCACAGTAGAGTCACGCGCCATTTCTTCGTCAATGGCTTCTCGAAGGGCGTTGAAGAACAGGGTTTCTGCCATTGCTTCCTCTAAACATTGCAGTGAACTACCTATTTTAGAGGAGGTTGAGCGATTGCGAAAGTCCATGCGATGAGTAATCGAAAAAACGGGGACGCAGAACCTCCTAAATGGGTTCTTTCGCTCCCGTCATCACACTTTGAACTAAGCCAATCCGATATTCGTTATAGTTCGTCCCGATCAATGTCAATTCGTTTGGTTGGAGGGATGTCTGCGATCGAGCTTTTTGCAGTCTCTTTATCGCCGTCTCTTAGTGAGTCGGTTGCCTGCTTGAGTAGATCTCTTAACAAACTGCGAACCTGCCGCTCTCTTTTAGCTAAAGCACTTCCGGCTTCGCCCAGTTTATCTTCCAGTTCGCTGACTTTTTGATCTGCCTGCTCTTTGGCAACTTCTGCCTTAGGACGAGATTGCTGGTACCAAGTTTTGGCATCCTCTAGATGATCTTGAGCGCGATCGTAGTAAGACTCTCTGCGAGCCGCCAAGTTTGCTCTCAAAATTGCCGCTTGGGTCTGAAGTTGAGCGTAGCGTTTTTTCAACAAAGCGACTTCCTCACTGTTGCGAATGGTCTCGATCGTTTGCTCGATCTGTTCTCTGACTTCGGCTGACATCTCTTGACTGGCTTCTTTCAGCCCTTCTAGACCTTCTTCAACATCTTGATCGAGTTGGTCTTCTTCTGCGTCAAGTTGAGCCTGAAGTCGCTTAACTTCTGCTTCAGTTTCGCTAATCTTGGCTTGCCGCGCCCGACTGATGCCGTCGATCACCCCTTCAACCGAGGCATTCACATCGTCTCTAAAGTGTTCGCCACTTTCTTGAACGCCCGAAATCGCTGACGTAAACGCATCTTTAACCAGCGATCGCAACTCACTAGAACCCGTTTTTAACTCTGATGCAACTTGAGAGACCGCAGCCTGCACGATTTCGCGAATCCGATCGGTGCGAAGCTGTCCGACTTCTTTTGCTTGCTTTAAGTCTGTTGAAATCTTCTCTTTGACAGGGTTAGACATGATTAACTCCAATAAAAACTATGGTGTGTCACTTTCAAACGCCTGCTAATCTGATCTTTAGCTATAGTTCTTAATCTAATTTTGCTAGAAATAACCAAGATTTACCTCTCTCTTTAGGTCAAAAAAGAGACTCACAAAAATCGGTTCCCAACATTCGCTGAGAACCGATTAGAAGTGACGTTGAAATCAACAGAACGCGCTAGCAGAAAACAACCCTATCCGAGTCATAAACAGCTTTGAATTAAAACTGAAGTCCAACTCCAGCACTGCCGCTCAATGAACCAGCACCACTGCCTTGATAAGCGTTGATGCCATACTTCAGATCGCTGTAAACAACAACCCCTTTTGCAACTTGAGACTCTATCCCGGCAGTCAACACGGCTGAATCTTTGTTGCCGACTTGAGAAGAGCGATTGTTGTTTTGCACAAAGGAGTAACCGGGACCGACATAAGCGTTTGTTTTGCTGTTAATCGGCAGATCGTAAGTCAAGCTAGGAATCACAGCACTATTGTCTCCGGTGAAGACCACCGCGCCTCTGACAGAAACAGGTGTGCCAGGGACTGCAAAGCGACCTTGGACGTTGCCACCTAGCACAGCCGCATCGTTATTGCGTCCGCCGTTGGTGAATCCTCCCGTAACACCTGCACCGACATAGCTTCCATCAAAGCGGACAGGTTGAGCAGACGCAGACCCTGCACCCAAGAAGGCA
>JBBQYE010000083.1:0-11547 GCA_038208945.1 Leptolyngbyales cyanobacterium | reverse complement strand
TGAGAAAGCGAAACAGGAGCTAGACCAAAACAATCGCACGATTTCCACGCTTAAAACAGAAACGTCTGCCCTTAAAACTCAACTGATTGCCAAGCCAGAGAGCGCTAGTTTTATCGCTTTTTTGAACGATCGTCAAAGTTTTGGAGATGTTGAAAAAGGCTATCAGCAAGCTTCTTTTTGGTATCCCAGCATTCAGTTTGCGTTTCAGGCTCTCTTCTTGTTGCCGCTCATTGCTGTTGCTTGGTTTGTCTATCGATTTGCTCACCGCAAAGGCTATGGACTCATCGCGTTGATTAGCTGGCATTTGCTAGTGATCTTCTTTATTCCACTGATTTTCAAAGTCTTTGAATTTTTGCAAGTCGGCGCACTGTTTGAATTCTTGTTCAGCATCATCAGCACCCTATTTGGTGGGCTACTGTTTCTGATTAACTATGTTTATATCCTACTGATTCCACTCGTTGGATTTGGGATTATCAAGTTTTTTCAAAAATTTGCGTTCAATCCTAAAAATCAGGCGGCAACTAGAGTTCAAAAATCAGAGTGTCTGCGATGTGCCAGAAAAATCCGCCAGCAAGATTCTCACTGTCCTCACTGTGGTTATTCTCAATACGCTGAGTGTCAAAACTGTCATGATTTGACTTACAAAAACTTACCTTACTGTAAGCAATGCGGGCAGTCTCAAAACCCCACCTAGTCGTTCTATTTCTCAAAAATCACCGATCGCACCCATACAATTCTAAAATGGGTAGCGGTTGTAGTAGGACATCACTGTGGCGTTTAAAGTTGGTTTACTTGGCTTGGGAACCGTTGGCACCGGAACCGTTGAGATTTTGCGTGACCCGGCTCAACGGCATCCCTTGCTGCAAGAGCTAGTTATTCATAAAATAGGAGTCCGATCGCTCGACAAAGCTCGATCGCTAAACCTATCCCCCGACCTGCTCACCACCGATTTAGACGCGATCGTCACTGACCCCGAAATCGATATCATCGTCGAAGTTATAGGCGGCTTAGAACCTGCCCGATCGCTGATTCTCAAAGCGATCGCCCACAAAAAACATGTGGTGACAGCCAATAAAGCAGCGATCGCGCGGTTTGGTGACGAAATCTTTACAGCAGCCTCAGAAGCGGGAGTCTATGTCTTACTAGAAGCCGCCGTTGGGGGCGGAATTCCTGTGATTGAGCCGCTCAAACAATCGCTGTGCGCCAATCGCATCAACACCGTCACAGGCATCGTAAACGGCACGACAAATTACATTCTGACTCGGATGCAAACGGAGGGCGGCGACTTTGGCGAAATTTTGGCAGACGCTCAACAGCTTGGTTACGCCGAAGCCGATCCGACTGCGGATGTCGATGGATTCGATGCCGCCGATAAGATTGCAATTCTCGCGTCCTTGGCATTTAGTGGACGCATCAAACTTTCAGAAGTCTACTGTGAAGGCATTCGGCAGGTTGGCGCGGCAGAGATTGCCTATGCAGAAAAGCTGGGATTTGTGATTAAGCTATTGGCGATCGCCAAACGCGAATCCGACGAGCAATTGCAGGTAAGAGTGCATCCGACTCTCGTTCCTAAAACTCATCCTCTCGCGAATGTGAATGATGTCTACAACGCGATTCTGATCGAGGGAGATCCGATCGGGCAGGTGATGTTTTTCGGGCGCGGTGCGGGTGCGGGTCCGACTGCCAGCGCGGTAGTTTCGGATATTCTCAACATCGCAGCAATCTTAAAAGTCGGACGGGGGCAAATCACTCAAACGGATGTCCCACCGATGCTCGATCCGTTGTTAGCGTGTTCGCATCAGCATTACTGCACGATCGCGCCGATGTCAGAGCTTGTAACTCGATTTTATGCCCGATTCTTAACTCAAGATTATCCAGGTGTGATCGGCAAACTGGGCACGTGTTTTGGCGATCACGAGGTCAGCCTAGAGTCTGTCGTGCAAGCCGGACTCCGAGACGGACTGGCTGAAATTGTGGTCGTCACTCATGATGTTCGAGAAGGCAATTTCCGCGAGGCGCTGGATGAGATTCAACGCATGACCACGGTTGCAAAAGTTGCCAGTGTGCTGCGAGTGTTGTAATCAGTTTCCCGTGACAATCTTCGGCACTCTAAAGAATTCACCTTCTCGATCGGGCGCACCGTCCAAAATATCTTCACGAGGAAAAGGGTGCTGACGATCGGCGCGCACCACATTGCTAACTTCGATCGCGCGGGTCGTCGGCTTGACATCTGTAACATCCAACTCACTCAGCAGTTCAAAATAATCCAAAATGCTGCTGAGTTGAGTGGTGAAGGTTGCCTCTTCGTCAGGCGTTAGCTGTAGCCGAGCAAGATGGGCGACTTTTTGAACTTGGGCACGATCGAGCATGAGATTTAATAGTGATTGGAAAAGACAAAGACCGTTGAGTTTTGAATTCAGAAAATCGATCATCTAAATTCAAAACTCATCCGGTTTAGAAATAAACATCCATCGTCGATCGCCCGGTGGTTTTGAGCCAGTTTTGAGCTTCGATGTAGTTGTTAGGAGCCAGATTGATGGCGCGTTTCCAGTAGTCAGCAGCTTTTTCAAACAAGACTTCTGCTTCTTCGTCTCTGCCTTCGTCTTTAGCTTTCTCGCCGAGGTAGTGAGCAATTACGGCAATATTATTCACGGCTTGGGGCAAGCGAGGATTAAGCTCGATCGCCTGATAATAATATTCCAGTGCTTTTTCGTGTTCGCCATTGCTGGCGTGAATTAAGCCGATGTTGTAGAGAATATAGCTGCGATCGTTTTCGTCATCTTCGAGCGTCAGCGCTTCATGATAGTTGTCTAACGCCTCAGCATATTCACCATCTGCTTGAGCAGACATCCCATCTCGATAGTAGGCAAAGGCTTCTTTTTCACGTTTGCTCGCCGGAAAGACCTTCAAGATGAGATCTGCCATTACCGTAAAGCTTTTGTCGATGAAGTTGTCGTTGCGTTGAGTTCTAGGCATATGGCGCTTAGTAAAGGATTGAAACGGCTAGGTCGTGCAGCTTTCAGACACCTATTGTAGTTTAGCGCCTGAGCAGATTTTGAAGTTTGAAGATTGAAGTTTAAATTAGCTCCCCAAATTTCTGGTTTCGCTTTCCTATACTGGAGAGAGACACCTCTTGAAGGGGAACTGCATGGACTCTAACCTGACTCCCGATCCCGCCATTGTCAAAGCCGTTGAACGACTCGATTATCGGGTCACTGTGGGTGATGTCGCCTCTCAAGCAGGGCTGGATGTAAATCTCGCAGAGCGAGGGCTGCTCGTGCTTGCCTCTGCCGTAGGTGGACAGCTTCAGGTTGCAGAGTCGGGCGAAGTCGTCTACCTGTTTCCTAAAGATGTTCAAGGCGTTCTGCAAAACAAATTTTTTCAGCTACGGCTTAGAGAATGGCTGGGCAAAGTTTGGCGCGTGCTGTTCTATCTCATTCGCATTTCGTTTGGCATTGTGTTGATGCTGCTGATTGCACTGGCGATCGTGGCAGTTATTCTCCTCGTTCTTGCCATGAACTCTAGTCGCGACGATCGCAACAATAGTGGCGGAATTGGCATTCCCAACATGGGCTTTCCTAACTTGTTTTGGATTTTCTATCCCAATTATTACGATCGCTACGATCGTCCGTCTCCCCGCAATCGCAATCAGGGCGGAAGCACGAGCGATATCAACTTTCTAGAAGCGGTCTTCTCGTTTTTGTTTGGCGATGGCAACCCCAATGCAGAATTAGAAGAACGGCGATGGCAGTCGATCGCGACGGTGATTCGCAACAACCGAGGTGCCGTGATTGCCGAGCAAATTTCGCCCTTCTTAGATGAAGTCGGCGCAGGCTACGACCAAGAATATGAGCAATATATGGTGCCTGTGTTAGCGCGATTTAACGGGCGACCCGAAGTGAGTCCAGATGGGCAAATTGTTTATCACTTTCCCGATTTGCAGACGACGGTGACTGAATCGCGACACAAGTCTATCTCCGATTATCTCCAAGAATATCGCTATGTCTTTAGTCGCGCTAGCCGTGGGCAAGTCATTGCAGCCGCTTCACTAGGGGCGTTTCTCCTGGCGTTGGCGATCGTGCTGAATGTCTCCCTCGCAGGCGGAGTTACGCTCGTTGGCACAGCGGCTACGTTTGTGAAAACGATCGCGATTCTCTCTCTGGGCTACAGCGTTGCCTATCTCTCAATTCCGGTCATCCGCAACCGTTGGATCGGGTGGCGAAACCGCAAAATTAGCGATCGCAATGCAGAGCGCCAACAGCGATCGCTGCTGTTGAAAGGAGCTGATCCAACCATTCAGCAAAAACTCTCCTACGCCCAACAGTTTGCTGCCGAAACGGTAATTCGCAACGACGATCTGATTTACACAACCGAACGCGATTTGATTGACCAAGAGAGCGATCGGGCTTCTCAACTTGATGCTGAGTGGCAAAAACGACTAGAAGAGAGAGATTAAGAATGAATCATCGACTTCATCTCTAATCACCTAATCAAAACTCATTTCTTTCCTCCAAAATGCAGATATCAATCTAGTCAGCCGCGTCTAGAATAACGACAATCCAAACGACAAATACACTCATCTATTCATGTCAGATCAACCTAGATTAGAAGAACAAGCCCTCTCGCAAGCCATTAAATTAGGGCTATCGAGTCAACTAGATGACGCTGAAACTATAGAGGTTCATGTCGAGACTGATCTGCTGAAAGTAGCCCAGGGAAAAGTAGACTCTATTTCAGTAGAAGGACATGGTTTGACGATTCAAGAAGACATTCATTTAGAATCAATTGAAGTCCAAATAGATCAGGTTTCAATCAATCCCTTAATGGCACTTTTAGGAGACATTAAGCTAGATCAACCTGTCGATACTACTGCACGGATTGTTCTCACTGAATCTGACATCAATCATGCACTAAATTCAGCTTATGTAAAAGATAGACTGCCTCCTCTAAGCCTTGACGTTGAAGGGAAGCGAGTCACGATCGTAGTAGAATTCCCTCTAGAAGTTCGTTTATCAGATGTTGGAAAAATTCACTTTAGTGGAACGATCGCGTTAAACGAAGCGGACAAAATTCGATCTGTTGGCTTTGCTGCCGTTGTATGTCCTCGCACAAACACTCAGCCGATTTTGCTCGAAACCTTTTGCTGTGTTCCTGGACAGGGCGTTTCGATTCCCTTGATAATTGCTTTGATGAGCAAGCTTCAAGAAATTGTGCGTCAGCCATATTTTGCCCTTGAAGGAATCATCTTACGCATCAAAACAGTGGAGGTCGAGCCAGGGAGCTTAATCCTACAAACCGAAATCCGAGCAAACCAAATTTCTTCTCTCTGACTTTATATGGGGCGATTCTTTGCCTGCGTTTTTCTTTACGCTGATCTTATAAATTTTCTTTGCATTTGTGGTGATCGGCTGCTCCACCTGGGAATCTTAGCAAAGTCACTTTAAGTTAAGATAAACTCGGGCGATGAGCCAAACTTCAGACGTTGAGATGACCTTCTTCTTTCAGAAGGGACTGTATCTAAACAAAACAAGAGCTTACGAAACTGCCGTTCACAGCTATGAAGCTGCACTCACTCTAAATCCTGACTACTCTGATGCCTGGTATAACCGGGGCAACGCTCTCTATCATCTCAAAAAATATGAAGAAGCGATCGAGAGCTATGACCAAGCTCTCAACTATCAGCCAGGGTTTGCAGAAGCGTGGAACAATCGAGGCAATGCCTTGGACGAGCTGCTCTGCTATGACGCTGCGATTCGCAGCTATGACCAGGCAACTAAGTTTAAGCCAAACTACTATTGGGCATGGTATAACCGGGGCATCTCATTGAAAAACCTGGGACGCTATCAGCAGGCTGTCGATAGCTACGATCGCGCCATTGAGTTCAAGCCTGACTATCATTGGGCTTGGTATAGCCGGGGGGCAGCCCTTCGTAAGCTGGGCAAACTCGAACAAGTGGTCGCCAGCTATGACAAAGCGATAGAGTTTAAGCCTGATTTTGAAGAGTCGTGGACGAATCGAGGCAACGCCCTTTATCATCTGGGGCAACACGATGCGGCGATCGCCAGCTACGACAAAGCTTTAGAACTGAAGCCAAACACTCCGACTCTTTGGTATAACAAAGCCTGTTGCTATGCCATCCAGGGCGAGTTTGATCTGGCATTTGAGCATTTAGAGCGAGCGATCGAGCTAAACCCTGACGAATATCGTGAAATTGTTCAGACGAACGGCGACTTTGACGAACTCCGGCAAGATGAGCGCTTTTTGTCGCTGCTGACAGCTCGATATCCTGGAGAGGTATGACAACCCCGTAGAGACGTTCCGGTGGAGCGTCTCCCCGCCATCGGGTAATCGCCTCATCTATCGCCTTCATCCACAAATTTGAAGTTTCCAACTTACTGGCTTAACCACGCGATCGATTGACGAATCCAAGCCTCGGCATCGTCTGTTTTAGAAAGAGTAGTGCTCTGCCCAACGGCTTGAAGTGCCTGGGTAATCTCTTGATCAGTGTAGCCCAACGCCAATAACGTCATCTCGACATCTTCGAGAATATTGGTGGCAGGTCCGGCTCCGGGAGCGATCGCGATGCCTGACTGCTGCCGCCATTCGGCAAGTTTAGTTTTTAACTCTAGAGCAATGCGTTCGGCGGTTTTGCTGCCTACGCCGGGAGTTCGAGAAAGTAGACGAGTGTTGCCTGCCACGATCGCCTGAACGAGATCTTGCAGTCCGAGGGTATCAAGTAATGCCAACGCAAGTTGAGGACCGATGCCACTGACGCTTACGAGTTGCCGAAACAGATCGCGTTCGGCAGATGAGCTAAAGCCAAATAGCGTTACCTGATCTTCTCGCACGTTGAGATGGGTAAAGACTTGGGCATCTTCACCAACTTCGGGGAGTTGTTGCAGCAGTCGGGGCACGATTTGCAGGTCATAGCCAATTTGATTGACCTCAAGGGTGAGGGTGACGTGCTTGCTGCTTTTTTGAATGCCTGAGATCGTTCCTTTAAGATAGCCAATCATAGAGAAGGGTGAGTGAAGTGGGACGAGAGGAGTTACCCTTCATCTTTTATTATAGAAAGCCGAAATGCTGTAAGCCTTCAAGGATTCCGGCGGCGCAGTGAGCTTTGGCAAGATGGCGATCGTCGCTCTGATTTTTGTGATGCCACTGCAATAATTCTGGTTGAGCGTTGCCCATAATCACGCCCAATGTTTTTTGTTCAAACAATGCAATATCGTTACCCGAATCGCCACACGCGATCGTGCGAGCGGGTTCAAAGTTCAACACTTGCCGAATGTAGGCGAGGGCGTTTCCTTTATTGGCTCGGCTTGACAGAATATCGAGATCTTGATTGCTGCTGTAGATGAGTTGCGCGTCAACGCCTTGATTCTTAATTTTAGCTTCGAGGTCTGGCAAAATATGTGCATCTTCTGCGTCTAGCAAAAAGCTGACTTTAAGGGTGCGTTGCTCAGACTTTGGCTGCGGCACAAGTTGAGGGAATTGCTGAGTAATCGCCACGATCGCGTCTCGATTCCAGCCTGCTGATGATTGCTCCATCCAGCTTTGATCCAAAATGTTTCCTGGATAATAAATTTCAGTCCCGACAGCGGTGATCAACACGTCTGGCTCTAGTAAGGTCACTTCGGCAGATAGTTGCTGATAAGACGTAAGCGATCGCCCCGTCGAATAAACCAGTTTTACGCCATTGACTTGACGACATTGCGTTAAGCGTTGATTGAGAATGGCAAGGGCACGATCGTCACCGACTAACGTATTGTCTAAATCGGTCACTAATAGAAACTGGGTCACAGCAATTCACAAACTCACCGCTTTTGAGTGTAGCGATCGACGCGATTAAAGTCTTCTAAATCTTGGGGAGTATTGCAGTTAAATAAAATATCTCGGTTTTCTAGCTGCAATTCTTGAACAGATTGATTGGCTAACCAAGATTGAAACGATCGTCCTCCCTGAGCAATAAAACTCTGTAATTCAAATAAACAGGTGCGGCGATAAAATCCGCAGAGAGGTTCCCAACCTTTTTGACTGTGGGGCAACAGCGCAATCTTGTCAGGTGCAATTGTTTCTAACTCAATAATCCAGGACTGCAAACCTTCGCTCTGCAATCGAGGCAAATCACATGCCAGCAGCAGCACCCAATCAGTTTGAACGTGCATCAATCCTTGAGCAAAACCTACTAAAGGTCCTTGTTGAGTATCTGCGATCAGATGGCAATTAGGAGGCAGAATTGCACGATAGAGATCGTTCCAACTCACCACAAAAACCTGATGAGTACAGCGCAGTGCTGCATCACACACTCTTCTCAGCAGAGGAACGCCCGAAATCTTGATCAGCGCTTTATCGTAACCCATGCGAGAACTCCGTCCGCCAGCCAGCACGATCGCACTCAGAGAAATAGTAGAAACTTTGGGCGTTGAATTCATTGGTTAGCGATCGAGTTCGATCAACTTGAATCGATCGAGAGTAACCATCACAGCCTAACAAGTCAAAGGTGGTTCTAGAGACGCTCCATAGGAACGTCTCTCCAGAATGTGGAAATCATTTCAGCGATTCGATGATTGCAGCAACGGCGATCGTGCAAAAGACCAGCGCAGCCAGCGGCATTAGCCAAACTGAGATCAGAATTTGCAAACCATTCATGACATCCGAAGCGCCAAGGCTACCAGCAAGAATGTAAGCGATCGCAAACCCTGCCAAAAATAGAAACAATAGCTTCATCGCTTTGAAGGAAAGTTTGACGATCGGACTATAAATCGTATTCTCAGGGTCAGGCGCACGATATCGCTGATTGATTGGGTAAGCCACCGCTTCTAGCTCATTTAATCGGGTCTGCATCTCGTGGATCTGAGTATAAAGCGTCGTGATCTGATTGCGAAGCGTGGTGATCTGTGATGTTAGCAGTGCGATCGCAGGTGCTATTTCTGGAGCGATCACTGACTCAGAATAATGAGGAATGTCAGCCTGAGACGACGATGAAAGCGTTGCTTGAGGGCTTAGATGACGCATGAGTGCAACTCCTGGTGACGGTTTGAAACAAGGCATGACTCTCCTCACTTTGGCTTTGTTGAGGCATTTAGGGTGCCTCCAGTCATATCATTCCGCAACCGTTAAACTTATGCAATCTGATAATGTATGATGCTCGATCGACTGCCCCTGTTGGAAAACGTTGGACTCGATCGATTTGTTGGAAAACGTTAGATCTTTTCTATGCCTATTTAGTCATAGAGCGATAAAGCGGTAAATTGATGCAAGAATCGCCCCTCTGGCTTTCTGCTTGGTCATCACTAATCATTACAATAAGAATAAAAAATAATAGCTGGCTCGCAAATGGGTGCTGATGAAGTCTTGAAGTTTGCAGATGAATTGGTTTTTAGAGCGATCGGAAAGCATTTTGACGACCTAACGCGAAACGTTTTTAGAAGAGCCTGGGAGGGGCAAACCTATGAGCAGATAGCCCAAGAGTTAGGCTATGACGAGAGCTATCTGCGTTCAGTAGGTACCCGACTTTGTAAATCACTTTCAAAGGCACTTGACGAAGATGTTAGCAAACCAAACTTTAGATCAGCCCTTGAAAGGCGATATCAAGCACATCGACCCGTCGTTTTGACAAGGACACCTGCGATCGCTGCCAACGCAGATTTTGTGGGACGAGAGCGCGCGATCGCGGATCTCAATCAATTTGTTAGCCAGGGCGCAAAAATCATTGTCATTCAAGGAGAAGGCGGGCTAGGAAAGACAACCCTCGCTCGCAAATATCTCGACACCCAAGGATTTGATCTGCAATTAGAACTGTGGATGCCCATCGAGCAAGAGAGCATCACTCCGGCTGAAAGCGTCGTTGAAGAATGGCTGCGTGGAACCTTTAAAGAAGAGACTGAACGAGATTTTGGCATCAACCTAGAGCGATTGCGGCGCAGACTGCGTGACCCAGATCAACGCATTGGCGTGCTGATTGATAATCTAGAATCCGCTTTGAATGGCGAAGGCAGATTCATCGACACTCGCCGACCCTATGTTGATTTGCTGAGAGTGTTAGCCGATTCTTCGGTGCGATCGGTGACGCTAATCACGAGTCGAGAGCGTCTCTATGAAGCGAGTGTGAGTGTGCAACCCTATCGCCCAGATAGCCTTAGCGAAGAGGATTGGAGGCAGTTTTTTAGCAGTCGTCAGATTCGTACTGAGTCTGGAGCTTTATCTGAGATGTGGCGCTCTTATGGAGGCAACGCCAAAGCCATGAAGATTCTCAGTGGTGCAATTTTGAGCGACTCTGAGGGAGATATTGAAGTCTATTGGCACGAAAACAGAGACGATTTGTTGATTGAGCAAGAGCTAAATCATTTAGTTGCCAGTCAATTTACTCGATTGCAGTCGATCGACCCAGATGCTTATCGATTGCTGTGTCGATTGGGGTGCTATCGCTATCAAGATATTTCGTTTGTCTCCACGAATGGAGTGTTAGATCTGTTGTGGGATGTGCCTTTAGATCGACACAAACGAGTGATTAGATCTTTGCAAGAACGATCGCTGCTAGAAGGGCGACGTGGGCAAAAATATTGGCTGCATCCAGTGATTCGAGCAATGGCGATCGCAAGGCTGAGACCGAGCGACGAATGGACGATTTCTCATCAAAAAGCCGCCGAGTTTTGGATGCAAAGTGTGCCTATTGTCAACACGGTGGACGATGCGCTAAGAGCGTTAGAAGCCTATCATCACTATGTTGAAATCAATGACTTTGAGCTTGCCTGTAACGTGATCGTCGAGTTTAGAAACAGCCAGTGGGGAGAAGAAATTCCGTTAGGGTGGCTGTTTTATCGACTGGGATTAATGGAGCAAATGGTGTCTGCGATCAATCGCATTATTGATAACGTCAAACCTGATCACCGATCGGGAATGCTTTATAACCTACTCGGCTATATCTATCGGCTTGCCGGAAATTTTCAATCTGCGATCGAGTGTCACCAAAAAGCCGGAGAAATTTCAAAAGCGTTTAATCAAGACCAGTTCAAAGTCTCAACTCTCTTAAATTTAGGGCTTTGCAAAAAGGATTTATGGGAAGTTGAAGCCGCGATCGAGTATTTCAATCAAGTTTACTCAATGAGTCAGCAAGACAATGTAAACTCCAATTACCTGGTCTATTCTCAATGCTGTCTAGCGTATCTGCATTCCAGTACGGGGCGTGAGCATCTTGCCTTAGAGTTTGCCAATCAAGTTGATTCTGAATCGTTGCTCAGTCAACTCTCGGCTTGGGGAGGAGGCTATAGCCTCCTCTATTTAGCCGCAACTTATCGAAATGTAGGCGAGATCGAGCGATCGCTTGCGCTCTACCAGCAAACCACGCGGTATTCTGAAGACAATCACTTCACTCAAATCAAAGACAACGCGCTGCACGGCATCGCCCAACTCTATCGCGAACAACGAGAATTTGCACCTGCGACGATACATCACCTACAGGCGATCGAACTCTTAAGCAAAATTGGGGCTAAATGTGACCTCGCTGAAGCTCATTTGCAGCTTGGTATCACCTACCAAAGGATG
>JBBQYE010000082.1:0-11604 GCA_038208945.1 Leptolyngbyales cyanobacterium | reverse complement strand
GCGGTCTAGAATCGCATTGCTAAAGTCTGCCCCGGTAATGGTGACTCGATCGAAGGTCGATCGCAGCAGAATCGCTTCGGTCAAGATCGCATCGTTTAGATCTGTCTCCGTGAATTTAATCTGATCCATTAAGGCGTTGGTCAGATTTGCCCCGCGCAGATTTGTCTTGGTCAACACCGACGCGCTCAAGACAATTCCCTGCATTTCTGCATTGGTGAAATTTGTGCTTTCGAGATTGGTGTTCGAGAATTCTGCCGATCGTAAATTCTGCCCTGAAAAATCTTTTCGTGACAACTCAGCGTTGCTAAACGAAAGCGGGGGAGGATAGTCTAACGCCTGAGCCGGGAAGGGATGACTGCACACAATAAAAGCCAGTAACCATGCAGCCGATCGCCAAAAAAACATAAGACAGAATTCTCTCAGTTACAGATAGTTGTCAGCTTATCGTACTTAGGAACGTTCCAGATCTGGGTCAACACGCGGTTTAGAAAGAACCCTATGATTTGCATCCTAACGATTCTCGCGTGTCTGCACCTGTTTTAGGATTGCTCCCAGTGGCGACTTTACAAAGCTCTTTTACCTGAAGACCGCTTAAGATTGCACCACTAAAATCGGCTCCCGTGACAGTCACATTTTGAAACACAGTCCGCAGCAGCATCGCGTCTGTCAGCACGGCATCGCTAAGATTCACGTTAGACAACCGGACTTGATCCATCATCACCTGGTTCATGTTTGCGCCATGAAAGTTTGTGCCTTTGAGCGTCGAGGTGCTGAAAACGGCTCCTTCTAAGTTGGCGTTTGTGAAATTAGCTTGATTGAGATCAGCGCCCGGAAATTCTTCTGAGCGAAGGTTTGCACCCGAAAAGTCTTTTTCGGCTAATCCCTCGTTTGAGTAGTCGAGTGATTTGCCACTCGCTGCCGCAGACGCTGCTGCCTGTGCAGGAAGTGCGCCACTAAACCACACCAAACCGACTAGCAGAAAGGAGATGACTCTAGACAACGTTTTAGAAAATACCGAAGGTTTGCGAGTCATAATTCGGGTTTGAGAGAACGTCCTTATATTAGTTTAAGGTCGTCGGTATATTCTCGATCGGCTTGGGCGATCGCTACCGTCACCGATCCGGGCTGTCCTTCGACTTGAACGATTTTTTTGGCAACCCGAAGCGAATCTTTTAGCGGATCAGTCGATTGATCAGTTCGAGCTGCCAAAATTGCGGCGGCTTCTGCAACGCTAAACGTCCCAACCTTAGCAACGGCTGACGGATTTGGGACGGTGACAGCATTCAAATCTTCAGCGGAAAAGAATCGTAAAGGAAGATGGCGATCATCGCAAAATTTCACGAGTCCCGCTTCGTCGGCTTTGTGATCGATCGTGGCAATTCCGGCGATCGCGGCTTCGGCGAGATGATGCGATCGCAGCGTTTTTTGAATCGCGTGTTCGATCAGCGACTCCGACGTTCCTCGCTGGCAGCCGATCCCCACCCAAAGCACTCTAGGATGCCACTGCACTTTAGGCAACGCCGATTCGGGCGCAAACCGTCTTTGAATCGGGCTGATCCAAATTCGCGCTTTGGGTTCGGGAGTCGTTTCTCGCGTCGTTGCCGTGTGGTCAGGAAAGCCCATATAAACCGAAGAATCAGCAGGCAGAAGAGATTGCCATCTCGTTGATCCGGCTTCTTGAATGATCTGAATGGCATCTCGACGATCGAGCGCCGCACGCACCCCTACCCAATCGCCACTTCCGCGCAGCCACCCAAACGGAACCCCTAGATCAATCAGGTCGAACGAGCGCATTTAATCTACCTCTAATCAACCATTAAGGACGATCGATATCCGTGACTTGAGTAATAAATGCAACAATTTGTTGAAGTTCCTGAAATCACTAGAACCTTCAGAATAGAGAAATAAGGCATTTTGTCACAGCCGAGTTATTTCTAATCTAGCGATCGCTAAAGGTCGAGGATTAAATAATTTTAGGAATTATACAATCTCGGCTTGCCCTCATCCCCAACCCTTCTCCCCAAGGAGAAGGGAGCAAGAACTCTAGTTTCCTCTCCCCAGGGAGAGGGTTAGGGTGAGGGCAAATCCGGGTCTTATTTAATTCACGATCGCCAAATTAGCTTTCCATACTCAAAAAGTCGATGATTCAAGCTTTCTCACGATTGACAGTTCCGTTTACGTTGGCTTTAGCGAGTGCAGTGCTGATGACGGGCTGCGACGAGACAGCCGAAATAGCTGCGTCTTCCCCTCAAAAAAGCGTTGATCTAGAACTCAGTGACCCCACTTACTATGTCAATTTGGGTGCTGAACTGAGAGACAGCCACAAATTAGAAGACGCGATCGCTGCTTACCGAAAAGCCATTCAGATCGATTTTAGAAATACTGAAGCCTATCAGGGGTTAGGTAGCGCGCTCTATGACCAGAAAAGACTTGAGGAGGCGATCGCCGTTTACACAAGAGCCATTCAGATCGACGCAGATAATGCTCAAGCCTACTGTGGGTTAGGAAACGCGCTCCTCGACCAAAAGCTCCCCGAAGCCGCGATCGCTGCTTATCGCAGAGCCATCCAAGCCGATCCTACCCTGACCTATTCTTACAGTGGCTTAGGAAATGCACTGCGTCAGCAAAAGAAATTATCGGCAGCCGTCGCCGCTTATCGCAAAGCTCTCTCGCTGCCAGAGATGACCGGAACCAGTGCGAGTGCCCACACGATCGCCTATGTAGGGTTAGGTCGATCGCTGCACGGTCAAGGAAATGCTGAGGACGCGATCGCGCCATATCGCGAAGCCATTAAGCTTAATCCTGACTATGCAGTGGCGTATGTCTATTTAGGAGACGCGCTCTCTGATCAAAAACGCCTAAACGAAGCCTCGTTTACCTACCAAAAAGCTTTGGATCTGCCCAACGTCAAAAAGCCGAAGTTTATAGGCAGTCATGCTTTGGCACACAACGGTTTAGGGTTAGTGCTTCAGCGTCAAGGCAAAATGCAGCCCGCGATTCAGCACTATCAGCAAGCGCTGCAATCTGATCTCACTTGTGAAGTGGCAGGAGACAATCTCAAACGAGCCAGACAACTGTTAGCCAAACAACTCTCAAGCCCCAACTCTCAACCAAAACAGAACTTGGACAATATCAGTAACGTCTCGTGGGTGTTGTTGCTGCGATCTCTCAAAACAGTGGACATCGCCAGGACTTAAGGAGATTTCTAGTAAACAAACTACCCGCTGTCTTCGACTCCGCTCAGCCAGCTTGCACCCTGAGCGGAGTCGAAGGGTAAAATCTTTGCCGGAAATCGCCTAAGACAAAAATCGCCCCCAGTGATCTGAGAGCGATTCATTCTCAATGCCAATCGATCATAGATTGATAGGAGTCCGATCGATTTCACGACTCACCTGAATCGCGGGTCTCTCCATTGCCTGTTGCAGCATCGGTGTCTTAATCACCGAGTCATTTGCCAGTGTGAACAGAGGATTGGAGAGAATACCCGCGATCGTGGTCGCCACCAAGGTCAACACCACTCCAACCTGTAGCGGACGCATTCCCGGCAGGTCCCAACTGATTTCGGGATAGTTTTTCACCGCGTCAGACATTTCTTGCGGCTCTTTGACCACCATCATCTTCACCACCCGAATGTAGTAATAGATGGAAATCACGCTCGTCAACAAACCCAGCAGCACAAGCGGATAAGCCCCCGCCTGCCAGCCTGCCCAAAAGAGATAGAGCTTGCCAAAGAAGCCAGCCAAGGGTGGAATGCCACCTAATGACAGGAGACAGATGCTCAGTGCCAGGGTGAGAAGCGGATCTTTTTGATATAAGCCGCCATATTCGCTAATCTGGTCAGTGCCCGTTCTGAGGGTGAACAGAATCACACACATAAACGCACCCAGGTTCATGAACAGGTAGATCATCAGGTAAAACACCATACTGGCGTAACCCGCGTCACTGCCGATGACTAGCCCGATCATCACAAACCCAGCTTGCCCGATCGAGGAATATGCCAACAGCCGCTTCATGCTGGTCTGTGCCAACGCCACCACATTTCCCAGCACCATACTGAGAATCGCGAGGGTCGTCATCACAAGGTGCCACTGCTCAGTCACAAGCGGGAATGCCGTCACCAATAGCCGGATTGCCAGCGCAAATCCAGCTGCTTTAGAGCCAACTGACAAAAACGCCACTACCGGAGTCGGAGAACCTTCGTAAACGTCCGGTGTCCATTGGTGAAAGGGAACGGCGGCAATTTTGAAGGCGATCCCTGCGATCACAAAGACGAGCGCGATTACAAGCCCGATCGAGTCAGCTAAACCAGCCGCACCGATCTGAGTAGAAATTTCACTTAAATTGGTCTCGCCGCCTGACAAACCATAAAGCAGCGAGGTGCCATATAGAAAGATGGCAGAACTCGAAGCCCCGATCAGCAGATACTTCAAAGATGCCTCGTTAGAGCGGGGATCACGCTTGGTATAGCCCGTCAGCAGGTAAGACGAGATACTCAAAGTTTCGAGCGAGACATAAACCGTGACTAACTCATCGGCACCTGATAGAAACATTCCCCCCAAAGTCGCCGTGAGGAGAATAATCAAAAACTCTGCCAGAGCCGTGCCTGACTGCTCAATGTAGCGGATCGACATCAAAATCGTTCCGGCGGCTGAGAGCGCGACGATTCCGCGAAACAGAATGCTGAGATTGTCGCTGTTATATTCGCCTAGAAACGCGATCGGAGTCGGCGTATCCCACAAAAAATAGAGAGCACCGACTGCCGTAAGCAAACCACCGATCGCAAAATAGGGAGTCCACTTTGACGAAGCCGTTCGCCCAACGATCAGATCACCGACCATCACAATCAAGAGCGTTGTGATCACAATGATTTCTGGCAAGATTGCTCCAGTGTTTAGCTGGGCTACAAGCGTAGCAAAATCCATAGAGATTAGTCCGATTGAGCAGGGTTAACAAAAAAATTAAACTGAGTAAGCCGATCGAGTAGGTGAGGTCAGATAGTGCGATTCTTTAAATGGATTCTATCGCGCTAGACTGCTCACTTCTCGTTAAATTCTGTGGATTTGAACTGAAATTAGATTGTTTCACTGCCTTAAACCCATTGGGCTGAGTCTATGGCACTTGATCTGAGCGTGACAACTCAAAGGCATAGCCGTCTACCCTGGTAGGGAAACCCGCCCTTATGAGACGAGAAACCTTTCCAGACCTTTGTATTCGATCGAGCTTGCCTGTGAATATGGTTATAACTTAGAGGGGCAGACGTGTCTCCACTAAACTTCTTGAAGATGCCCTCATTCCCCAACCCCTTCTCCTAAGGTGGGAGAAGGGGAGCCAGATTTTTAAGTCCCTCTCCCAAGCTTGGGAGAGGGATTCAGGGTGAGGGCAAAGACTTTTGCAAGAGGTCTATTGATTTAAAATTGCCCGTCTATATTAGAGGCGAATTTAGAAAAACTGCGGTCTGGCACATCGGGATTTGAAAAGTTACTTCGCTGAAATCCGACGATCGTTCAAATTTGGTGTTATTGATTAAATACACGCGCTGCCTCACTTCTCCGCTCCCCCTGCTCTCTTCTGTAAGCTAACGAGACTCATGTCAACTCTTGTCATCGTTGAATCCCCTACCAAAGCCCGCACCATTCGCAACTATCTGCCCTCCACCTATCGGGTCGAGGCATCGATGGGGCACGTGCGCGATTTGCCGCAGTCTGCCAGTGATATTCCGGCATCCGTCAAGGGTGAAAAGTGGGCACAGCTAGGAGTCAACGTCGATTCTAATTTTGAACCCCTCTATATCGTCCCACAAGATAAAAGAAAGATTGTCAAGGAACTCAAAGAAGCCCTCAAAGGCGTAGACGAACTGCTGCTGGCGACTGACGAAGACCGCGAGGGCGAAAGTATTAGCTGGCACTTGCTGCAACTGCTGCAACCCAAGGTGCCGATTAAACGCATGGTGTTTCACGAGATCACCGAAGAGGCAATTCAGGAAGCGATTCGCAACTGTCGAGACGTAGACGAAAAGCTGGTTCGCGCTCAAGAGACCAGACGAATTCTCGATCGCTTAGTCGGCTATACGCTCTCCCCGCTGCTTTGGAAAAAGATCGCGATGGGTCTGTCTGCGGGGCGCGTTCAGTCCGTAGCAGTCCGTGTGCTGGTGAAGCGAGAGCGAGAGCGTCGGGCATTCCGCCGAGGATCGTATTGGGATCTGAAGGCGCTGCTGGCGATGGGCGAGACAAACGGCAAGCAGAAAACAAACGAATTTGAAGCCCGACTCACGACGCTAGGCGGTCGCAAACTCGCGACAGGTGCCGACTTTGACGAATCGACAGGTCAAGTCGTCGCAGGTCGAAATGTTTTGCTGCTCAACGAGACTGAGACGAGAGCCTTGCAAGAGCGGCTCGCCGACAAAACTTGGACTGTCTCGGATCAGGAAGAACGTCCTGTCACTCGGAAGCCATCGCCTCCGTTTACAACCTCGACGCTGCAACAAGAGTCAAACCGTAAGTTAGGGCTGTCTGCCCGTGACACGATGCGAACGGCTCAGAGCCTCTATGAGCAAGGCTATATCACCTATATGCGAACGGACTCGGTGCATTTATCGGGGCAAGCGATCGCCGCCTCTCGTGATTGCGTCCAGCAGATGTATGGTTCCGATTATCTCAGCCCTCAACCTCGCCAATACACTACCAAAAGCAAGGGTGCTCAAGAAGCTCACGAGGCAATCCGTCCGGCGGGAAGCAGTTTCCGCACTCCGCAGCAGACCAAACTGAGCGGACGCGAATTTCAACTCTACGATTTGATCTGGAAGCGCACCGTGGCGACTCAGATGGCAGATGCTCGACAGACTCAAATCACCGTCCAAATTCAAGTCGAGGATGCAGGCTTTAGAGCCAGCGGCAAACGCATCGATTTTCCTGGGTTCTTCCGCGCTTATGTGGAGGGGTCAGATGATCCGAGTGCGGCGATCGAGAGTCAAGAAGTCATTCTGCCCGTGATGCGCGTTGGCGATCATCCTAGTTGCAGGAATTTGGACGCGATCGGGCATGAAACCCAGCCTCCCGCCCGTTACACCGAAGCCTCTCTTGTCAAAACTCTAGAAAGTGAAGGCATCGGTCGCCCCAGCACCTACGCCAGCATTATCAGCACCATCATCACCAAAGGATATGCTCAATTAGTTGGCAATGCTCTGATTCCAACCTTTACCGCCTTCGCAGTCACCGATCTTTTAGAGAAGCATTTCCCTGAAATTGTTGACCCCAGCTTCACCTCAAAAATGGAGCAAACCCTGGATGACATCGCAACAGGTGAAGTGCAATGGCTTCCTTATCTCCGTAATTTTTACTCCGGTGAAGAAGGGTTAGAAAAACAGGTCAAAGAGCAAGAAAGCAAAATCGACCCGAAAGAAGCCCGCACCATTCATTTTGGAGATTTAGAAGCGAGAATCAAAATCAGCAAGACGGGGGCTTACATTGAGTCAGAAAACGGCAATATCAATCTGCCCAAAGATATGCCACCTGCTGATCTCAACGCTGAGCAAATCGAAGTGTTGCTTCAGGGTCCCAAAAAGCTAGGCGTTCATCCTGAGAGCGGTGAACCTATCTACGTCAAGTTGGGTCCTTATGGGCACTACATTCAGCTAGGCGATAAATCGGAGGCAAATCCGAAACCTAAAAACGTGTCTCTCCCCAAAGGAGTTACGCCTGAAGCGGTGACGATCGAGCAAGCGATCGGATTATTGGCACTGCCTCGAACGCTTGGAATGCATCCCGACACAGGGCGAAAAGTCCAGGCGAGTTTAGGTCCTTATGGTCCCTACATCGTTCATGACTTAGGCAAAGGCGAAGACGGCAAAGTCCACAAAGATTATCGATCACTCAAAGCTGCCGATAACGTTCTGACGGTGGACTTCGATCGAGCACTGCAACTCTTAGCCGAGCCCAAAGCCGGACGAGGCAAACGAGGCACTGCGAAACCCCTACGCGAACTGGGTGCTCACCCTAAAGAAGGCGAACCCGTCAATATCTATGATGGTCCTTATGGGGCTTACATTAAATATGGCAAGGTGAACGCCTCGCTGCCTGAAGGTCAAACTGTCGAATCTATTACGCTAGAAGCAGCCCTTGACGCGATCGCTGCCAAAGCTGGAACCAAAGGTCGGAAAGCTGGGAAGACAACGACGGGGCGGGCGAAAAAAGCAGCCGCTGATGGCGCAACCGAAACCACAGAGGAGAAAATGACCGCTAAAAAGGCGAGTACGGCTAAAACGACCGCTAAAAAAGCAACCACCTCAAAGACGACTGCCAAAAGGACAACTAAGACAGCCGCCGCTAAAAAAACCACGAGCACTCGTAAGAAGGTACAAACGGCTGAAGAGTAGCGACCAAAAACCTAAGAGCGGAGCGATCGGGCTATCGTCTTGGAATCATTTACAAGATTGACCCATCGCTTCGCCCTTGTCTAGGAAAATGACAGGGCAATCTCCTTCTCAAGCGAAAGAAACTTCGGCGTTGCTGAATCGATCTATGAAGCACAGATTTCACCCTCACCCTAGCCCTCTCCCTAATGGAGAGGGGACAAGAGTTCTGGCTCCTTTCTCCCTGGGGAGAAGGGTTGGCGAGGGTTTGCCCCACTTCAGGAGGACATTTCATATCTGCACTCAGCAACGCCGAAACTTCTATGCACTCACCGGAGAGCGCTTCTCCGCAACCACAGGCTCCTCTATCGTCTTTTCTTTTAATACTTGGTGATAAAGCTTGCTTAGTTGAGCAGCCACTCCGTTCCAGCTAAACTCCTCTTCGACTCGTTGACGACCTGCCCGACCTAACCGATCGCGCCACTCAGAGTCAGATAAAATTCGGTCGATCGCCACTGCAAATGCAGCATCGTCTTGCGCGGGAGCCAACAGCCCCGTCTCTTCATGAACGACGGTGTATTGCAATCCGCCTACATCGCTGGCAACCACTGGCGTGTTGCTTGCCATCGCTTCGATCGCCACCAATCCAAACGGCTCATAGTGGCTAGGAACTACCGACACATCCGCTGCCGCGTAATAAAGGTGCAAATTGTCTTCACCCAAACGACCTGGGAATAGAGTCATGTCTTGCAGCCCTAACTCGGCAACAATACTCTCAATCCGCTCTCGCTCAATGCCATCACTTTGACCCGGACGACTGCCGCCGCCGATCACTAGCTTCAGGTTTCCTTCGCCGCGCAGTTTCGATTGACCGACTGCACGCACCAGCGTTTCGATGCCCTTACGCGGATCAAATCGCCCCACATAAAGCACTATTTTGTCATCGGGTAAGAACCCTAATAGCTGACGCGCTCTGGTCTGTGAGATCGAGCCAAATCGATGAACATCCGTCCCACAAGGGATCACGTCGATGTTGCCGTGGGGTGAAACCAGCGATCGCATGTGCTCCATTTCTTGAGGGCTAGTTGCTACGATTCTGTCAGCAGTTTCGAGACAGGTTTTCTCGCTAGCAAGCCGTGTTTTAGCGACTAAAGGAATCGTTGAAATCGACTGATATTTGACCGCACCTAGCGAATGATAAGTGTGAAGCTGCTTAACCGATTGCAGTTTCTTTAGCTCCATGCCAATCCAGCCTGACATCCAGTAGTGAGTGTGGATCAGATTGTACTCGATGCCATTTTCAACCTGAAAGCGCTGGAACGATCGCACAAACTCCGGCATATAAGGAAACAAGTCGTCTCTAGGAATGAAGGTTTCTGGACCTGCCGTTAAGCGAATCGTACGGCAATGGCTGCTGTGCTGCACAATTTTGGGTTGCTCTGCATCAGATTGGCGAGTAAACATATCAACTTGCCAACCCTGACGGGCAAGGGCTTCGCCCACTTGGCGCACGTAAACGTTTTGTCCACCTGCTTCTTCTTTGCCAATCTCGATGGCAGGGTCGCCATGTTTAGAAATTAGTGCAACTCTCTGCCTTTGACCTCGAAGTAGCATAGTTTTATTTACCAAAACTCGGTGAATAGAAGGGAATTAAAATCTGAAACCAATTGTGTACGCGTGACTCAACTGCTTTCTAGGCTATCGCTAAACTGTGGTTGACCCAATCAGTCATAAGAAATAAACTTGAATATTTTAGGATGACTTCAAGGGTGAGAAAGCCTCGTGGCTTTCCCCATCGCACTCGATCGCTTCTCACTTTTTTAACTCAAAAGCTCTCGCCACTGTCTATACAGATGGCACACAAACCGCACTCTAGATTCTTACTTTATGGGTAAAACTCTAATTAGGTTCATCGTCTACAAGCGATATAGCGGTCCAATTTCATGCCACTCGATGACGCTTCAGGAAACTCACTCACTTAACACGATCGTTCGTTAAACTAACAAGATCGCTCATTGCGAAAGTCGGTTTTTTCAAGAATATACTACTTGACGTTATTTTGCAAAACTTATTCAAATTAATCGAGTAGTTGTCTCTCGTTGAATAAGGAAAGACAAAGAATTAAAAAATCACATCCAACCCTTTATAGATCTACCAAGTTTCAAAAAGACTCCCTGGAGAACTTTCTCAAGCATCATTTAACTCAGAAGGACTATTAACACCAAAGCGAGAGTGCTTTCAACTGCACAAATCACCTTTAGGCTACCCATAAAAATGGGGTAGAAAGCTCTACCCCGCAGATAGTTTATTCAAAAGCTACTGTGAATTAGTACAGACGGCTCAAAACATAATCAGACAGTTTAATCAGCGCCTGACGAGACTCAGACATCGGTAGATCAGACAAATGCTCGATCGCTGCCTTGGCATGATGGGCTGCAAGCTCCCGCGATCGCTCAATGCCTCGACTGTCTTTAATCAACGCCAATGCTTGATCTAAGTCACCTTCTTGAGCAAACTCTCGCTCAATCAAGACTTCTAAATAGGGCTTTTCTTCAAGGGCATAGAGAACCGGAGCCGTCAAATTGCCACTCTGGATATCAGACCCAGCAGGCTTGCCCAGGCTATCGATCGAGCCTGTGAAATCTAAGATGTCATCTACAATTTGAAAAGCTAACCCAAAGTGACGACCATAATTATAGAGTTGCTGCGCCTGCACTTCTGGCAAGTCGCTTAACACCGCCGCCGCTTTGCAGCTATTGGCGATTAGAGATGCGGTTTTATAGTAGCTCTTTTCAAGATACGCCTCGATCGACATGATAGAAAAACGGTTCAACCCTTGCTGAATCTCGCCCTCGGCAAAATCTTTGATCACTTCTGACAGAAGTTTGACCACCTGCAAGTTGTCTAAATTAGCGAGATACCAGGACGATTGAGCAAACAGAAAGTCTCCTGCCAGCACAGCAATTCGACTACCAAAGGTGCTGTGAACGGTTGGAATGCCCCGCCGCATATCTGATTCGTCTACCACATCATCATGCACGAGACTTGCCGTGTGAATCATTTCAGTGATTTCAGCGAGTCGCCGATGGCGCTCAGTAATTCCTTGGTTAGGCATTGTTGCCCGCGCCACCAGGAAAACGATCGCGGGGCGAATCCGTTTCCCCCTGGCTCCAAAGAGATGTTCTGCGGCAGCATAAAGGATGGGATGACGAGCACCAATTAACTGTTTAAGGTTCTCCGTCAGCACACAGAGGTCT
>JBBQYE010000081.1:0-11674 GCA_038208945.1 Leptolyngbyales cyanobacterium | reverse complement strand
GGACGAATCTGATCTTCAAACTCTTTGCGAGTCATCTTTCGTTCTGACTTGGGCTTGAGTTTGGCATAGAGCGTCGATTTTGCGATCGATTCACTGGTTTGCACGCCCTCAACGGCGGGATGTTGCAGCAGCAGAGTCGTCAACTGTTGAGTCGCTCGATCGGTGTCTTCAATGGTCGAGCCAGGTGGCAGTTGTAGCGAGATCGTCGATAAACTCACATCAGGGTTTGAGAACAGCCCAACCGGGATTTTAGGCACCAGACTTAAGCTGCTGATCAGAAACACGATCGCCACCGATAAAGTCACCAGTCGATGCTTGATTGACCAGGTGAGCAGGCGACGATATTGACCCGAGAGGCGATCTTCTTTGGGGGCTTTGGCATGATCCTTCATTAAGTAAGCCGCCATCAATGGAGTGACCATCCGGGCAACCAGCAGCGAGAAGAGAACCGATGCTGCCACAGTGATGCCAAACGGACGAAAGAATTGTCCGGTGATGCCTGTCATGAAGGCAACGGGTCCAAACACGGCGACGATCGTAAACGTGGTGGCGACGACCGCTAACCCAATCTCATCGGAGGCATCGATCGCGGCTCGATAGGCTGATTTGCCCATCTGCATGTGACGTTCAATATTTTCAATTTCGACGATCGCGTCATCCACAAGAATGCCAACTACAAGGGCTAGTCCTAATAGAGTCAGATCGTTCAGCGTATAGTCCAACGCTTTCATCACGGCGAAGGTTGGAATCAGTGAGAGCGGCAGCGCAACAGCGGTGATCAGCGTTGCTCGCCAGTCTCGTAGAAATAGCCAAATCGTGACGACTGCCAACGCTGCCCCGAATATCACGGCATCGATCGAGGCGGTAAACGACTCTCGAATATAGTCTGCCTGAACGTTATTGATTAGCCTCAGCTTGATGTCTTGGGGCAATGTCGTTTGCAGTTTCTCAAGAGCAGCCCGCACCGCTTCTTCGACCGAAACCAGCGTCGTGCCCGAACTCCGCAGAACTGAGAAGACCACCGCAGGCTGGTTATTCAGCCGTGCTATTTGGCGAGGGTCTGCCGTTCCGTCGGTGACGGTTCCCAGACTAGAGAGAGGGGCATAGCCTCCTTTGGGCAGCGTAATTTGCAGATCTTGAAGCGTTTGCACACTGGCGCTACTGCCCAACGTGCGGATGCTTTGCTCACTGCCGCCGACGTTGCCCCGTCCGCCCGACAGGTTGGTGTTAAACGTGCGGACTTGATCGTTGACTTGCGTGGCGGTGATGCCTAGAGCCTGCAAGCGATCGGGGTTCAGATTGACGCGCACTTCGCGATCGACTCCTCCCACTCGCTGAATTTGGGCGACTCCTGGAACGGCTAAGACGGCTCGGCTGATGGTTTGATCAACTAAATTACTCAGTTCGGTCACCGATCGCTGATCTGACGAAACCGCATAGGTGGTAATCGGTCCACCACTCGCAAATTCTAAGCGCTTAATAACAGGTTCATTGATGTCTTGGGGTAAATTTTGCCGAATCTGAGACACAGCATTTCTGACATCATTGGTTGCCCGATCGGTGTTCGTTCCCAACACAAAGTTGATAACCGTATTAGAAACACCATCGTTAATGGTCGAAGTAATGTCATCAATGTTGCCTAAGCTAGCAACCGCATCTTCAACTTTTTTAGTAATCTGTGATTCTAACTCAGATGGATCAGCCCCCGGTTGAGTGACCGTCACTGTCACAGCCGGAATATCGACATTGGGATTGTCGTTAATGCCTAAAAACGGGAATGCGATTAGCCCCGCTAACGTCAGAATGACAAATAGAACGATCGTTGGAATCGGATTGCGGATTGACCAAGCAGAAATATTAAAAGACATGAATCAAGAAGTGAGGAGGACAGAAGACGATTCACGCAGAAAGATTATTGTTGGGCAACGGTGACTCGATCGCCATCTTTGACAAATCCTGCACCTGCCACGACCACGCGATCGTCGGGATTGATGCCGTTGGTAATCACAATTTGTCCGTTGGCACGATCGCCCGTCTCAACGGGTTTAGCGTGGGCAATCTGGTCGCCGTCTAACACATAGACAATTTTGCGCCCATCTGCCTGAGACACCACGGCTTTTTCAGAGACCACTACGGCTTGAACTTTTTGGGTGACAATCTCTGAGCGAAGAAACATTCCCGGCTTGAGCAGTCCGCTTTCGGGTAGGTCGATCTTGACGATCGCTTGACGAGTTTGCGGGTTGATCACTGGCTCAATGTCTCGCACTCGACCCTGAACGCTAATGCGTTTGTCTGCATCAGAGGTGATTTTGGCAGATTCACCCACTTTCACCTGAGAAAGCAGCGTTTCGGGCACATTCACCTGAAGCTGTAGCGCACTATTTCGCACAATGTAAAACAGGGGACTAGAGCCAGTCAGTTCGCCGACTTTGGCAACGGCTGCTTTTTGATCATCGGGGTTTCGCTTTGCTAAAATCCCACTTGCCGGAGCGCGTACTGTCGTTTGAGCAATTTTTGTCTCAAGCTGCTGAATGCGAGTCACTGCCGTATCGATTCCGGCTTGAGCTTGATTGACCCCGGCTTGAGCCTTAGTGACATCGGCTTGGGCCTTAGTGACATCGGCTTGGGCACTGCTGATGTTAGACTGCGCCACGCTAATCGACTCTCGTGCAGTGGTGGCTGAAGTCGTGCGAGACTCTAGATCTTGACTGCTGATCACGCCATCGTTTCGCAGCCCTTGATAGCGTCTCAAATTGCTTTCAGCCTCGGCTAAAACGGCTCTTTGCTGTTGCAGCACTGCATTTTTTTGCTGCACGAACGAGCGATTAGACGACACTTGCGCCTGAGCCGAATTTAACTGCGCTTGCGCCGAACTGAATTGTGCCTGAGCCGAATTTAACTGTGCCTTGGCTTCATTGAGTTGGTCTCGCAGAACAGAGCTATCTAAAATTGCGATCGCTTGCCCTGTTTGGACCGTGTCGCCCTCATTGACCAAAATTTGCTGAATTTGCACCCCGGTTGCTTGGGGCATCACTTGTGCCCAGTCTTGAGCATCCACGCTGCCCGTTGCGCTGAATGTTTTGGGCACAAACGCCAGCTTTGCCGTCTCGACTGCAACACTCTGACCAGCCACCGGAGCCTCTTGAGTCGTCGCTGCCGGAGCCGCAGGTTTACCAGAATGTGAGAGCAGCGTCATGCCTCCAACGGCGATCGCCATGCCAATTCCGACCCCGGCTAAGATGCCTCGTGTTCCGGCAAGCCGACCGCGAGCCGGAGGAGCCACTCCATCAGACGCTGCCTCAAATTCTGCACTGTGGGGCGACTGTGGTTCAGGGGAGTCAGATTCTGTCAGGGTATTCAGTGCCACGATGCTTCCTCTACAAACCTTGTCTAGCGTGAAATAAATGTCTTTCTTGATTATGACGCACGCTAAATATTCTTACGCGAAACACTTGCCAAAATCTATAGTGACTCGTTTTGGGTGATGGAGTTTCACTTCGATAGAATCAAGGAGTGTGCCCAAATTCAACCAGCACTCATCTGACCGACTGTAGAATCGTTGCGATCGTGGTTTGAATCGCCCGATCTCAGGAAGTCAGTCACCGTTGAGCTGAGATTGAACAAACCGGGGAAGATTAGACCGATAAAATCGTCCGTAGATTCGCAGTGAGTGCTCCTGATGTTTAACGCCACCGAACTTTTAATTGATGATTTTGTTGCCAAGCTCAAAGATGGCTATCGACGCACCTATGGCGGCTGGAAGTCTGACTATGAAGACATCATCGGCTGGGTGGGGTCAATGGCAATGGAGAATATTGCCAACAGTGATGCGCTCTATCACAACGTTGAGCATTCAATTTTAGTGACGCTGGTCGGGCAAGAAATTCTGCGGGGTCGTCACATTCGGCAAGGGGGCGTATCGTGTGAAGACTGGCTGCATTTTGTGATTTCGCTGGTCTGTCACGATATTGGTTATGTCAAAGGCGTGTGTCGGCGCGATCGTGATGGAATGTTTTCAACCGGGAAAAATGGCTCCATGGTGACGCTTCCTCCGGGCGCTTCAGATGCGGCGCTGACTCCTTATCACGTCGATCGAGCCAAGCTATTTGTCGATGAGCGCTTTGGCGGGCACAAATTAATTGATTCCGAGCTAGTCAAACGCAACATCGAGTTGACTCGCTTTCCCGTCCCGACGGCTGAAGATCATCGGGGCACGATCGACTATCCGGGGTTGATTCGCGCCTCGGATTTGATTGGTCAACTCAGTGACCCCCGCTATTTGAAGAAGATCAGCGCCCTTTATTACGAATTTGAAGAAACGGGCGTGAATCAAGCGTTAGGCTATCGGCATCCTGGAGATCTCCGCAAAAACTATCCCAAGTTCTACTGGAATGGAGTTCATCCTTATATTAAAGACGCGCTGCACTATCTTTCCCTAACTCAGCAGGGCAAGCAGATTATTGCAAATCTCTATTCCAATGTGTTTGTCATCGAACACGAAAAAGCTGACGAGCAAGGGCAAATCGCTCCTGCGTAGGGGGTCATCAATGCTTAGAATCTTTCCTTCACTGCGTTCACTTGGCAATGACTTGTAATGCCTCGATCCAGACTTTTAATTCTTGTTCAGCTAAATCCCGATCGGTTAATTCCTGGGCGTTGCTGAATCGATCGATGAAGCACAGATTTTACCCTCACCCTAGCCCTCTCCCCAAGGAGAGGGAACAAGATTCTAATTCCCTTCTCCTTGGGGAGGAGGGCAGAAGACGCTCACAAGTCTTACAGGTTGTTCGATCCACGATCCTTAGTAAAACATTGATCGCACCAAGCGAAACACCGATCGGACTTCATAAGACGCGGCTCGCATCAAGTGAAACACCGATCGCACTAAGCAAAATGCCGATCGCACCAAGCAAAACGCCGATCGCACTAAGTGAAACACCGATCGCACTTAGCGTGATCGTCCCCTCACTTAGTCATCAGACACTCCTACAAGTGGAGAACGATAAGATGGGAATGTGATAGCGTGCATGGGTTATCTGCTCAAACTTCTTTAGATTCCTCTATGGATCGCTTCTTCTCTCCAATTCAACAGTTTTTGATCACCTGGCTGCTGATTTTGGTCACAGGTTGGTTGAGCTTAAATGCGCTCACCTATTTCGGTGAACTCCTCAGCGTGCTAGTCACTGCTGGATTGATTGCCTTCTTGCTCAACTACGCGGTCGATCGGCTGCATCCGATTTTGCCCCGCTCGATCGCCGCTGCTTTAGTCTATTTACTTGCAGGGTTTGTGCTGGGGTTTGCAGCGATCACGATCGCGCCGCCAATTTTATTGCAAGCACAGCAGTTGACGGCTAATCTTCCGAGATTAATTGAGTCAGGTCAGCAGCAGCTAAATGATCTCGAAACCTGGAGCGCAGAGCGTCACTTTGGCTTTGATTTGTCTTTTCTAGAACAGCAGCTTTCAGCCCAGGTGCAAGGGCAGGCAAAAACGATCGCATCCACGGGCATCGGCTTGGTCTTAGGCACGTTTAACTGGGTGCTAGACTTTATTTTAATTTTGGTGATCTCGTTTTATTTATTGTTGGACGGTGGAAAAATCTGGACGGGCTTGACCAGCATCTTTTCTGCTCCCATTCAAGAGCGGCTGACGAGTTCTTTGAGAGACAGCCTGCAACGATTTGCATCAGGACAACTGCTGTTAGGGCTATTTATGGCGACGACGCTATCCTTTGCGTTTTGGTGGCTTAGAGTGCCGTTCTTCTTGGTATTTGCGGTGTTTATCGGCGTGATGGAAGTCATTCCGTTTATCGGCGCAACGCTGGGAATTGCTGCCGTGTGCATCGTTGTGGCGTTTATCGACTGGTGGTTAGCCCTGCAAGCGCTGGGAGCCGCGATCGCCCTTCAGCAAGTCAAAGATAATTTCATCGCCCCGCGCATCATGGGCAACCTGACCGGGTTCAGCCCCGTGATTATTCTGACCTCACTGCTGATTGGTGCTAGAGTTGCGGGACTGTTGGGCGTGATTTTAGCGATTCCCTTGACGAGCGTGATTCGCACGATCGTTGAGATTATTCTCGATCCTGCTCTTCCACCTCAAACGGGATCTATCTTCTCTGAAACGATGGAGAATAGTATTCTAGAACCGATGCTCTCGATCGAAGATGAGGACCACGATCGGGTGATCATCGTCGGCAAAGAGCGTTAAAGCCCCCTTCACCCTGAGCGCTTATGGACTGGTGGAAAAGACTTCAGAAAAACCCGTTAGCAAAGTTTGGAGCGTTGTTGCTGCTGGTATTTTACCTGTCAGCGATCGCGGCTGAACTGGTTGCCCCCTACGATCCCTATAGGTCTCAAACCGATGGGGCGCTATTGCCACCCACTCAGGTTTATTGGGCTGATCAGAGCGGAAAATTCATCGGACCGCATGTCTATCCGACGACTCAGGGTGCAGTAGACGTGCAGACGGGAGATCGGCAGTTAAAGGTCGATCGTTCAAAGCCGTCTCCGATTCGGCTGTTTGTGCAGGGAGATGACTATCGCTTTTTGCAGATTCGGTTGCCGTTGCCGACTCGGTTCTCGCTCACCGATCCCAAGTTTGAAGAGATCGAGTTGTTTCCCGGCATCTCTGGCAATCTGCATCTGTTTGGTACATCAGGAGAAGGCAAATTTAACCTGCTGGGAACCGATGAGCAGGCGCGAGATCAGTTCAGTCGCTTAGTGTATGGCGGACGGGTGAGCTTGAGTATTGGACTGGTAGGAATCGCGATCGCGTTTCCGTTAGGAATGTTGGTCGGGGGCATCTCTGGCTATGCAGGGGGCTGGCTCGACTCTGTGTTAATGCGCTTTGTCGAAGTGCTGATGACGATTCCTGACATTTATTTATTGGTGGCGTTAGCGGCGGTTTTGCCTCCAGGGTTGACGAGCGCCGAACGGTTTTTGCTGATTATTTTGATTACGTCATTTATTCGCTGGTCAGGGTTAGCGCGGGTGATTCGCGGACAGGTGCTGTCGATTAAAGAACAAGAGTTTGTTCAGGCGGCGAGAGCGATGGGCGGAAAGCCTCTCTATATCATCATTCGGCACGTTTTGCCTCAGACAGCGACCTACATCATTATTTCAGCGACGCTTTCGATTCCGAGTTTTATCGTGGCGGAGTCGGTGTTGAGTCTCATGGGGCTAGGAATTCAGCAGCCTGACCCATCTTGGGGAAATATGCTGACGCTGGCGACGAATGCGTCGATTTTGGTGCTGCAACCCTGGCTAATTTGGCCGCCTGCACTGTTGATTATTTTGACGGTGTTGGCGTTTAACGTGCTGGGAGATGGACTGAGAGATGCCCTCGATCCTCGGAGTTTGCAGCGATGAAATCCCTTGTAGTGTCTCCGATTTTGATGGGGTATAGGCAAAGAGCTTAAGATTTGTTTTAAAACTCTCTCGCTGCGATTCTGCCTCGCCCTGAACTGAAGTTCGGGCTAGTGGTGGCAAGTCCGTTAAGACGGACTAGCGAGTCATGCCAGATCTTCAGTCCGTTTCAACGGACTTTCTCTCGTTAGCCCGAACTTCAGCTCAGGGCGGGATAGGAACGAAGACCCAGGGTTTTAAACCACGTCCTAAGCCCCTTGTTTCAGCTTTTTTGTCCTTCAGTTGTCTAAGAATTGATATATGCGTGATCTCTATCCTCCCCTAGAACCCTATGACACGGGCACTCTTCGGGTGTCTGATTTGCATACGATTTATTTTGAGCAGTCGGGAAATCCTCAAGGCAAGCCTGTTGTATTTTTGCATGGTGGACCCGGTGGCGGCAGTCTGCCCGTCTTTCGGCAATACTTCAATCCAGCAAAGTGGCGAATTGTGATATTCGATCAACGAGGCTGCGGTCGCAGTACGCCCCATGCTGAACTGCGAGAGAACACGACTTGGGATCTGGTCAGCGATATTGAAACACTACGATCGCACCTCAAAATTTCTCAATGGGTCGTGTCAGGCGGCAGTTGGGGCAGCACGCTATCGCTGGCGTATAGTCAAACTCACCCCGATCGCTGTCTGGGTTTAATTCTGCGGGGCGTTTTTTTACTGCGGCGTAAGGAGATTCTCTGGTTTTATCAAGAAGGCGCAAGCTATCTCTTTCCCGATGCCTGGGAGGACTATTTACAGCCGATTCCCCTTGATGAGCGCGCCGATCTGCTGTCCGCTTTTTATCGTCGTTTGACCAGCGATGATGTCCAAATCCGTCAAGAATCGGCTCGTGCGTGGTCAGTCTGGGAAGGCACCACCAGCAGACTGATTCCTGACCCCAAATCGCAGAGCCGATTTGCCGATGCCGGGTTTGCCGATGCGTTTGCGCGGATTGAGTGCCACTACTTTATCAATCGAGGCTTTTTAGAGCCAGATGACCAGCTTTTGCAGAATTGCGATCGCATTCGTCACCTCCCGATCGTCATCGTGCAGGGACGCTATGATATCGTCTGCCCCATGACTTCTGCCTGGGATTTGCACAAAGCCTTACCGGATGCCGAGTTGATCGTCGTTCCCAATGCGGGTCATTCAATGATGGAACCCGGAATTCGCAGTGCATTGATTGAGGCAAGCGATCGGTTCGCTCTCGATTCTTAGTCGATAAGCGCCCGTCCTAACCCTCTTTTTCCCCGTCCCATAAGTATAAGTAGATTAAATGAGCGAGATTTATTACGAATCCCGTTCATCCCAAAGGTGAATTGGAGGTTCTAACTCATAAGTTTTCCCGTAGTATCAGAATTGAAGCTGATTTATGAAGCAAGCCTGCTACAGGCAACGCCTAAAGTTACGCTTTCAAATGGCTTTAACGCCGTTTCTGTTTATAGAGAGAGGACTACCGATGGCAACTTTTAAAGTCACGCTGATTAACGAAGCTGAAGGGCTAAACACGACGATCGACGTTCCCGAAGATGAGTATATTTTAGACGCTGCTGAAGAGCAGGGTTTAGACCTTCCTTACTCTTGCCGTGCAGGTGCTTGTTCTACCTGCGCTGGCAAAATTACGGCGGGCACGGTTGATCAATCTGATCAGTCTTTCTTAGATGATGACCAGATCGAAGCAGGATATGTGCTAACCTGCGTGGCCTACCCCACTTCTGACTGCACCATCAAGACGCACCAAGAAGAAGAGTTGTACTAAACTTCTCTCCTGAGACAGAGAGCCTTCCCGCTTCTCGCAGGCTCTTTGTCTAGGGGCAATTTTTAAAACTATTTAGCTCAAGGGTTTGGGAAGCCACAGGTTAAACTGAGTTTTAGGTCGATTGCAGAAGCGCCGTATTGGTGTTTCTGCTTTGTTTTAGCTGCCGTTATCTTTTTGATTGATGCTAGAGCCTGGAAGGCTGTGGACGCGGGTTATTGAACAGACACAGCACGCGTTAAAATGTGGAGCGCTGCGATCGATTCCAACTCACCATGAGATCGTCGAGCAAGATGGCGTGAATTTTTTAGTGCGAATCTTAGCCAATTTGACGCGCAAAGAGAAAGCAGCCCAACAGCAAGTGCAAAAAGCGATTATTTCTGGCGAGGTGATCAATCCTTTTTTGCCCTATGAAGAAGACTTGTTTGTTGCCGATTTATCAGAAACCCACGTGTGTCTGCTAAACAAATTCAACGTTGTAGACCATCACTTGCTGATCATTACTCGCGCTTTTGAGGAGCAAGAACGTTTATTGACGCTACAAGATTTTGCAGCGCTGTGGGCTTGCCTCGTTGAATATGATGGATTGGCTTTTTACAACGCTGGTAAGAATGCCGGAGCAAGTCAGCCTCACAAACATTTACAACTGATTCCATTGCCTCTTTGGAGAGATGGAGCGATCGCGATCGACTCGTGGTTAGCCTCGGCTGAGTTCAAAGGCACCCCTGCGACGATTCCTACATTGCCGTTTGCTCATGGGCTGATGCGCTTACCGAGTGGGATGCAGTCACCGATGAAAGCGGCTGAAGAAACGCTCTCCCGCTACAACACTCTTCTGACTACACTAGGTTTGCAAGCAGGTGACGCTTATAACTTGTTAGCTACGCGAGATTGGATGTTAATGGTGCCTCGATCGCAAGACAGTTTTGCGTCGATCTCGGTCAACTCTTTAGGGTTTGCAGGAAGTCTATTTGTGCGCGACGAAGAGCAGATGCAAATCCTTAAAGATCAGCAGCCGATGACGATTTTGACTCAGGTAGCGATGCCGATCGTTCAGCGTCGTGAGGCGATCGGATGTGATGCAGCCGACATGAACGCGCAAAAAGATTGACGTATACTACCCAATGGCATTTGCACCGTTTGGACACACTTATGCTAGACCCCGTTAGAACCCTCAGCATTTTTCAAAGACAGCCTGACCCTCAAAGCTTTTCAGCAGGGCAAACTGTTTTTCAAGAAGGAGAACCGGGAGATTTGATGTATGGCGTTCTTGAAGGCGAGATTGCCCTATCGGTGAATGGCAAAGTTGTAGAAACGATCGAGCCAGGTATGGTGTTTGGGATTGGTGCTCTCGTGAGTTCAGGCGCAAGAACCTATACGGCGATCGCCCAAACCGACTGCAAGCTGGCATTTTTAGATGAAAAGCGATTTCTGTTTGTCGTTCAAGAAACTCCATTTTTTGCGCTCGAAGTGATGAAAAGCTATTCTGAACGGCTCAATGGTCTCGTGCGGCACTTGGTCGATAAACTGATCGTTTAGTCAACCCACTGACTAACGGTATTGTAAGCGACAATTCTCTGATGCCGAATTGGATTAGGGTCTGAGCAGTTGCTGAGGAAAACAAATGGTCAGGAAACTCGATCGACGAACCTTTGTTGTGTGGGGTTCGGCAGCATTTGGTGGAAGTTTGTTGATTAAAGGGTGTGCTAGCGCTCCACCGACTCCAACTGCGAGCAGCGTCACCTCAAGTCCGGCGGCTTCGACAGCGGCGTTTAAAGTGGCGATCGCGATTCCGGGTCCGATCACCGATAAGGGTTGGAGTCAGGCGGGCTATGAAGCGATGGATGTCGTCAAGTCCAAGCTGGGTGCAGAAACGGCGTATGTCGAGAAAGTTGCTCAAGCCGATCAGGCAGAGGTGCTGTCTGATTTTGCGCGTCGCGGGTTCAACCTGGTGATTGCCCACGGAGGACAGTTTGAGGCGGCAGTTAAACAAGTAGCGGCACAGTTTCCCAACACGTTTTTTGCGGTGTCTGATGGAGTGGTGACGGGCAGCAATATCGCCTCGCTGCAAGTCAATCACCTGCAAATCGGCTATCTGTGTGGCATCGTTGCAGCCCAGATGACCAAATCAAACAAGGTTGCGTTTCTCACGGCTCAATCGTTTGCCACCACAGATCAAGAATATCGGGGGTTTGAGTTAGGGGCGAAATCAGTCAAGCCAGCGATCGAGGTCAAAGCCAGCTATACCAACGATTGGAATGATATTGGCAAAGCGAAAGAAGCGACCCAAGCGCTGCTAGCGTCTGCCGTGGATGTGGTTTACAATATGCTCGATTCGGCAGCTTTGGGCGTGATTCAAACCTTGGGTGAGAAAGGTGGCTATGCGATCGGATATTTTGAGGATCAGCTTAAACTCGCTCCTCAAACGGTTTTGACTAGCGCAGTGCAAAATTATGGGCTGGCGATCGCAAACATTGCAAGCATTGCTAAAAATGGTCAAATGAAGGGCGAAATCTATAAGCT
>JBBQYE010000080.1:0-11802 GCA_038208945.1 Leptolyngbyales cyanobacterium | reverse complement strand
GAATTACCCTCCCGTCTCCCCTCTTGCCAATGGCATCGATCGCTCGCAAAAATCTCTTTGAAGACATTCCTCGTTTTATCGTTGCCCAAGCAGGCATTGTGTTTGCCGTTAGTCTGGTGACGATTCAAGTGGGCATTTTGAGAGGATTCACTCGATCGACAGCGCTTTTAATTGATCAATCCAGTGCCGATCTGTGGGTTGCCTCTAAAGAAATGGTGCATCTGGAGTTAACCTCTCCGATTGCGGCTGAGAAAGTCGTTCAGGCTCAAAAAGTTCCTGGGGTTGAACGAGCTGAAGCATTGATGATCCGATCGAGCGTTTGGCGCAGCGATTCGGGACTCATTACTCCAGTCAGAATTTTTGGCTTTGATCCCGACAGTCGCCTGTTTGCTGGGTGGGCTGTCTCCCAGGGCAAACTGAGTGCAGCAAAACAGCCATTTAGCGTTTTGGTCGATCGCTCCAGTCTAAAAAATTTGGGGCAAACGCAACTGGGCGAGCAAGGTAAAATCGGGACGCTTCCCGCTCGGATTGTAGGGCTATCTCAAGATACGCAGTCGATCGTGTCTAGCATCTTTATCTTCACCTCGCTAGAAAATGCCAATGCCTACGCCACCGCAGGCTTAAACACGTCAGTGAGCTGCACTCGGCAAACCAAAGGCGATCTCACCTGCACCAATAATTTCGAGAATGCTCCTCTAGATGGAGTGGCTGCACCCCTTACCACTCCTCGCAGTCTCAGCATTTCTGATCCCATCTCCTATGTGTTGGTTCGCGCTAAAGCGGGGCAAGACTTGCAGCAGTTAAAACAACGCTTAGAAGCTGCCCTCCCCAACACGCGGGTCTACACCCAAGCAGAAATCGCAGACCAAACCCGCGTCTATTGGTCAGACCGAACGGGAGTCGGATTTATTCTCAGCTTGGGGGCAACCGTAGGATTTGTAGTAGGCATGGTGATTGTCGGTCAAATTCTCTACTCATCCGTGACTGACCACGTACGCGAGTTTGGAACTCTTAAAGCGATGGGCGCGTCAAATTGGGTTATATACAGCGTGATTTTAGAGCAAGCAATGTGGATGGCACTTTTAGGATACATCCCTAGTATGGCGTTCTGTCTGGGGCTTGGAGCTTGGACCCAAACCGCTAAGGGCATCATGATCCTAATTACTCCCGCTACAGCAGGGGGGGTTTTTATATTGACGGTCGTTATGTGCGTAGGATCTGCTCTTTTTGCGGTGCAGAAAGTTACACGCGTCGATCCGGCTATCGTTTTCAAAGCTTAATGAACGCTGTAATATTTCTTAACAACTACGAGATGAGCCGTCTGCGATCGTTAAAGTTCCATTCTTTCCCTAACAGAAACTCAAGCAGTCTAGGTAGACTAGATATATAAGCGAGAATTCTGTAATCCTTCTGGAATAAGTCTATCCAACGCCGTATTGACCTCTCAGAATGCAAGCTTGTGAACGGCTCCCCACACATTGCAATCTAAAAATCCTTTAATTCAACAAATCAACGAATGACTGCTACCCAAATCGATTTACTGCAAAGTGCCGGGAGTGCTTCTCAAGCCAATCTTTCTATCAGTGCTGAGAAAATAGAAGTCAACGCGATCGTGGCTCGTGGCGTAGACATGATCTACCGATCTGGAGCCGAGCGGTTTCAGGCATTAAAAAACATCGACTTAGATGTCAAGCGGGGAGACATTCAGCTTTTAATGGGTCCGTCTGGCTCTGGCAAAACGACGTTACTCTCCATTTTGGCAGGCATTCTCACCCCCACCGCTGGAAGTGTAAGTCTTCTAGGAGAAGAAATCTCTAAGCTATCTGGCTCAAAATTGGCGCATTTTCGGCTCCAAAATATTGGGTTTATCTTTCAGGGGTTTAATTTATTCCCGGCGTTGACCGCCATAGAAAATGTTGAAGTCGCCCTCAATCTCAAAGGCATTCGCAAAGGGGCAGCGCGCCAGCAGGCGCTAGACTTGTTAGACCAGGTAGGGCTGTCACAGCAAGCAAAACGGCATCCTCAAGATCTTTCAGGAGGGCAAAAGCAGCGAGTTGCGATCGCTCGCGCCCTAGCTGGAAATCCGCGTTTAATTATGGCAGACGAACCCACTGCCGCCCTTGACTCTCATAACGGTCACGCGGTCATTGAGCTACTGCGAAATTTAGCTAAAGAAAAAGGGCGCACAGTTTTAATCGTCACGCATGATCCTCGAATTATTGATGTGGCTGATAGTGTGGCTTATCTAGAAGATGGAGTCTTGAAGGCGGACACGCACCGCTAGCGAAGAGATCTATATAAAGTTCTTTTAGGAGCAAAAGCCATAAAGTTCTTTTAGGAGCAAAAGCCGATTGGCACAGAACCTCTATTGACTGGAATGAATCGGAATTTCAATCCAAAACTCTGTGCCGTGTCCGGGCTGAGAGTGGCACTTGAAAACGCCTCTGTGTTTCTCAACGACGATCTCATAGCTGATCGAAAGTCCCATTCCGGTGCCTTTGCCGATCGGCTTGGTCGTGAAAAACGTCTCAAATATTTTGTCCTTTACGTCTTCAGGAATTCCCCGTCCGTTGTCGCTGATGCGGATTACGACTCGATCGCTCCCTAACCGCTCAGTGCGAATCGAAATCATGGGCGCGCTTACGGTGTCCAAGTGTTCTTCGAGCGCGTCGATCGCGTTGTTGATCACATTCATAAACACTTGATTAAGCTGTCCGGCATAGCACTCTACGACCGGGAGATCGTCATAGTCTTTGACCAGCCTAATGTCTACGAAATCTGACTTTGCTTTGAGTCGATGCTGCAAAATCAGCAGTGTGCTGTCGAGTCCTTCATGAATGTTGACGGGTATCATCTCTGATTGATCAAGTCGAGAGAAATTTCTGAGAGATAAGACAATTTGACGGATGCGATCGGCTCCCACTTTCATCGAAGTCAGCGTCTTGGGAAGGTCTTCGGTGAGAAAATCTAGGTCTATTGCATCGATCTGTTTCGCCACTTCCTCACTTGGATTGGGATAACAAGCTTGGTAAGTATCCACTAAGGTAAGCAGGTCACGGGCATAATCATTGACGGGGTTAAGATTGCCATAGATAAAATTAACCGGATTATTGATTTCGTGAGCGACTCCTGCCACCAACTCACCCAAGTTCGACATTTTCTCGGTTTGAATCAACTGGCTCTGAGTTTTACGCAGATTGTCAAATGCCTGCGAGAGTTGTTCAGCTTGTTGCTGAGTATGCGCTAAAAAGTCGGCTTGCTCTAGTCCAACCCCTAATTGAGCCGCTACTTGAGTCACAAACTGAATCTCTGAAGGCTGCCATTCACGAGTTTGGCTACACTGATGAACGCAGAGCAACCCCCAAAGTTCATCTCCTTTGATGAGAGGTGCTGTGAGAAGCGCTTTGATCTGAAATTGGTCAAGCGTTTCTAGAAAGCAGTCTTGTATTCCAGCCTTGTGAATATCGGTGACGGTGTGAACGCGCCCCTGCCGATATTTTGTTGCATAAGTATCGCCAAAGCAGTGGTCATAAATTTTGACCGTAAGGGCAGATAAAAATCCTGGCAAAACCTCTTCTGCAACAAATTCGCCTGTGTTGAAATTTGAGTTGGGGTCTAAGCGATAAACGCCGACGCGATCGGCACTCAGCAGTCGCCGCAGTTCGCTTGTGACGGTTCTAAAAATTGTGCTGAAATCTAACGACTGCCGCATTTTGGTGACGACTTCAAATAAAATTCGCTGCTGTTCGGTTGCTTGTTGTAGTTGAGTAGTGCGTTCAATCACTTGGGCTTCTAAACTGGCATTGAGAACGTGTAGCTGGTGGTGCATCTCATGCTGCTGAAAGGCAGTCGCAAACTGGTTTCCTAGCGCCTGAGCTAGCTCAATCTCTTCGGGCAGCCACTGATGCACCTGTTTAGAGACGACTTGAATACGAAAAATGCTCAAATATCCCAGCAAGCGATGGCGATACCAGAGTGGCATCATCAGCACGCCTCGCACTGATGTCGCACTAAAAGCAGATTTCACCTCCTCAAAGTCTGGCGCGTAGTGGAGGTCATCGATCGCCCAAACTTGAGCCTCTCTCAGCTTGAAATGGGTTTGCCAAACGCTGCACTGCTCAATCAAATGATAGGGCGGCTCATCAGGAAAATTGGGCTGAACGCCATAAGTGTAGAGTCGAACATTGTTGCTAGGCGCGATCGAGCTTTTGGGCGATGGCGGCTTGTGCACGTCTAAAGGTTCGGCTTGAATCCAAAGTCTGCCGCCTGACCCTTGAAGCGTGGCAACCGTTTCTTCTAGAGCGGCTTGTAGCTCGATCGTCGAGAGCGAATGCAGCAAACTAGAGATGCGCTGAACAGCGGCTTCTCGATCGGTCATCTCGCAGACATGACGCATCAAACTAGACTGCGCGATCGCCATTGACAACTGATCGACTACCCACTGCACGGTTTGAACGTCACTCTCTAAAACGTCGTAAGACTCAAGGTAGTGAGAGACGACTAAGCCCCAAAGCCCGTTTTGGGAGACGATCGGCACAACCAGCGAGGACTGTACGCCCATCTCATTTAGGGGATTGAGATGATCGAGTTCTGCGGGGCGATATTGAATCGGTTCAAACCCAGCTTCGTCATTTTGCCAGCGACTTTGCCCGATTTGCCCAGAGGTGACATTGACGATCGATCGAACTTGCGACTCGATCAGCAATTCTTGTGCGTCGGCAGAGATATCGTCGGCTGGAAGCCTTAGACCTAGCAGCGATGGCAAGCGATCACCTCGAATCGATTCGGCAATCACCTGACCGCTTTCATCTGCGTGGAATTGGTAAACGGCAACCCGATCGCTGTCTAAAAACGCCCGAACGTCTGTCACGGTTGCAGCGAGAAGGTCTTTTAAAGGGAGCGATCGCTGAATGCCATGGGTGAGGCGGCGCAATAATTTTTCTTGCTCAAGGCTCATTGCAGGTCTTTGCCCAAATTCGAGAAGGGTGTGTCAATACGAGTCAGACAGAGGGATGATTGTTCCATCTGCCATCTCTAGTAGAGAGTATGGGCAGTGCCGCTTCTAAAATTCACATTCCCTTGCGTTATGAACGCTTGCCATTTTTTGAATTAATCCATCAGTGACCAAAGCTTGTGCAACTGCTCGGCAGTTTTGACCGTGTAAGGTTCAGCGTAATTCAGTGCCCAGCAGCGCTCTAGATATTCTGTTCGTTGCTCATATAAATGCTCTTGCACAAGCGCATTTAAGAAGAGTTGCCACATCTTATCTAGAGGAAAGACGGTTGCTAATTTGTTGCGTCTAGGTTCGGGTGCCGAGCTAGGAATAAGCTCCAGTTCTTTGTAGCGCTGCCAATCAATTTTCACAGGGGTTTCTCAATTTTGTCTTACTTCATGATCGTAGAACAAGCTGTGTATTTAGATACCATTCTCGCGAATGAGTTTTGTGAGCAAAGCTTAACTTGTGAATCAATCCTCTAACTCACTTTCCAGGAGGATGATCCCCTCGTCCATAATCGCGATAGGATTGTGAAACTGTCACGTCTCCTCACCCATTGCTTATGAAGCGCTTTTTGTCTCGCATATTGGCTCTGGTGTTGGTCGTAGCGATCGGGCTAACGGGTTGCTCTTCTGACTCCACGGCCGGACTCACTGGAAACTACCGTGAAGACACGTTAGGAATCATTGGCAGCTTGAGGTCTGCTTTGACACTGCCAGCAGATTCTCCTGATAAAGTTACGGTTCGCGCAGAAGCTCGCAAAAGCATTAATGACTTCGCTTCGCGCTACCAACGCGATCCGGCAATTCTAAAATTAAACTCGTTTACCACAATGCGGACGGCGCTTAACTCGCTGGCAGGTCACTATAGTTCTTATCCTAATCGTCCGGTTCCTGACAAGCTGAAGACTCGCTTAGAACAAGAATTTCAGCAAGTCGAAGTGGCTCTCAAACGGGGAATTTAGAAACCGAATTTTGAGGATTGAGTTCTAATTCGCGAGTTAAATTGGCTGACTCGCAAATCAGAACTCAATCTTTTGACTAAATTGCGCCAACTTCTGTCTTCATTAAGGTTGTCAGCATCGATGCAGGACGCTGGGCATAGTTCCAGGCAAAGGCATGGCGGAAGGCAGCATCTTGACAGGCTTGTAGCTGCTCAAACCCGATGATGTCGTGAGTGAGTAAGCTTTCATACTCAAACGGTAATCGGACATCGTGCAGTCCGGCGTTGTCGGTGCAGATAGCGATATCGACCCCAGCATCAAAGCAGCGATCGAACACCAGTTTCAGTTGGCGAATGTCGTCCAGCGTTCCTGTTTTCAGATACGTGGTCGGGCACACTTCTAAGCACTGCCCCCGTTGAGCCACCTCTTTCAGCAAGTGTGGCTGAAGGAGCGGAATCTGAATGCCGTGCCCGATTCGCATCAGGTAGGGCAGCAGTTCTGGATAGCAGCCTTCGCTAGTTTCATAGACGTGCCCGGTTGTTTTAATGTTGAGCGATCGAGCATAGGCATACAATTCGACAAACTCATCGAGCCGTTCGGCATAGTGAGCATCGCCGCCCGCTACATCGATCGCGCAAACATAATCAGGAGATTGAGCGGCTAAATCGACGATCGCCCGATTCACCTCATAGGGTAATCGAGAGTGCATACACAGAATTTGGCTGCTGACGATCGGGTATTCGTTGACCTGACTCGCTTGACCGACGATTTGGACAATTTCCGCCATTTGAGCGATGCGCTGAGACTGGCTTAATTGAGCATCCGTTCTCAAAAATGGCGTGTAGCGCAACTCTAGATACGCGAGATTCTCAAAAATGTATGCCCCGCGCATCAGACGATAGATGAAATAGGGCAACGCCTCAGCCGTCTGAACTCCCTCAACCAGCGTGTGGAGTTCTAAATACTCGTCTAACGTACTGCGAGGTCGAGTATAAAAGTCTTCAAACTCAGAGTAGTTAGGAAAGCGCGCGGCTAACGCAGACTCACTCCGATGCAAATAACGCCAAAGCACCCTGGGAACCACCGATCCCCCTAGATGGCGATGTAACTCAGCATATAAAGCCACGAGCACCTCTTCTGATCTGATGATGTAGTTCCTCCTATTCTGACGTTTGTAACAAAAGTTGTCTGGCTCCCATAGAACCTAAAAGAGAAGAAACCCTAAAGAAGTGGGAAGTTTTGCGGGTCAGATAGGGCTTCGTTTGTCCACTTCCTGGTCACTCCATCACCCCTTACAATGGATCTTGCAGATGTCATGCTGCAAAGACTAGAGACGTAGCTCAGACAAGGGGAGAAACACCGCATGGATTTGGTCGCGCTTCAAGGCATATTAGACAATCTCTCGTTTGCTGTCCTGTTCGTCACGATGCTGGTTTATTGGACGGGTACAGCATTTCCTCAGATTCCCTACCTACCTGTACTAGGGACGGCAGGAATGGCGATCGCAAATCTCTGCATCGCAACTCTCTTAGGCGCACGTTGGCTAGAGGCAGGTTACTTCCCGTTGAGTAATCTGTATGAGTCGCTGTTTTTTCTCGTGTGGGGGATCACGACGATCCATCTTTTTGCTGAGAATATGAGCGGCAGTCGCTTAGTCGGGGTTGCAACGACACCTGTTGCGATGGCAATCACCGCCTTTGCAGCATTGACTTTGCCTGACGGAATGCAAGCGTCTGCACCATTAGTCCCCGCACTCAAATCCAATTGGTTAATGATGCACGTCAGCGTCATGATGTTGAGCTATGCCACGCTGATGGTCGGGGCGCTGTTGGCGATCGCCTTCTTATTCGTGACTCGCGGTCAGAATGTTGAACTGCGCGGTAGCTCAGTGGGGACGGGTGCCTACCGCGATAAAGCGTATCGGTTGACTCGATCGAGTGAATCAGAAGTGCCTTTGACGACCGTTGCCATGCAAAGCGGTGGAACTGCGGTGCTTTCTGCCCCAACTCAAGCGATTCCGCTGTCTCCGCAACGCCTAAATTTGGCTGATACGCTCGATAACATCAGCTATCGGGTGATTGGGTTAGGGTTTCCGCTTTTGACGATCGGAATTATCGCCGGGGCAGTTTGGGCAAATGAAGCCTGGGGTTCTTATTGGAGTTGGGACCCCAAAGAAACGTGGGCAATGATTACCTGGCTCGTGTTTGCGGCTTATCTCCACTCTCGCATTACTAAAGGGTGGCAAGGTCGTCGTCCTGCAATTCTCGCGGCGACTGGCTTTGTCGTTGTTTGGGTCTGCTATCTTGGCGTTAACCTCCTGGGCAAAGGACTTCACAGCTACGGCTGGTTCCTTTAGTCAATCTCAAACCTTCACGATAAAACCAATATGGATAACGGTTATAGCCCCTTAAGAGATGACGAAGTGTTGTTCGTCGATCGCGGTCGGGTTCTCATGTCAAATCCGACGTTTAAAGTCAGTGAGTTTCTCGAAGCGCTGGCTGAAACGATTAATGAGCAAGAAGATAACTGGTCAGAAGAAAATGAAGACTGGTTTGGCGATGGTTTGGCGTGTGAAGCGCTGCGATTTGGTACAGGCGGCTGGCAGCGTGGCAAAGTCAGAATTCGCCTAGAATTTGTGCCGGACAAAGAGCTTGGACGATTGCCAGAGCGATCAACCGCACCGGGGCGACTTCGCACCAAGCCCGTTGAAAACACCTACGAAGACTTAGACGAAGGCAACTATTAAAGCCATCCATGAGCCGCAATGCTTGGACACCGCTTCACGACCGACTGCATCGCACTCTTAAAGAGCGCAGCTTGTTAGCGCAGGGCGATCGTGTTCTGGTGGCGGTGTCTGGAGGGCAAGACTCTCTCTGTTTAATCAGACTCTTACTCGATTTGCAACCCAAGTGGAGTTGGCAATTGGCGATCGTGCATTGTGACCATCGCTGGCGATCGGACTCTCAGAAAAATGCGGATTTTGTATCGGCGCTAGCTCAGTCTTGGCAAGTCCCATTTTATGTGGAAATCGCGAGTCAAATCCCCGCAAGCGAAGCCGATGCAAGACAGTGGCGCTATGAGTGTTTGACAAAAATTGCCCAAGCGGATAGATTCACCACGATCGCAACGGGTCACACGGCTAGCGATCGGGCTGAAACGCTTCTCTACAATCTGATGCGAGGCAGTGGAGCCGACGGACTTCAGGCACTTTCCTGGAATCGATTACTCACGCCAACCCTCAATCTGGTTCGTCCTCTTCTAGACATGACCCGCGCCGAAACTGCTCAATTCTGTCACGAATCCAATCTTCAAATCTGGGAAGACAGCACCAATCAAGATTTAACTTACGCCCGAAATCGTATCCGTCAAGAACTCATTCCTTACTTGCAAACTCATTTCAATCCGCAAGTTGAACAGAACCTTGCTCAAACTGCCGAACTCCTCGTCGCAGAAGTTGAATATCTTGAAACGATCGCCTCTGAACTGAGAGAAAAAGCCATGAATGTCGATCGTTTAGCCTTAAATCGATCGCTGCTCCGCTCCGCTCCCTTAGCACTTCAGCGTCGCGTCGTTCGCCAATTCCTGCAAAAAACTCTGACGTTCAGCCCAAACTTTGAGCATATTGAGAAGATGACTGATTTGATTGGTGCCCCCAATCGATCGCGCACTGATCCGTTTCCGGGAGGCTCGATCGCTGAAGTTAACGGCGACTGGGTTGTAATCAAAACCTAGCTGGTAGCCGTTTCTGCTCTCTTTAGAGCGCGTTAGCATTCGGATAAACCACTGAGCCTTAGAGCCATGACTGTAACCCAATCTCAAGCCCCATCCAAGCGAAAAGTTCTGCTCTATCCCGGTGAAGATGGTTACTTTGTGGTTGAGGTGCCAAGTTTACCAGGTTGTATCAGTCAAGGAAAAACTCGCGACGAAGCCTTGGCGAATACTGAAGAAGCGATCGCTCTCTATGTCGAGGTGCTATGCGATTGAGGCGAAACTATCCCAGACGACAGAATTGAAATTGTGTTGATATGAGTAGGTTGCCTGTCATCTCAGGTGCAGATTGGGTCAAAGCATTTGAGCAGATAGGATTTGTGGTTGATCGGCAGCGTGGAAGTCACATCATTTTAGTTCGCGTAAATCCCAGAACTACGATCACTGTACCCAACCACAAAGAACTCGATCGCGGCACTTTACGGGCAGTCATTCGCCAAGCAGAATTGACTGTAGAAGAATTTCTTGAATTACTATGACTGGCTTTTTTCCACAGAACTTCAAAGTCTCACGACCTTAACCTGTCTTCAATTCTTCCACTTTCTGCTGAATCATTCTTGCAACTTCTTCGATTTCAGCTTTTGATTGTGGCATGGCGTAGGTTTCAGGAGATGCGTCTGCGGTGAACCGATCGACAAAGGCATGAAATGCCTCCTGATCGTTAGGATGAGCAACCAGATAAGCTCGAAGGTCAGCCTTAGTCATTTCAGCAAAGTTAGGCTTCATCACAAGAACCTCCAACGACCATTGCGATAGATCTCCATTTGTATATTATCGCCAGCTAAAACGAAGATATTGCCTGTTCGCTCATCAAGTCGAAGAATGAAGACGGGTTTAAACATATTGGTAACAGATTGGCATAATGTGACGCACATGATGCTTTGAGCGGCAGTCGGTAAAATTGTCTTAATCTCTCCTTAAGAATCGATACTAAATTTTGGTAAACCAATCTTCATCAACTTCAACAGCTTCAATCATCGTTATCTTTACGCCAAGACTCAACTCTTTCAAACGCTGTACTAGCTGCTCACCATCTATCAAATCAATGGGAGGTGCGCCATCTCGTGTTGCTTCTTTAATCGCGTCTCTAGTGAACGTACCAGTTGTAACAAACAAGCCTTTATCAGTGCGTCCTTGCATCGCTCCCCGAAAATCTCTAATCTGAGCAGATGTAACAGAACCCTGGTAACGCTTGCACTGAAACAAGACGTGAAAGCTCAGGAACCCACTCACACGAGCAATGCCCACACCGTCAATGCCACCGTCCCCAGACTTGCCTGTAACCTGCACTTGTGTGAAACCAGATTCACGTAGCAACCGTTGTGTTAAACGCTCAAATGCAGCAGGGTCTAGAGAAAGCAATACCTTATGGAGCTGTTGATGCCATGCCAGTTCTTCTAAAGTTTCCGTAGGCGCAACGGAGTCATCTAATGTATCTGCGGAAACTGACTTGTTCTTGTCGGCATCCCGAACAGCCTTGACGATTTCTCTAGCATCTAGATTGTCGAGATCAACAGATGTTGAAGCTAAAGACCATATCCCGCGTGATGAGTTCTCTAAAAGCCCATACTTTTTTAAGTAAGTACGGCTCCAGGCTAATCGATACTCAACTTCACTTTGAGATGTGCTGCCGTGGAGAATCTCCAGAACTTTATCTGACAGGTTGAGAAGTTGCGCTACCTTGTCATAAATCTCTTCAGTAGTGCCAGAGCCTCCTAAAACTTGTAGAGCCTGAATAGTGGGCAGTAACATTGCATCAAACGTAGGCACTGCCGAAGGAGATCGCTTCATTGGCTACAATTCAAGTGGGCGCGAACTCAGGCTTATTGGTTAGGTTGGTGACAATTTGCTGCATCTCAGCGATCGCTTCACTCTGATTATTCTTCGCCTCGTGAACTTGTGCGATCGTGCCCTGCATTGCCTCAAGCTGATATCGCAACCCATCTACCGTGTCTTGAATCGGCTGCATCATCTCCTGGTAGAGACTGACTTTGCCTGCGAGTTCGGCGGCGGTGACTCTTTGAGATTTCAGCGTTTCTTCTAATTTTTTCAGTTCGCTGTGTTTGGCTTCTTGCTCGCTCGATCGCCCATTCAC
>JBBQYE010000079.1:0-12039 GCA_038208945.1 Leptolyngbyales cyanobacterium | reverse complement strand
TCACTTGGGGATCGTGATTGGAGGAACTCCGCAGTTTTTAGAAGACCCGCGACGAGGGCTTTATAGCGATCCGGCATGGCAACGGCGCACGGCGCAAAGTGCGTTAGTGAGTCAGAGTGGCATGGTGGATACGATCGCTCCGGTCATCCGCCTAGAGCCGTTGAGTCAGGCTGAGATTCTGCAATTGCTGCAACGATTAGCCGAGATGCACCAACATCACTATGACGACAGCAACCAGCTTTCATCACAGGAGATGAAGGAGTTTTTGCGCGTGATGAGCGATCGAGTCGGGGCAGATAAATTATTGACTCCGGGTGAGATCGTGCGAGACTTTATGAGCGTGCTGAATATTCTGCATCAGAATCCGCAATTATCTCTCAGTCAGCTTTTGCAGCGTTCAGATTTTCAGCCAAGTCTGGTGAGCAAAGTCCCGCAAGCAGAACCGAGCGGGGAGTTTGCAGAGTTTACGCTGTGAATCATTGATTACACTACGCTGGACTATCTTTGTGAAGGCATTTTGCCTGATTTTGAAGACCCTGCGAGCCGCCTTTCCGGACGGGAAACCTGCCCTAGAGCGTTTATATCCAGTGCTGAGAAGGATTACTCACACGATCGCTCAACAAGGCGTTTTTAACCATTTGCTGTCAGACGGGGACTTTTTCTTTGCTCATTGCTCGACAAAGCTTTGCTATATCGTTCGGCAAGCCCCCTTTGCAGCGGCTCATCTGATTGATCAAGATGTCACCGTCGATTCTCAAGAATTGACGAAACCGAGCGATCGGGTCGCTATCATTGCCACTACACCGCTCACCGATAATGAAGCTTGGACTATGATCGAATCAGGAGAATTATTGGGGTTTCAGGACGGTGTGCGGCTGACACCTGATAGACAATCCTCTTTTCGGCGTTGCTGAGTTTGGGTGTGAACCAATGAACTGACCCTCACCCTAGCCCTCTCCCCAAGGAGAGGGAACAAGATTTCTAGCTCTCCTTTCCCGCGGGAAAGGGTCTGAGGGTCAGGGTACTAGCGTAGTTTTATTCAGCAACGCCCTCTTTTTTTAGGAATCCTGGAATAAAGCCGTACTCAAATAGCGCTCACCAAAGCTTGGTTGAATCATCACAATCAGTTTGTCTGCATTTTCAGGACGCTGGGCAATTTGAATCGCGGCTGCTAGGTTTGCTCCGGTAGAAATGCCCGACAACAGCCCTTCTTCTCTTGCGAGGCGACGACCATACGCGATCGACTCTTCATCCGTTACTTGAATCACTTCGTCCACCAGATCTAGTCGCATGATATTGGGCACAAATCCCGCCCCGATGCCCTGAATTTTGTGAGCGCCAGGTTGCCCCCCTGATAAAACAGGGCTAGTTTTAGGTTCGACGGCGATCGCTTTAAACTCAGGCTTGCGCGCTTTAATCACCTCTGCAACGCCTGTAATGGTGCCGCCTGTGCCGACTGCTGCCACCAAGAAATCAATCTGCCCATCGGTGTCTGCCCAAATTTCTTCTGCCGTGGTTTCACGATGCGCTTGAGGGTTTGCCGGATTTTTAAACTGTTGCAGCATGAATGCGTTAGGAGTGGTTGACGCAATTTCTTCGGCACGGGCGATCGCGCCTTTCATGCCCAATGTGCCTGGAGTCAATTCTAGTTGAGCACCATAGCCCTTAAGCATGGCACGGCGCTCTGTGCTCATGGTGTCTGGCATGGTGAGCAGCAGACGATAGCCTTTTGCGGCGGCGACCATCGCGAGGGCAATTCCGGTGTTGCCAGACGTGGGTTCGACTAAGAGGGTTTTGCCGGGGTGAATCCAGCCCGTGGTCTCAGCGTGTTGAATCATGCTGATACCAATGCGATCTTTAACCGACGAGGCGGGATTCATCCCTTCTAGTTTGACAACGATTCTGGCAACACATCCCTCGGCTTGAGGAATTCGATTCAGTTGCACGAGGGGCGTGTGCCCGATGAGTTGAGTAATATCGTGAGCGATTCGCATAAAGGTGTTGGGGTAGAGTGGAGAATTTTTTGTAGGCTGACGATTTCTGTCTAAAAACCGTGCGACACGGGGTTGGGATCTGCCTCAAGAACCACCAGCAGTCAATAGTACGCAGATCGGACGATTGTAACGTTTAGTGCTTCGCTCAGCAAATTCCACCTTTAGCGGATCTGGCATGTTTTCTGCCTTCTTCTGAAACTGACTCGCGGTGAATGATCTCCCATCCGGCATTCCCGCCCGTCGATATTCTTCAACTGCATCACACGGCGCACTTTCGGCTTCAGCGTCTTGCCCAACTCATTCAACAGCTTCTCTAACGCCCCATAATAGGATGTCTCCTTAACGGCTGCCCCCGTTGCGCTAATTTCCTGCAAATCTCGAATGTAAGTTTCAAAAGCACTCATAGTAATTTCCTCGGAGACAGCGTTTAGACTAGGCAAAGCTAAAGCTCGATCGTCAGTATTCCCACTTAATTCTCCCTCCTTCACCTTAAAACCTCGGTCATTTGACCTCAGAACTCGAAACTTCGACCTCAGAACTCGGAACCTCGACCCCAGAACTCGAAAATTTGACCTGTTTGCTTAAAACTTCACCCTCAAAACTCGAAGCTACACCTTCCGAACTCGGAACTTCAACCTTCTTACTCAAAAAATAAAGCTCAGAACTCGGAACGTCGAGCTTTTTGCTCTAACCTCCAACCTCTGAGCCTCAATCGTCTGAGACCTATTTGATGTCTTCCCTACCTTAATGCGATCACCTGGAAAGATCGCTGCTCAAACATCCCCTAAGCGATTACTCTACTCAAGCTGAAATTTGAGAGGAAGGCTATATAATTGGCACGTCTTTTGTCAAAATGAATTTCAACCTGAACTGTGTGAGTTGCTGAAAGCCCAATGCTTGAAAAAAAAGACAATTCCATCATCATGGCGCTGTTAGCCGCGATCGTAGCGGCATCTCAACCCTTCGCCATCTCCGCCCCTATCGTGTTGGCGCAAGCCGCCGCTAGCAGCCCGACGGCTTTTCCGCTCCCAACCGCCGTCCCCACCGGAACCACCGTTCGGATTGATGGTTCAAGCAGCATGGCATCGGCTAATCAGGCGCTAAAACAGCGATTTGAGACACAGTTCCCAGGGACGAGCGTTACCGTTGGCTACGAAGGCACTCCAACCGCACTGCAAGCCGTCTTGGATGGAACAGCCGACATCGCGGCGATCGGGCGCGCCCTCACTCCTCAAGAAAAAGCTCAGGGCTTGGTTGCCGTTCCTCTATCACGCGAGAAAATCGCGATCGTGGTTGGGTCTAACAATCCTTTCAACGGCAGCATCACCGATCAGCAGTTTGCCAAGATTTTTCGAGGAGAGATCACCGACTGGTCGCAGGTTGGCGGTTCTGCTGGCAAAATTCGGGTACTCGATCGCCCCGAAATCAGTGATACTCGTCAGGCTTTCCGCAATTATCCGGTCTTTAAAACGGCTCCCTTTAGGTCAGGCGCAACGACCACACGGCTTTCTGAAGACAGCACGGCATTGCTGATTTCTCAACTCGGAACCGATGGAATTGGCTACACGATCGCCAACCAAGCTCGCAAAGCATCTGGGCTAAAGGTGCTGCTGATGCACAATAGGCTTCCGACTGATCCTAGATATCCCTTCTCGCAGCCGTTGGTCTATGTCTATAAAGGCACGAATCCGAGTCCGGCGATCGCTGCCTTTTTAGGCTATGCTTCTGCACCAACTGTGCAGCAGGCGATTCAATCTGCCCAAGTTGATCCAACTCTACTCGCCGCAGGAAGTGTAGGCGCAGCAGCATCTTCGCTGAATACTACTCCTGCTGGAACCGCCGCTCCTGCTGCAACCGCTTCTCTAAATGGAGTAGCCGCCCCAACGGTAGCAGCATCTCCGAGTGTAGCCGAGTCTGCTACGACTGCCCCGACTACGATCGCCGCCAGACCCGCCCAAGATGATGGAGGCATTTCACCTTGGCTCTTGTGGCTACTTCCGCTGGGCTTGCTAGGGCTGTTTTTGCTGTGGTTAAGCAGTCGTCGCGAGGCTTCTGAAGAAGGTGCAGAACGCTCGATCGAGCCAGTCGCTCCTCTTCAACCGACTCCGCCAGAAACGGCTCCCATTCCACCAGCTAACGATCTTACAGATCCTTGGGTTGAGAATCCTAACCTTGTTTCTAGAGCCGAATCGGTGATTAGCTCCGATCGTGCCGCGTCAGAACAACTTGCCCCTGTTGCTGACCCTACGATTGAGACGACTGGCTCTACTCCTAATCTTGGAGATGCCGCGATCTCAGGTGGAGCCGCACTAGCTGCCGGAGCAGGAGCCGCAGCTTGGGCAGATCGTACAGATTCTTCAGACATCTCTAGCCCTGAAGAACCTTCTCTCACCTCCTCTGAAACGATTCAGCCCACCGAATTAACCGTCCCTGTTGTTGAGTCACCCATCAGTGCAGATGACTCTACTGCGATCGCAGGTGCAGCCTTAGCAGGTGGTGCCGTCTTAGCCGCAGGAGCCGCTGGAATGGCTCGATCGGGAGACCCTTCGCCTGAGATCAGCCTCGATGTTTCTCCTACTTCTCTAGAAGAACCCTCGATCGAGGACTTGGAAATCGAAGAAGCTTTATCCACATTTGACACGATCGATGACCTGGATGTTGATTTTCCCAGCGCGATTGAAGACTCGATCGAACTTGATCTCGACGGAGCGACCTCTGCTTCAGGCTTGGGTGACGTGAGTTCCCCGATCGTCCCTGCTGAACTGATCGGAGGAGCCGCCCTTGCGGTAGGAGCAGCAGCGTTGATGAACGCTGATGACGCTCAGTCTGAGGTCGAAGCCGCTAAGTTTGATGTCGGACAAACCGACCTCAGCAGCGAAACCTTGGCAACCGTTGATGAAGGATTGCCAGACCTACCAGAAGGCTATGGTGAAAGTCGAATTGTCCTGCTGCCTCGCGATCCGCAGTTGGGCTACACCTACTGGGATATCTCGAATGAGCACAAATCTGAAGCGCGACAGCAGGGCGGACAGAACTTAGTGCTTCGGCTTTGTGATGTCACCGATATCGAGGTCGATCGGCAAAGCCCCCACACGATGCAGCAGTTTGACTGCGATGAAATGGCACGCGATTGGTATCTGGCAATTCCCGTCAGCGATCGTGATTATCTCGTCGAAATTGGCTATCTGACTGCCGATGGACGCTGGCTGATGCTGGCACGATCGACCCCAGTTCGCATTCCTCCAACCTACCCATCAGACTGGGTTGAAGACCAATTTGTAACGATCGACTGGCAAGAAGACCTGCGGGGCAAAACCTTCTTAGAGCTAGTGCCCCTTAGCAAACGAACCGATGATGAAGCAGTTGCGAATCCTCTCTACAATCAACTTTTTGACACAGCACAATCCGCCGAAGAGCAACGAGTGACGGGTTCACTGTTTGGCTCAATGCAGCAGGTTCCTCAGCAGTCGGTTAGCTCTTTTGTGTTCGCGCCGGGAGCCAGAATGAGCGCATTACCAACCATTTCGGGAATTGGGATGTCGGGGATTGGAATGTCGGGAATCGGGATGTCGGGAATCGGGATGTCGGCATCAGTTCCTCCTATTCGTCCGCGCAACTTCTGGTTGATTGCTGACGCAGAATTGATTGTTTATGGCGCAACTGAACCCGATGCCAAAGTGACGATCGATGGCGACCCCATCCAACTCAACCCCGATGGCACGTTCCGGTTCCAACTCTCCTTTCAAGATGGCGTGATTCGATATCCGATCATTGCCATTGCTGCCGATGGTGGGCAGATGCGATCGATTCACATGAAGTTCACTCGCGAAACGCCGCAGCGCAATACAAACACCAAAAACGAAGCTCAGGACGAATGGCTTTTTTAGCAGAACCGGGGCAAATCGAGTTCGCCCCGGTTTTCTGGCACTCTATGACCAATACTTCTCCAAAAACGGCAACATTCCCGCAGCCAACTGATCTGGATATTCTTCGTGTAACCCTAAAGAACCCGGCATCCGGTGAACCTGGACTCCTGAGAAATGGGCTAACACTTCCACCTCTGCACGAGATTTGGCTGGCATCTGCTCTCCAATCACCATCATCACGGGCACGGGCAGCGGCTGAAACCAGTTAAACCAATCTTCTCTTTTTTTCACTGCGTCTAAAGCACCTGTCACAAAGGCGGCAGACGCAAATCTGGCTCCTCGCTGTCGGGTCATTTGCTGCTTTTGCCGTATCGTATCGTCTGTGATGTGCTCAGGGTCAGCAAACACATGACGACTGAGCATAAATTTTAAGAACCCACGAGTGGTATTCAAGAAGTAAAGAACCTGCCCCACCAACGGTAGGTCAATCAGCGTTTGCAGGACTTTATAGAGACGACGATGTTCGCCCATTGCAGTAGGTAACGGTCCGCGCCAAGTCGGAGACACGAGCACAACCCATCGCCAAGGCACCGTCGCACTGCCTCTGGCTCGATTGGCTAATTCCATCACATATCCGGCTGAGTGCCCTGCCGCAACCACCACAACTGGTTCAGAAAAGACTGTTTGCACAAAGTTTCGCAGAAAGGCTTCATACAGGGCTGGTGTATAGGCAACTTGAGGACGCGATGACTCTCCAAATCCTACCCAGTCGATCGCAATCACCTGATATTTTTCTGCCAATAGTTGTGCCAAGCCTCGCATTTCAGTGCGGCTAGACACGCTGCTGAGAGCAGGAAGCAGCAAAATCGGCTTTCCGTCTCCCAAAACTTCGTAGATGCCCGTGATGGGCTGATCTTTCCAAGTCCAGTGATGTTCTCGGATGCTGCCGCCAATGCCGATCGGTGAAATCGTAGTGGTCGCGGCAGAATTATTGCTCATTCCGGTTCCCTCAGTCCTCAAATCTCTCGAATTCTTAGCTTACACCCGCACGATGCGCTGTTCTCTAACGTTTCCAAAGCTGAACAATCTGCTGTGAAGCAGTCTAGAGGGACTTGAGAAAGTCTGAATATAGAAAAATAGCCCCCAGCAATTTGCCAAGGACTATTTTCTACAGACTACACACGACTGACTTTAATCTAGGACTGATCTCATCGACTATTCAGCTTTGCTCTGACGGCGGCGCAAGAGCAGACCCGCAGCACCTAGCCCAATCAGCGACAGACTGACCGAAGGTTCAGGAACGGGCTTAACCAGCGCATTTAGGTTAGCTTCACCAATGTCAACCACAAAAACAGCATCGTTGAAGTCACGATCGGAGTTCTCGTTTTTGCCGCCCGTTGCACCTTTAGCACCATAGAGGTCTTCAAAGCCCAGCAACAGATACTTTTTGCCAACACCGTAAGCAACCAGATGCTGAAGCCCGTCTGCGTTTTGGGTCGTTTGAGTCCCAAAAACGTTTGCGCCTGTTCCACGATTTAGACCGTCAGCACGCAAGAAGAAATCGAGTTGAGACCCCGCTTTGATTTCACCAACCTTTACGCCATCACCCAGTTTGAGGGCATTGCCACCCCAGGCACCTACACAGCCAGCCCCTTCACAAGAGATGTCTTTAAACAGTAGCCCCTCCGTCTTGGTTTGCCCTGTTGAGGTGAAAGCCAACTGGTTTCTATAGCCTGCGCCTTCATTGATGAAGAAAGCAGACACGTTGTAATCGTACTTCAGCCCTAGTTTGTTGGGGTCGAGTTGAAACTGCCCACTGTTAGGAATGGCAACGCGCTCTTGCTGCACAAACTGCTGATAGGTTGCGTCATTAAAACCAGTTTGACTTTTGCTGTAAACAGTGGGCTGAGATTTGTCCCAAACAGAGCTAGACGCAGATAAAGCGGCGGCTGGGGCAATTTGAGAGAAGGCTCCGGTAACGGCTGCTGCCGTGATAAATAGACTGGTCGCGAGTTTGGTATTCATAAATCTGTGAATGAAGTGCAGCTAACTCTTGAACCAGCGCACTCTCAATTTGCTTGATACTGAGGCGCTGCGTAGCTTCTACTACTTCTAGCAGGGTTTGGTTACTGATGTCACTAGCTGCGATGTTTCTTAGCCAACTCTTCACTGAAAACCTTGCAGGGTAGGTATTACGCGCATTCTCTCATGTATTTTTGACGTTAAAAAACAATCTTTATCATTAGCTTCTCAGCATTAATACGTAAATATAGTCTTTCACTTCAGCATATACGCATCCCTTTTGTTGAGTTGCAGTAAGCTCCTACGCTACTCACGTATATTACACCGACAAAACAAGCGATTTATCGTGCGAAAGATTCTGTTATTTGTCGTGACGAAACAGCCGAGAACTGGCATATCGCATCGGGCGACGAATGACGTGCTTGCGAACAAATTGAGGAATATCTCCGCGATGCCCCATCACGATGACAACATCCCCTTCGCTGAGAATTAACGCTTGACTTGGGTGGGTAATGGTAGCGCCGTCCAGTCTGCGTAACGCCACAACAATAAAGGTTCCTTTACCCCGCACCTCAATATCTTCGATCGTTGCCCCCACCATTGGAGAGCCGTGCTCGATCGCAAGCTCATCGACTTGAATATCGACTTGTGACAGCAGTTCATTAAGACGACTGCGACCATCATCGTTGCTGAAAAACTCCATCGTGGCAGGGTGAGTAATCATGTGAGACATTCTCAAAGCACTAATCGCGGCGGGCAACACCACTTGGTTCGCTCCCGCTAATCGCAGCTTTTTTTCGGTAGACGGCAGTTCCCCACGAGCCAAAATCATCAATCTAGGGTTAAGCTCACGAGCCGTTAAGGTGATAAAAACATTAGCGGCATCATCTGGCAGCACGGTCGCTAAAACTTTAGCTCGATCGATACCAGCCGCGTGCAAAATAGCTTCATCGGTGGCATTCCCGATCCGAATTAAATAACCCGATGATTCAGCCATTGCGATGCGGTCAGCATTGTTATCAAGAATCACGCAGGGAACATTAGCATCTAACATTTTCCGTGCCAGAATCTGTCCCATTCGACCAAAACCACAGATGATCACATGGTGTTCTAGTGTTTCAATGCTGCGTGTCATTCGTCTCGCTCCCAGTGCTTTATTAATTTCTCCTTCTGTAATCATTTGAACAAAGCCGCCTACCATGTAAACGACTGAGGATGTTCCTGCCACAATCACACCGATCGTGAAGATTCTCAGCGTTGTGCTTGTGATCGGGTGAACTTCGCCGTAGCCTACACCAAAGGTTGTGATCACAACCATGTAAACGGCATCTATGAGTGACCAACCAGCGAGCATATAACCTGCTGTAGCCGCGATTAGTGTAGTGATAAAAAATAGCGCTCCCGTGAGAATGCGTTTTAGTGATCCTTGCATAGTCGCCTTTGAAGTCTTCACCTTATTCATAAACGCTCTGGGCAAGCTTTGTCTGTTTCGCTGGTATCTTTTGCGGTTTGGTGATTGTAGGGAGTTGGTCTGACCGATCGTTTCCTCTCTATTTTTGAAATCATAGTCGCGTTAAAAAACTGAAGGGCGAAGCATTTAAATCAATGCTTCGCCCTTTCGGTTATTTTGCTGATTTTTAAGCGGGTATCTTTTTGATCAGGAGTTTCGTTTAGCATTCCAGGCGGCTCCTGCCCCTGCGCCAATTCCTGCAATCATTCCCGTTGCCATTCCTTCTAGCGTTTTTACGATCGGCTCTTGAGTGAGACACTGGTTGGTCAACACTTTTGCTTGCAGACACTGACTGCCTTCTGCCCAACTAGCAGTTCCTCCTACAACCACACCCGCAGCACTACACAGCAAGATTAATAGCAAGGAGCGATATTTTTTTCTGTCCATAGGTGGATGACAAATTACGATACTGTAAGTGGATTCAACTTAATTTACCCATTTACCGGATTGGTTTTAACTCTGAGCTAAAGTTCTAGGTTCGCGATCTCGACTTTTGATCCAGATTTTCTGACTTCAAAATTTAATCGACTCGGAGATTAAACGGTAGTCGGACATAGACTCCTCTCGGATCGTTCATGGCACGAAGAGATTCGAGATCTGCCTGAATTTTTTTGAACTCGCTGGTAAAGGGGTCGCTAGGAGTTGCTTTGGTTTCGCTGCCTCCTAAGAACTGACCCAAGAGTTTTTCCTCTAGCGTGCTCTTCTTGGGGTATTCTTCTAAATGCCAGTCGTCGCCGAGTTTTGCGCGGGTTGCGGCTTCTTTGATAGCATCTTCTAATCCGCCCAGTTCATCGACTAGACCGAGCGATTTTGCCTCAGCGCCCGACCAAACTCGCCCTTGAGCGATCTCGGCAACTCTCGATTTTTGAAGTTTGCGAGAGTCCGAAACTTTCGTTAGAAACTGGTCGTAAATCTTATTGACCGATCGCTGCACGAGTTCTAATTCTTCAGGGGTTTTGGGGCGGCTAATGGTCTGACTGTCGGCGAAGCGTCCAGTTTTGACGACATCCCAAGTCAAACCATTTTGATTAGCGATCTTTTGGATGTTGGGCTGTAGCCCAAATACCCCGATCGAGCCTGTGATTGTGTTCGGTTCGGCAAAGATGCGATCGGCATAGGTCGAGATCCAGTAACCACCTGATGCGGCTACGTCGCCCATCGACACCACGACGGGTTTGACTTTGCGAGCCAAAACGAGTTCTCGCTGAATGATCTCAGATGCAGTGGCACTCCCGCCCGGACTGTTAACCCGCAGCACGACTGCCTTCACCTCGTCATCTAAGCGCAGATCTCGGATTTGTCGAGCCAAGCGATCGCCGCCGACTTGTCCCGCTGTGCCCTGTCCGTTGACGATTTCGCCATCGGCATAAATGACGGCAATTTGATTTTTGGTGTTGCGCTTTTTGGGTCGATCGTCCGCGATTTTGGCGTAAGTTTTGAGAGCAATTTGACGAAACGATTTATTCTCTTCGTCTTCTCCGGTCAACGTTTTTAGCTCTGCCGATACTTCATCAGAATAGGCAACCTTATCGGTCAATCCGCTTTTCCGCGCTTCTTCTGGGTTCAAAATTCCCTGAGTGTCTGCAATCTTTTGAAGCTGCGGGACGGTCATTTTACGGTCTTTGCTGGTCGTTGTGAGAAACTCACTCCACAGATCGCCTAAGAGTTTCTCGGTTTGCTCTTTGTTGGCAGGGCTGCGTTTTGTCAGCAAATAGGGTTCGACGGCTGATTTATATTTGCCGACTCGTGTGACCTGCACGCCAACCCCAAATTTCTGCAATGCCCCCGCATAAAACATACTTTCAGAACTGAGACCATTGATTTCTAGCTGTCCGATCGGGTTCACCGCGATCGAGTTTGCCACCGATGCCAGGTAATATTCGCGCTCTTTCCAATCGACATCGTAAGCGTAGATTTTTTTTCCAGCCGCTTTAAATCGCGTCATGGCTTTGCGGACTTCTTTAAGCGTGGCAAACCCAGAAGAGCTGTTGCCATCGCTACCGTGAAGGTAAAGGGCAATAATTTTAGGGTCTTGAGTTGCGTAGTCGATCGTGTCTAAAACGCTGCGAAGACTGATCGTGTCGGTTTCACTTCCAGAAAGGGCATCGGTGACGACTTCGCGAGCACTGGAATTGGGTCGAGAGTCAGTAATATTCTGAGATAAATCAAAAACTAACACTGACTTATCCTTCACCTGCGGTCCTGTGTCTTTTGTTGCGGTCGCAATAATTAGAAATAGCAAGCCTCCTACGCTAAGTCCTAAAAAAATGAAAATGCCAAGTAGGGTTGCGAACGTCTGTTTGAGAAAGTCACGCATAAGTAGTGAAGGGTAGGATTGAGAAATCGACGATCGTGTCTGCAACTATCTTAGGGGCGAACCCGCGATCGTCCTTTCCATGCTAGACGCTCTTCTCAAAGTCAGCAAAAGTTCAGCCATTTGTCAGGGGTTGCACGTCGAAGAAGAGCCGCCCTTTTCGTTCATTCAGTACAGATACTTAGACAGCTTTCTCGTAGTCTGGAAAAGAATGACCACCGGAGAACCTTTAGATTTTAGATGACTTATTCAATCTAAAATCTAGACTCCCCAATCCACTCTTCTACTGCTATGGCGAATCTTACTCCCAGCTCCAGTTATAGTCTGACCATC
>JBBQYE010000078.1:0-12066 GCA_038208945.1 Leptolyngbyales cyanobacterium | reverse complement strand
GATACGTCACCATCAGCGCTGCTAAGTTGCTTTGATGCTTTTCGGCTTTTGACTTCAGATCGGCGAGGTCGATATTGCCGTCGGTGTCACAGGCAATAGGCACGACTTTCATGCCTGCCATGACTGCACTAGCAGGGTTTGTACCGTGCGCCGATTGGGGAATTAAACAAATATTGCGATGCCCTTCGCCGCGCTGTTGGTGATATTGCCGAATCACGAGCAGCCCCGTGTACTCGCCTTGAGAGCCTGCGTTTGGCTGAAGCGAGATGCCTGCAAATCCAGTGATTTCTGCCAGCCAGTCTTCTAGCTGTTGAAACAGAATTTGATAGCCCTGAGTTTGCTCGACGGGCGCAAAAGGGTGAATCTGCCCAAACTCTACCCAGGTGACGGGCACCATTTCAGACGTGCCGTTGAGTTTCATGGTGCAAGAGCCGAGGGGAATCATCGCTGTCGTCAGCGACAAATCTTTTGACTGGAGGCGATACAGATAGCGCAGCAGTTCGGTCTCGGAGTGATAACGGGTGAAGATGGGATGAGTGAGGTAGGGAGTGGTGCGGGAAAGGGATGCGGGAAGGACGGAGGATGGAGAACAGAGGACGGAGACAGAGTGACCGGAGAAGATTTCTAAGAGGTCGAGGAGATCTTGCTTGGAGGTGGTTTCGTCGATCGCCACTCCGATCGTACTGTCTCCGATTTTTCGTAAATTGATTTGATGGACGATTGCGCGTTCTGAGATTTCGGTTTGCTTGTCTCCAACTTCGATTCGCAGGGTGTCGAAGAATGGCTCTGACCCAAGCGTATAGCCGAGTTTTTGTAACTCCGCAGCTAAGGTCGCGGTCATTTTGTGAATGCGTTCTGCAATCCGTTTGAGTCCTTGAGCACCGTGATAGACGGCATACATCCCGGCGATGATCGCTAATAGAACTTGTGCTGTGCAAATATTGCTCGTCGCTTTGTCTCGACGGATATGTTGCTCACGAGTTTGCAAAGCGAGTCGCAACGCAGGCTGACCGTTGACATCTTTCGAGACTCCCACCAATCGACCGGGAATCTGACGCTTATAGACTTCTTTAGTCGCAAAGTATGCGGCGTGAGGTCCGCCATAGCCAAGCGGCACCCCAAAGCGTTGAGTGTTGCCCACGGCGATGTCTGCCCCAAACTCTCCGGGTGGTTTTAACAGGGTGAGACTGAGCAAATCAGCCGCAACGGTGACTAACGCGCCTGCGGTATGGGCACGATCGACAAATTCTTGATAATCATAAATCGCGCCATCGGTTGCCGGATACTGTAATAGCGCCCCAAAGATAGGCATCTCGAATTCAAATGTGCGGTGATCGCCGACGATCACCGCAATCTCTAACGGCAGTGCCCGTGTGCGAATCACGTCGATCGTTTGGGGGTGACACGCTTCTGACACCCAAAAGACTTTTGCGCCCGTTTTGCACAATCCGTAGCTCATTGCCATCGCCTCAGCCGCCGCCGTGCCTTCATCCAACAGCGACGCATTCGCGATTTCTAGTCCGGTGAGGTCAATCACCATCGTCTGAAAGTTGAGCAGCGCTTCTAGACGACCCTGGGCGATTTCGGGCTGATAGGGCGTGTATTGCGTATACCAACCTGGATTTTCGAGAATGTTGCGCTGAATCACCGGGGGCGTAATGCAGTTGTGATAGCCCATGCCGATGAAGGAGCGAAAAATTTGATTCTTTTGAGCGATCGCTTTCAGGTCTGCCAATAACTCATATTCACCCCGGCTCTCCCCTAACTGCAACGGACGCTTGATCCGAATCCCTGCGGGAACTGCGTGATCAATCAAAGCATCCAATGAAGACAATCCCAGAGTTTGCAGCATCTGCTGGATTTCGAGATCTCTCGGTCCGATATGACGATCGAGAAAGCGATCGGGATGAGTAAACGAGTCAGTCATCGAACCGCTGAGAGCAGAATCAGATCCATTGGCGAAGTTGCGTTCTGACTCAGTGATCTCGTGATCGTCGTGACTCAATTCAGCCGTTGATTGCGCTTGAGTAATAAGCTCTGACATGGGGGAGTTTTTAGAGAGAGTAAGCCGCCTGTAAATATTCTGCAACAATTAACTCGATCGCGCTGCGATCGAGCGTAAAAGAACGATGAATTTGGGCAACAAACTCTAAATTAGACCTCCTGCTTGAACACTTCGTGTGGCTACGGTGTACACACAAGTCTGTGTCGCTGCGTTTTAGGTCTTTCAGCCCTCTAAATCCCCCTACGTCACTTGCTTTAAGTCGGGGAACCCGCCCAACGCAGTGACTCATCAAAATTGAGGGACTTTGAACCGGAATCTTAGCTTGAAGTCCCGCAGATTGGGGGATTTAGGGGGCGAGGATCTCAGCAATGACTGATCGAGAGACTTGTGTGTACACGGTAGCTTCGTAAGGAGGGCTACCCAGATTCACGCGGGAGGTTTATTCTCTAATCGCCTTCTACCTGTTCCCGATATTCAGCCGCCGTGAGCGCGTCATCCAGATCGTCAAAATCATTTACCCTGACTTTGAGCAACCAGCCTTCAAGGTAGGGATCGTCTGCCAGTTGTTCGGGTGCGTCAACCATGGCGGCGTTGCTCTCAATCACGGTGCCCGTCACCGGAGACTTCAAATCCTCTACCGCTTTAACCGATTCGATCGTGCCAAAGCTTTCTCCTTTTTCGACCGCAGTGCCCACATCGGGCAGCTCTAAAAATACAACGTCGCCGAGTTGGTCGATCGCAAAGGCACTGATGCCCACAGTGGCAATTTCGCCTTCAAGCCGCACATATTCGTGAGAGTCGAGATACTTCAGGTCTTCGGGATATTCCATTGCTGTGTAATTTTGAGTCGATCGCTAAGTTCACTCTGCCTCAGAAATCTTACAAGAAAACAGAAAGGGTAGACGCTTTGCCTACCCTTCGCAAATAATGCAGCGTGTGTCAGGACTTAATAACGGCGAGAAGACCGATTGTCGCTTGACCAGTTGCCGCCCGAAGACCCTCTCTCTTCACGAGGTCTAGCCTTATTGACCTTCAGGTCGCGACCCATCCATGCGGCACCGTCAAGGGCTTCGATCGCGGCTGTTTCTTCTGCCTCGGTTCCCATTTCAACAAAGGCAAACCCGCGCATCCGACCTGTTTCTCGATCGGTGGGGAGTTGCACTCGCTTCACCGTTCCATGTGCGGCAAATGCTTGATTTAGATCATCTTCTTTCACGTCGTAAGATAGATTGCCAACGTAGAGTGACATAGAGTTTCTCCAGAATCAAAGAGTGTGGGGAGCTACATTCGGAGAAACGTCTATTCAACGAATTCACGACCGAAAATAAACCTTGTTAATAACGCTAACACAGGACGAGGATCTTGACGATGGCGGGATAATTCGAGCTAATAAACTCAGCCATAAATCGTGGTTTCAACCTTAGGTAACAGTGCGTAAATCACTGAAGAAATGGGCAGATTTCCGATTTGAGTTAAGACATTTTCTGCGATCGTTCCTGCTAATAAATCATCGCTCTAGAGTTTTCTTGAATGCGGCGCTATGGACAGAGTGGAGTAATTAATTTAGGGTAGATTAGACCTCCTGCGTGAATCTGGACAGCCCTCATCCCCAACCCTTCTCCCCAAGGAGAAGGGAGCTAGAACCTCTGGTTCTCTCTCCTGAGGGAGAGGGCTAGGGTGAGGGCAAAGTAGCCGTGCAGGAAGTAGATTGATCAACGGCTCTTATTCTTCAAGCGCAATGACTTCTTTTTCGGTTAGTCTCCCCATTCGAGTCGGGTTGGTAGGCACAGGGTATGCTGCTAAACTGCGGGCTGAAACGGTGAACGCAGATTCTAGAGCAAAGCTGGTGGGCGTGGCGGGGCATACCCCAGAAAAAACGCAGGAGTTTGGTCACGTTTATCAGACTCAATCGTTTAGCGTCTGGGCGGAGTTGGTCGAAAACGCTCACATTGATCTGGTGATTGTGTCCGGCGTAAATCGAGATCATGGCACGATCGTTCAAGCTGCCCTCTCAGCCGGGAAGCACGTTGTCGTCGAATATCCTCTCGCGCTCACGGTTGAGGAAGCAGAAACCGCGATCGCGCTGGCACACTCTCGCAATTTATTGCTGCACGTCGAGCATATTGAACTGTTGGGCGGAGTGCATCAGGCGCTAGTTAAGACGTTGCCTCAGATTGGCACTCCTTTTTATGCGAGGTATGTCACGATGACTCCTCAAAATCCGGCTCCGCAAAAGTGGACGTACCAGCCAGAACTATTTGGCTTTCCGTTCGTCGGCGCGTTGTCTCGTCTCCATCGTCTGACTCACGCATTCGGCGAGGTTGCCACCGTGAGCTGTCAAAACCGCTACTGGAAGTCAACGCCTGATTCTAGTCATTATTCTGCCTGTATTTGTGTCGCCCAGCTTCGGTTTAAAAGCGGGCTGATTGCTGAAGCGGTGTATGGCAAAGGCGAAGCAGTTTGGCAATCAGAGCGCAAGTTTGAAGTGCAGGGCGACACTGGAGGACTGATCTTTGATGGCGATGGCGGGGTGTTGATCAATCGTGAAGGAGGTCACTCGATCGAGGTCGGAGGTCGTCGCGGTATCTTCGCGAGAGACACCACTGCGGTGCTAGATTGCTTAATCGACGGCACTCCTTTGTATGTCACGCCAGAAGACAGTTTGTATGCGCTGAGAGTGGCAGATGCAGCGCGGCGATCGGCAGAAACGGGAGACGTAATTCGCGTAGTATAATCAGCGCCCCAACTTATTAGGAATGCCTTCACATCCGCCGGGAATCGTTGCCCTCGTTTTTGAGCCGCCCCAGGCACAGCAGTAGTAGTGTTGCTCTGGAGACATATCTTCAGCGTCGGTGAAATCGGCGTTTTCGACAACAGACCCAGTGCAGGCACCTGTTTTATAGTTGGGTGGCTCAGTGCGGCTGCGAGGTGAGGCGGTTTCGGCAGTGCCATAGAAGAGACGCAGCCCATTGAAGTCTGCTCCTCGAAGGCTGGCGCTAAATAAAATGGTTCTGGCGAAATTGGATTTGACTAAATCACAGCGATCGAGGTTTGCCCGAATCAAATTTGCCTCGCTCAAATCGGTCCAGCGCAGATCGGTGCCCGATAGGTCAGAAGCCGCTAACATTACGCCTATATCAATGACTCGTGTGCCATGACTGCGGTCTTCTGCATAGCCGCCAGAGCCATTGAGAATGGCGCGTCCTAATCGGCGATCGCGCTTTAGAGGAGTCAGCAGCTTAGCACGAGAGAGAAACCTGAGAATCTTGGCTTTGCCTGCTCCATCCACGCTGCTGAGAATGGCAGCGGTGCGACCTTCCGCGATCGCGCGTTCTTGAGGCCAATCTTCGAGCAACCCTTCTTCGTCGAGAACCAGATCCGAAATGCCCTGGAAGTAGGTATCGATCGTTTGCTGCTGAGTAATTGTGTTTTGTTGAATCGTCAGATCTTTAGAAATGACGTACTGTCGCCAAGCGATGTAGACCGCCAAAATCGCGATCAGGATTTGCCCTAATGCCCCAAAGACTTCGCCCAATGCCCCGATCGCGTTCCAGTCAAGTTGCTCATACCAAGTCATCAGGGTGTTGCCAAATCCCACAACTTTGAGTAAGCCAATCATGGCTAATGTCAACCCTGCTGAGGCGATTAAAACAGATTGTTCTTGCCCCGCACCGAGTTCTGCCAAAATTGGTTGCAGCACCGGAAACAGGACACGCAACGACAACAGCAACGCAACGATCGAGCCGGATAACACTAGCCAAGAACTATTCACAAATAGCCCGACGATCACGATCACGATCGCAACGAGCACAATCAGAGAAATCGCAGGGCGAATGGCTGACAGTCTAGACGTGTCGCTTGAAGGAATGCCAACACCTGGAAACGCAGCGGCATTTCTCTCTCTCGAAATCTCGGCTTTGGAGGGAGGCTTGGAAATCACAGAATGATCGGATGCACCCATATGACTCGACCCATTGTTAGCGTGAGGAGTCGATGAGTCAGGCGAAGAGGGGAGAGGCGAGTTTGGGTCGAGGGTCATGCCTAATCTAGAAAACCGCAGACTTACAGGGAATGTATGTCTTAATCGTACCTGCTTCTAATGATTACTGATGAATGCTTTGACGGGAAACTTGACGAATGTTGGAGCCGTGTAGCGATCGGAGATATTGATTCCCATTGCGGTTTTTGCCAAGTAAAGGACGTAAAGACTGAGAAAAATTTGCAGCGATCGCTTGACACACCTCATCGTTTTCTCACTTGCTAATAGTGTTCACAATCGTACTTGAGTACGGCTGCTGATTGATGAATGAGCAATGTCAAAGATATGTCAGAGCGATTTGTTTTTCGCAGGCAACCCCTTGCTAGTCATGGCGACGTTAGCTAGAAACGTTTCGGTGAAACGTCTCTACGGTATCGGGTAACTGCACAACTCGGCGCATTCCCTTGGTTAAATCAATTAAATTACTTGCCAAGTGGAGTGACTTAACGTTCAATGAGCTAGTTTCTGGTTCCCATCATTTCCTTTATGCCGTTCCATGCCACACTGACCCAACTGATTGACGTTTTGGGTGCTACTGCTAACCGTTTGACCGATCGCACCTTGATAGCAACGGGCATCACAACCGACAGCCGCCACATTAAGCCGGGGGATGTCTTTTTAGCGCTGCGGGGCGAAACGTTTGATGGGCACGAGTTTGTGAGTCAGGCATTAGAGCAAGGCGCGATCGCCGCGATCGTAGATGCTCAATTTCAATCGTCGGATCTGCCGCTGCTCATAGTAGAAGACACGCTTCGGGCTTATCAATCGATCGCTCATTGGTGGCGACATCAATTTAAGATTCCGGTGATTGCCATTACGGGATCGGTCGGCAAAACCACGACGAAAGAATTGATTGCCGGAGTGCTGTCTCGATTTGGGAACGTCCTTAAAACTCAGGCAAACTACAACAACGAAATTGGGGTTCCTAAGACGCTGCTGGAGTTGAGTCAAGAGCATGATTATGCCGTCGTCGAAATGGGGATGCGGGCGCAGGGCGAGATTGCGCTGCTGAGTCAAACTGCGAGTCCGACGATCGCGCTGATTACAAATGTAGGCACGGCGCATATTGGGCGACTGGGATCACGAGAGGCGATCGCGGAAGCCAAATGTGAACTTCTGGCAGAAATGCCTAAGGATGCGATCGCGATTCTCAATCACGACAATCCATTTTTGATTCAAATGGCTCGGACGGTGTGGAACGGCAAAACACTGACCTATGGACTAGAAGGCGGCGACCTGCACGGGCACCTTTTCTCGGCAGAGACGCTGACTGTTGACGGTCGATCGTTTCCGCTGCCGCTGCCGGGACAACACAATGCGTTGAATTATTTAGCGGCGCTTGCGGTTGTCAAGGTGTTGAACTTGGATGAATCAACGCTGACCGCTCCGATCGACGTGGAGCTACCCGGCGGACGATCGCGCAAGTTTGAACTCGCGAACGATATCGTGATTCTTGATGAGACCTATAACGCCGGATTAGAGTCAATGCTGGCGGCGCTGCAACTGTTAGCAGACACACCCGGAACGCGTCACATCGCGGTTCTCGGCACGATGAAGGAGTTAGGAGACTGGTCTGTGCCCTTTCATCAACAAGTTGGGGCAATGGCAAAGCAGCTTAAACTCGACGGACTTTTGATATTGGCAGATGACGCAGAGGCAGAGGCGTTGGCGATCGGAGCCGATTCGCTCCCGTCCGAACGATTTTCAACTCACGAAGCAGTGGTGACTCGACTGAAAGAGATGGTGCGATCGGGCGATCGACTCTTGTTCAAAGCCTCTCGATCGGTGGGACTCGATCGAGCGGTCGAACAGTTTCGATCTCAATGTCAATAAGCTGACATCTGGCATCAGAGGCAACATCCCCCGCTGCGATCGGGTCGGTCATCGCATTGACCCGCCCCGGATTGAAAATCGGGAACCAAAGTTGCCACATCGTTTCTGTCAGCTTCTGCCCCCTAAATTCCCCAGAATGGGGGACTTTGAGCAACGCAAGGTCGCAGACGTTCAAGCCCGTTCTCCCGTTCAAAGTCCCCCAAATTGGGGGATTTAGGGGGCGAAAGAGTTCTGCAACGACCCATCAATCGTTGCCGGGTCAATAATGGCTTCCCGCAGTCGCGAGTTTGACACCGCCGTTTTTTGTCCGGCTTTGGGCGCTCTTGCGAACGCGATCGCTCTTGCGGGTTCCGCCTGCCATTTCATATTCGCGGCTGTCGCTGCCATATTTGCCGCTTACGCCGTTGAGCAGTTGGTCGAGCAGGTCGCCCATGTCGCGTTCCATTTGGTCGATTTCTTGTTTAGCGGTGTCGAGTGTGGTGATCGTGTCGTTGTAGTCGTTTAATTTGGCGTTTAGCTGGTCGATTTGCGTTGCCAGGGTCGAAAGATTGCGATCGTTGCCAAAGTTAAGCTGAGGATCAATGGCTTTGAGCTTCAAGATCCGCAGTTGTCCTTTGTCGAGAATGCGAGAGGTTCGCTGTGGGCGTGGCATAGTAGAGGGTTCCTTTCTAGGGTTCTGTACTGTTCTAGTTTGTCCTTAGTTGCTAGAAAATTGGTTGAGTGATTCGCGCAAAAGATTGTGTGGTTTGTGAGGAGTTTGGCGATCGCGTCTCATGGTTTTCCGCAGTGATGGGACGACAGTGAGTGGTTTCACCCGGAAGATTGCGACGTTTGTAGTCAATGTTGAAATGTTTGTGGCGAAGGCTGCGGTTTTTACGAAGAATGGAGTCGCGATCGCCACGACAAGCTGAACAGATACGATGACAAGCTGAACGGATAGGAGTCCGGCTGTGAAAGGAACCGAAATCGATTTACTTGTTGGGAAATTTGCATTTGACTTCGATCTCAAAGTTGCCTTCGCTCGTCGCTTCAGCCAGAAAGGGAATGCCTGTTTTCCCGCCAATCTTTAAGTCGAATTTTAGATTCACTTCCTCAATGTGTTCTGTGTTGAAGTTTTTGAAAGCTCCGATCGCATACCGGGTATACGCCTGGATTGCTTGATGGACTTCGACCATTTCGACTAGGACGGCTTGGGGGTCGATGCCGTAGCCCTCGCGATCTGGGTCGTCTGATGGATAAGAGGGGGCGGGAATGTCGGCGGCATCGTCTTTGAGTGCGACGTAGATGGTGTAGGTTTCGCCGCTTTCTTCTCGGATTTGTAGGGGTTGAACTTCTGACATGGGGGATCTCCGGATAGGGGCGAGGGCGTGGGGTTTCTATTAGGGAAAGTATAAAATACGCTCAGTTCGTTTCTTCTGATTTATGGCTCGGTATGCACTTGTCATCGGCATTGATACCAATCTGGCTCCGTTGAAACCGTTGAGTAAGACGAGAGGAGATGCAGACGCGATCGCGGATCTGTTCGATCGGCATGGGAATTTTGTTGAGGTCAAGCGGCTGATTGGGACGGTGACGCAGAAGCAATTAGAAGATGCCCTTCAGACGTTGCTGCTTCAGCAGGCGGAACGGCATGAGGTCGTGATTTATTACACGGGGCATGGGTTTCCGCTAGTCGAGAGCTTTGGCAAGAAGCGGGTTTATCTGGCTCCGTCGGATTGCAGGGTTCGGGTGGCGGATGGGCAGATCGGGCATCAGGATCTAGGGATTCCGCTAGAGGGACTAAATGATCTAATTCAGGGGACAAATTTGAGTCGTTTGGTGGTGCTGTTGGAGTGCTGCTATGGCGGGAGTTTGCTAGAAAATAGCCTCGTCCGCGAAACGATGACGGCATTTACAAAGACGGATTACTTTTTGATTGCGGCGTGTCGGGAGTTTGAGCAGGCTTATGCGCTAAAGAGCCAGAGCCACAGCATTTTTACAACGGCACTGCCAAAGGGATTGGATGAGAAGAACGATCGAGGACAGGTGACGACGGGGACGCTGTTTGATTTTGTTGCGGGGCAATTGCAAAACAGCGGACAGGAACCGTTTTATCTGGGGGGCGGTCGATCGCTAACCTTGGTGAGTTATCAAACCGCCGCATCTGTGCCCGTCAAGATCGATGAAACGAATCCATATCAAGGACTGTTGGCGTTTACTCCTGCGACGGCAAAGTTTTTCTTTGGGCGCGATCGCGTGGTGCAAGATTTGGTGGCAGCGTTGTCTCGATCGAACTTTGTGCCGCTGATTGGGGCGAGTGGAAGCGGCAAATCTTCGGTGGTGCGGGCGGGGTTGATTCCTCGGTTGGAGGAGTTGGGCTGGCGAGTGTTGGAGCCGATGACTCCAGGGACAGAACGGTTGGAGACGTTACGATCGCAGATTTCCAGTTTGTACATCGGCGATGTGATTGAGTCTTATGTTTCAGGGTGTCGTCCTTTAATTCCAGGAGATGAACCCATTTTGCTCGTGGTCGATCAGTTTGAGGAAATCTTTACGCTGTGTCGCGATCTCAATGAGCGATTGCAGTTTATCCACCTATTGTTGAATCTGCCGGAGTCAGGACGGATTAAAGCTGTGATCACAATGCGGGCAGATTTTGTGGAGGCTTGTTTGGCGAATGTGGCGCTAACGCAGGCTCAGACGAATGCCGTGTGGCTAGGCGCGATCGCAGGGGCGGATTTAGAAGCGGCGATCGTCAAACCCGCAGCCATTCAGGGGATGACGCTGCAAGCTCGACTCTTGGCGCAGATTTTGCAGGATGTGGAGGCGGAGGAGAATTGTTTGCCCCTTTTGGAGTTTGCCTTGCAGCAGTTGTGGGATCTGCGATCGGGCACGGAATTAACCTTTGCTGCCTATCAGAAATTGGATGGCGTGACGGGAGCGCTGAATGCTCATGCTGAGGAGATCTACAAGCAACTCGCAGCCCGCAAGCAGGAAGGGTGGGCAAAACGAGTGTTGTTGCGGTTGGTGTGAACGGGAGAAGGAACGAAAGATACTCATCAGCGACAATCCAAGGCAGATCTTTTGGCGATGGGAAAGGATGCGGCGGAGAAAGATGCGATCTCATCTGTGATCAATACGTTAGTCGATGGACGATTGTTGGTCAGCGATCACATTGATCAACAAGATGTGATTGATTTAAGCCACGAAGCTTTGATGCTTGCTTGGAAGCGGTTTGTGGGATGGCGGGAGAGCGATCGTGAGACATGACGGCTAGTCGATAAAATCGAGGATGCCAAGCGGGAATGGCAGACGCAGAGAAAACGGGCGTATCTGCTGGATGGGCGATTGCTGAAAGATGCTAGAAGATTGCTGAAAGATAAGCCAGAAGCTGTGTTGGGGGCGAAGGCATTTATTCAGAAGAGTTTGTGGTGGCGACGATCTCAGTTATCAGGATTGTTACTGATTTCGATCGTGATTTTAGGGATTCCAGCCGAGTATTTTTGGCGAGAGGAAGCGGTGAAGCGGGATTACGATCGGATTGAGCGTCTTGGAAATGGCGATCCAGGGGAAAGAGCAGCAGTGATCAATCTTGCTGGAGGGTGTTGGGTAGGAAGACCTTTCTTCTTAGTTCGTCAATATCTGAGAGAACGAGTTTTTGGAAATTGTCGATCGCTGCAAAATGCCAAGTTAGAAAAAGCTGACCTCAGTTTTGCGAATTTAAGCAGTGCTAACCTCTGGGGTGCGAATTTGACTGGTGCCGACCTCAATGCTGCAAATTTAAGCGGTGCTAACCTCGGTGATGCGAATTTGAGTGGTGCTAACCTCTGGGGTGCGAATTTAAGTGGTAGAGCTAACCTCGGTGATACGAATTTAAGCGGTGCCGCCCTCGGTGGTGCGAATTTGAGCGGTGTATTTCTCTATGGCGCGAATTTGAGTGGTGCTGACTTCATGTCCGCGAATTTGAGCGGTGCTGACCTCAATAGCGCGAATTTACAGAATGCTAAGTTTGCATGTAATAGGTATATGTTAGAAAAAAATCAGAATTGTCTTAATTTGAAGGACATCAGATGGAACGAGCGCACCAACTGGCGAGGCATCCAGGGCTGGGAAACCGTCGAAAACATTCCGCCTGCGCTGAAGAAGCAATTAAAACTTAGAAACGTAAAATGAGCAGCACATCAAACCAACTTGAGATTCTATTGTCTCC
>JBBQYE010000077.1:0-12099 GCA_038208945.1 Leptolyngbyales cyanobacterium | reverse complement strand
CATCGTGCTGGGTCGGAGGCTCATACTCCCCGGAAACGCCGTATGGTGCAGCGCCATGCCGACATTGACCGTGGGGGCGACCAGCGCATGAGTTGCTTCGCCGACTCCACGAGCGATCGCTTCTGCACAAATCGCATCCGTTCCAATCAGTCCGATCGGGCTGTGTTGCTCAGTAGACCCGATCGGAAGAATCATTCCTTTCGACTGCTCCAGATACGTTTCAACTTCTAGCCAAGTCGTGAGATGAAGCAACATAGGCGCTTATGGTGACGTTTCTCTCACTATAAGACCTAGCAGACGGCGAATTCAGGTACGGTAACCAGCTATGATTTGGATCAGTTGAACCTTTGCTGCTGAAGCCAAACATTGGGTACGTGGATCTCAAACAAGTCTTTAAAACTCCTAATCCGATCATTGGTGTCGTGCATCTGTTGCCCCTACCGACCTCCCCACGCTGGGGCGGCAGTCTTAAGGCAATCATCGATCGCGCTGAACAAGAAGCGACTGCTCTAGCGGCAGGCGGCGTAGATGGCATCATTGTCGAAAACTTCTTTGACGCGCCGTTTCCGAAAGATCATGTCGATCCGGCAGTGGTTAGCGCGATGACGGTGGTGATCCAAAAATTGATGCACATGGTGACACTGCCGATCGGGATTAACGTGCTGCGAAATGATGCTCAAAGTGCATTCGCGATCGCCGCTTGCGTCCAGGCTCAGTTCATCCGCGTCAACGTCTGGACAGGCATCATGGCAACTGACCAGGGCATGATTGAAGGGCGCGCCCATGAACTGCTGCGCTATCGTCGAGAATTGGGCTGTGATGTCAAAGTGTTTGCCGATGTGCTAGTCAAACACGCTCGTCCGTTGGGTTCGCCTAATTTGACAACGGCTGTGCAAGATACGATCGAGCGCGGGTTAGCCGACGCGGTGATTCTCTCTGGTTGGGCAACGGGCAATCCTCCCAGTTTAGAAGATTTAGAACTCGCTAGCGCTGCTGCTAATGGAACGCCCGTCTTGATTGGCAGTGGTGCCGATTGGGAGAATATCCCTAAGTTAATGACGGCAGCCGATGGCGTGATTGTGTCGAGTTCGCTTAAGCGTCAAGGCAAACGAGAAAACTCGATCGACCCGATTCGAGTCACCCGTTTTGTAGAAGCCACCCGTCGCAGTGTACCTTCAGATCAAACAAAATCGGTTTCTTCGATGAGTCTGCATTCCTGAATACAAACAGTAATCGATGCTGCACTTTGACTCTATTAGCAGCTTACGTTCTTCCAGCTGAACCTTTGGATGCAGTTTTAGAATTTCGAGAAGCAGTCCGTGAAGAAAATCAACTACGGGGAAGCTAACGGACAAAGCTCATCAACGCTTACCGATTTTCAACCATGTAAAAATCTGATCTGGGGTTAGTGCTAGATTAATTCCATCGATAACTAGAAGCTGACGATCTCCTCTGCAAACTTCAGGTTCTTGATGTGGAGCAAACACTAAGATTGAGTAATCATCTGGATCAAGCATCCAGCCTAACTTGCAGCCGTGCTGTAAACAGTGCAAGATGTTGTCGATTACGCGAGTTGCTCTTTGGTCAGATGAAAGAATCTCGATCGTCCAATCGGGTGATTTGATGAAGTTGTCCTCTGGTTCCCCTACTTCATCGATTTGAATTCGCTTCCAGGCAATGACTGCAACGTCAGGTACGACAGAACGCCCACCAAATGTACACCGAAGTTCAGGTAGGGCTGTGTAGTCGCTGCTGCTCTTGTCTATTGCATTCAGCAGGCGTTTCTGCAAGATAGAATGTCGAGTCTTGGGCATTGGTTTCTGAAGCGCGCCTCCGTGCACGTACTCCCATGCTGGCGATTCTTCCAAGTATGGCAATTTGAGGAAGTCTTCAAGAACAAGAACTTGAATGGGAGAGGATGACATAGTGCAAAAATTAGAGAGACATACTCTTAAGTTCAAGTATAAGGGCGTGCAAAAGTTCTCTCTAAACTCTTCTGATAAAAAACCATCAAGTTAAACCCATCCTCGAAGCCAATACACGGCAATTCCGACATACTCCTTTAAAGCTCTGGTGGTGCGTCGAAGCTGATCGGCATCGGGTAGCGCGTCGAGGACACTGGCTTCTAGGGCAATGGTTTGCTGCGAATCAATTTGAGTAGATGTAAAGTCTGTGGGAGCCGCGATCGCATCCATCCCCAACTTTCTAAAAATCATCAACGATTGGGGCATATGCATTGCAGAAGTCACCAGCAAAACGCGCCGGATTCCTTGAGCCTCCATAATTTGCTTGACGTTGATGGCATTCTCACGCGTGTTGAGCGAGCTAGGATCTTGCAGCATTGCCGATCTGAGGAACGCCCATCGGCTCTAGCAAGGTTGTCATATTTTCAGACTCTGAGCTGCCACTTCTGCGCCAATCAATGCGCCCACCACTGAGAATTAGACGCGGAGCTTTCCCGTATCGATAGAGTTTGGCAGCATAGAGCACGCGATCGCCCTCCTCCTTAACTTCAATCCACGGTCGTGGATATAACCCAGGCTCCGTAGATCCACTGAGAACCACAATTGCATTAGCATTTGGCAAACTGGTGGGGAGATTTTGGAATTCTAACGATCGTGCCAACCCATCACTTATCCCAGCATTGCTGCGAGGCAGCAGTTTCGAGACAAAAAGAAACATAGACATTATGAGAATTATCAGCCGTTACGCTGAAGGTCACGCAAGATGTAGCTATATTAGATGTATGTGTCTGATGCTACTCGTATAATAGGGATAGATTGGTTCATTTCGGGGCACTCTTGACATTACATGATTATCTCTATTTATCGACCTATCACGGGCTGACCAATGCGACGACAGCTTGCGCCTGCAATCACTTACTATATCCGTAGACTTCTCCATCAACATCGCGATCGGTTGACGTTTCCATTGGTTGACAGCACAGGCAATCAAGCTGATGCCAACACAAATTTAGGAGAGGTTCTCGCGAGTTTGTATGTCAAAGAGCAAAAAATTGACTCGGTGATGTTTGAAGTCGAGCGGCTTGCTTTGCTGCATCAATCACTTAACCAAGCCAGCGTAAAAGACTCGCAAGATCTTCAAAACACTGAGAAACAGATCTTTGGGCTATTGGGCTGCGAGATTAAAGCCATTCATGGTGTCATGAGCATTCATGAAAATACCACGCTGCCTTACACGAGTCGCTACTCTAGCGGTGAGATCGAAAAAGCCTCGTTCAAAAACGTCTTGATTGTAGATGCTGAACCTGCCAGTCGCCATTTGCTGACCACTGCGTTAACCTATCACGGCTATCGAGTTCACACCGCCAATGATGGCGAAGAGGCACTAGAAAGCGCTCAGAGCCTTCATCCTGATGCGATCTTACTGGATGTAGTGCTGCCTGACATGAACGGCTATGCTGTTTGCGAACAGTTCAAGGTCGATCGCTCCACCCAAAAGATTCCAGTTTTGTTTGTGAGCGCTATCAACAACATTGCCAGTAAGGTTCAAGCTTTTCACGTTGGAGGGGTTGACTACATCACAAAGCCGTTCCAGATCGAAGAGGTTTTAGTGCGCGTTGAGCACCAGGTTAATCTTCGGATCGCACAAAAGCAGCAAGAAGAATGGACAAGCCAACTTCAGCGAGAAATTCAGGATCTCAAGCAACTGCGGGCACGATCGTGTCAAACTACTTTGTCTTAGGTCGAGTAGATCCTGGTTGCTTTTATCCTGATGAGTGTTATGCCAATTCTCTGTGAGGCTGCACATAACAAGGGGCTTAAGCCCCTTGTTCCACAGGGGTTAATTCTACGCAAGCTCAAATTCAGTTGATATTACTCTTCGGCGTTGCTGAATCGATTTATGAATCACAGATTTTACTCTCACCCTAGCCCTCTCCTAAAAGGAGAGGGGACAAGATTTCTGGCTCCTTTCTCCCTGGGGAGAAGGGTTGGCGAGGGCTTGCCCCACTGCGTGAAGAGAGCATTTCATATCTGCATTCAGCAACACCTACTTTTCTTCTCTCTCTAGAGTTGGATTATGAATTCGTTAAGCATTCTTTTTGAGTCAGCCAACAGAAGGATGAATGGAGCAGAAGGCTGTGCCAATCTTTGATATGAGCGCTGATTTCAATATCGATAATTGGAGAACGAAAGATGGTAATGACACTTGATGATACAAAGCGAATGGCGATCGCCACGAAGCTTGCCGATGTAAAGGCAATTCAAGAACTTCTAATTTCTAACGAAGAAAAGTTTATCTCGGCTGTTAATGACAGTGCGATTGCTGATCGATTTAGAGACATGCTCAAAGATGACCATAAGAATCTGGGCATTATTGACACTACGATCGTTCAATATGGCGTGAAGTCAGAACCGAAAGACACCGTGGTTGAGATGGTCAAAAAAACCGACGAACTGATGTCTGGTTCTAAGCTGACGATTTATGAGAAGGTCTTTCAGCATGAACTGCTAAAGCACCAGCAAACAATGACTGGCATTGTGATTCATAAGGCGGCTCAAAAAGTTGGCGCTGATGTGGATGCGGCTCTCGGTCCGCTCAACACAGTTAACTTTGAAAACCGCGCTCATCAAGAACAACTCAAAGGAGTTTTGGAAGTTCTAGGCGTTCGCGAACTGACTGGGCTAGAAGCAGATCAAGGTCTATGGGCACGAGTGCAAGACTCGGTTGCTGCACTGACCGGGGTTGTGGGCAGCGTTGTTACGCAGACTAGCGACAAATCTGACATGAATCTTCAGGATGTGATTCGGATGGATCACCAAAAGGTGAGCACTCTATTCATGGAGATTGACGCGACTCAAGATCCTCAAAAGCGGCAGGAATATTTTGGTCAACTCTACAAAGATTTGAACGCTCATTCTCGTGCTGAAGAGGAAGTTGCTTATCCCGCAGTCCGGGGCAAATATCCTGATGGTGATCTTAAAGAACTCTATGACGAGCAAGCAGAGATGAAAGTCTTGCTGGATCAAATCCGCTCTATGAGTCCTGCTTCTGAAGACTTTATGAACGCGATTCATCGTCTAAAAGATATCGTGATGGATCACGTCCGTCAAGAGGAAAGCACTTATTTTGCTGCTATCCGTGAGAAATTTAGCGGCGAAGAAAGTGAGCAGTTAGCGACTCAGTTCAAAACAGCTAAGAGCAAAATCCAAGACGAAATGAGTTCTATGAAATAGCAGATATCCTGCATGGATACTTCGCCCTCACCCTAACTCTTTCCCTGGGGAGAGGGAACAAGAGGTTCTAGCTCCCTTCTCCATAGGGAGGAGGGTTGGGGATGAGGGCTTCGCCCCACTTCGTGAGGAGGGCTATCCAGATTCACGCAGGAGATTTGATACTTAATTGCCACTATCTTCTGAAGTGGATTAGCACTAAGAACTATCTTTTGTAGTCAGCGATCGCGAGGTGAGCATTACAACTCCCTCGCGATTTTTTATGATTAGATAATACGTTGAGGTCTCTTTCACGCCCTAACCTTAAAGTTTATGAATGCTCTAAGCCAGCTTTTGCAGGAGCTAATTGCCGAACAGCCCTCTGAGAAGATTGCTTCATCTCTTGAGACATTGACGTTAGCCGATCGCCGACGCGCCCAAGCATTTGATATCACTTCTGAAACGGTTCGAGCCGTTATCGATTTTAGAATTCAGCTCTTCAAGGCGATTCATTCTGATTTCACGAACCTCTGTCAGCAGACATTCAAGCTTGACACTCCTCTGGATGAAACTCTGTGGAATTTGTGGTTGCCGTTAGCGATTCAGATTGCCGATCGACGTAAACAAAAAAAACAGCCGTTTGTTCAAGGGTTTTTGGGTGGACAGGGCACCGGAAAAACCACGCTAACTGCTGTTTTAACCCTAATTTTGAGTCATTTGGGATACCGAACGATCGGCTTATCTTTAGATGATTTGTATTTGACTTATCGCGATCGTCAACTCTTACAGTCCCAAGATCCGCGCTTGGCTCGTCGCGGTCCTCCCGGAACTCATGATCTTAAGCTTGGACTAGATGTATTAACGCAACTCAAACAGGGTAACCAAACGGTAGAGATCCCCCGCTTTGACAAATCGCTGTGGAATGGAGCAGGCGATCGCACTCAGTCAGGCGTGATTTCAAATGCCGATATTGTTTTGTTTGAGGGTTGGTTTGTAGGTGTGCGTCCGATCGATCCCGCTTTATTTGAGACGGCACCTGCGCCAATTTTGACAGAACCCGATCGAGCCTTTGCTCGTGATATGAATGTCCGATTGCACGATTACTCACCACTGTGGCAGCAACTCGATCGACTCACTGTGCTCTATGTGCCAGATTATCGACTCAGCAAGCGATGGCGCAAACAGGCAGAGCATCAAATGATTGCCCAAGGCAAACCAGGGATGTCAGACGCAGAGATCGATGAATTTGTTGACTATTTTTGGCGATCGCTGCATCCCGAATTGTTTATTAAGCCCCTCCTTCAGACCTGCGATTTGGTGATCGAAATCAATGCAGACCACTCTCCTGGAGCCGTCTATCGCGGAGTTTGAGAAGATTTATTTTGAACGCGTCCCACAATCCATAATCCGATCAAAATGGGGATGATCGCAAGTCCATTTCTCAGTCCAGCATCCATTTCTAAGCTAGAGAAGGCGTTGAAATATGCCATGCCCAACACCGCAAACCAAAAAATTAAGGTAGCCCGCTTTTGACGCTTAGAAGAAGACATAAGGGATGGCAGAATCAGTAATCACGAATTTAGAGTGCCACGAAACCTTAAGATAATCCTAAAGTGTCATCGGATCAGCGATCGTGAAAGCAATCTCCCTCCTTGGTTCAACTGGCTCAATTGGAACTCAAACCCTCGATATTGTTGCCCAATATCCCCACCAGTTTCGGGTCGTCGGCATGGCAGCAGGGCGCAATGTCAGCCTGTTTGCTCAACAAATTCGTCAGTTTCGTCCTGAAATTGTCGCCATTTGCGATGAAGATAAGTTGCCCGAACTGAGAGCGGCGATCGCGGACCTCGATCCACAGCCCATCATCTTAGCCGGGAGTGCGGGAGTCGTTGAAGTGGCTCGATATGGCGATGCCGAAGCTGTCGTGACAGGCATTGTGGGATGTGCGGGACTGTTGCCGACGATCGCGGCGATCGAAGCAGGTAAAGATATCGCCTTGGCAAACAAAGAAACGCTGATTGCAGGCGGTCCGATCGTGCTGCCTCTAGTAGAAAAGCATGGCGTAAAGCTTCTTCCCGCCGATTCAGAACACTCGGCTATTTTCCAATGTTTGCAGGGAGTGCCCGATGGCGGACTGAGAAAAATTTTGTTAACCGCATCGGGAGGAGCGTTTAGAGACTGGGCGATCGAAAAACTTGCTGATGTCACCGTTGCTGATGCGCTCAAACATCCTAACTGGTCGATGGGACGCAAGATCACAGTAGACTCTGCAACGCTCATGAACAAAGGCTTAGAAGTGATCGAAGCCCATTATTTATTTGGCGTGGACTATGACGATATCGAGATTGTCATTCATCCCCAAAGCATTATTCACTCGTTGATTGAGCTACAAGACACCTCGGTGCTGGCTCAGTTGGGCTGGGCAGATATGCGATTGCCGCTGCTCTATGCCCTGTCTTACCCCGATCGGCTGCCCACCAACTGGGAGCGATTAAACCTGGTCAAAGCAGGCAATCTCACCTTTAGAGAACCCGACCATGAGAAGTATCCCTGCATGGGGCTTGCTTATGCCGCAGGTCGGGCAGGAGGCTGCTTACCTGCCGTTTTAAATGCTGCAAATGAACAGGCGGTTGCCCTATTTCTAGATGAGAAAATCCGCTTTTTAGACATTCCTCGACTAATTGAGCAGACGTGCGATCGCTACCAGTCTCAAAACCGAGCGACTCCTAGCCTAGAAGATATTTTGGCGGCGGATGAGTGGGCAAGACAAGATTTGTTGACCGCTAGTCAGGACAGCGATCGCAGTTATTTTTTAGTGAAATAGAATCAGGATGCTTCCGTGAGAATCTGACTTTTCTCAATCAAAATTAACAAACAACCTAGGTTCTCGATATTCCGTTAAAGAAGCCATAAAACCTTGACAAAGTAGCGCTTACTTTTCCCAAAGTTAAATAAATAAATGCCATACTAATTGGCTGATTGGTGATATAAAAATCACTCTTCGGGTAGGTGTCAGACTTCTGAATCCTCCGCAATCTTACGCAGAGTTAGCCGTGATTTCTGCATGAGTCTTCAATCAGCCGTTTAGTTGCCATATTGACATGAACGATCGCTCCCACGTCAACACCCCCGGTTTTCCTCTTTGGGCTTATCTTAATCAACCGCTTTTTCATCCTGCTCAACCATTCTTCATTCGTCCAAAGCGATTTTGGCGCTACTACAACATTCAGCAGCTAGAGCATTGTTGGATACGATCGGAACTGTACCTGCTTGAAGATTGTTGGCGACAGGATTTGAACTCAGAAGATCAATAGAGAACAGATTCTGGGTTTTGGATGGGTCTAGCTGACTGATACCCATTCTCTATGAGGCTGAACATAGCAAGGGGCTTAAGCCCCTTGTTCCACAGAATGTTAATTCTATGCAAGCTCAAGTTCAGTTGGTATGAGAACTCAGACGTTCAGAAATCCAAAACCCATTTTTAATTCTGCCGCCAACGCTTCGCAAACTCCTCGATCACCTCTTGAGGAATTTGTCCTTGAAGCCAGTTGAGCGCCTGATCTTGGTGAGGCAGCGATCGATAGCTTTTAGCAACATTTATTAAGCTGATGCTCACTGGTGCAGGCGCAGGTGTAGGAGTCGGCTTTGGAGTCGGCATAGGGCTTGGGGTTGGAGTGGGCTGAGTCGATTGTAAGGCTGTCCAAGTTGCGGCTCCGACAATGCCATCAGGGGCGAGGCGTTTTGCCTGCTGATAGCCAACGACCGCAGACTTTGTTCGAGTGCCAAATGCACCATCAGGCGTGCCCGGATCGAAACCATTGGCTTTTAGCAATTGCTGTAGTTCTAGCACCACTTGCCCTCTAGACCCGACCCGAAGCGGAACTTTGCCCTTGAGCAGTTTTTGAAAATCATCAAGGGTGCCATTGAATTGATTGAGATCGACATTGCCCTGAATGCCTTGTATGCTTCCAGATTCTGAGTATTGATGGAATGTCCAGGTTTGCCACGCACTAGGGACGAAGGGTGTGCGCGTCCCAAAGTTAGCCACCCAGAGGGGGTAGTTAGAAAACTGAGTGGGGTTGCCTAGCTGATCTTCCCAAAAGACGGGATAGGTATAGACGATCGGTTTGCGTCCGGTGGCAGTTTCGATCACCGAAATCCATTTGAGAGCGTTGTTGATCACCGTTCTAGCATCTAAGCCGTCTAGAATTTCTAAGTCTAAAACAGGCGGTAAATCAGATGCCTCTAAGCTATTTTTGACCAACTGCAAAAAGTTGTTTGCCTGCACCGTCGGGTCTTTAGCAGGACGAAAGAAGTGATAGGCACCGCGAACAATGCCAAACGTTTTCATATTTGTCCAGTTGCGGCTGAAGGAAGGGTCGGTGCTGCTTGCGCCCTCAGTTGCCTTTGCGAATGCGTAGAGAATGCCTTGGTTTGCCACCGTTGCCCAATCCACATCGCCTTGATAAGTAGAGACATCAATCCCTTCTAAAACCATGCTTTTTCCTCCAAAGTTCTGCTTGTTTTACTGATTCAGCCGTGAGATTTAAGATTCCTGAATCATCTTGCCGATTAACTCACTCACCCGTTTATTTCCGATCGGATTGAGGTGAATGTGATCATGGTAAACGTCTTTCGGCGTTTTGATTTCTGCACTAAAAACCGTTAAGAAATCGATATATTGAATCGATTCTATCTGAGCGAAGGCTGAAAGGCGCTGACGGGCAACGAGTTCATAGTCTCTGGGGGCTTGTTCAAGTTCTCTCAAGAGCGGGGTCATGACGAGCAAAAATCGGGCATTGTTTTGACGAGTGAGGTGATGAATTTGGCGAATTGCGTCTAGAACGATGCCCACCCGATCACCGCCTTCTGCCTGCACTGCTTTTAGCGCGTCTGACATGGGCGGAGTTGGAAGTAGATAGCGGCTGATCACTTCGGCAAGGGCAAATGGCGGTTTGCGATCGGGATAGTTGCGATCGTGCCCCACAGATAGAGAAGTCGGAGCCGTCGCAAACAAATCGTCGGTGTTGATCACTAGCACAAGGATCTGAGCCTGAAAGAGTCCGAAGTGCTGAAGATATGCCAACTCGTTTCGGGGACTCCAAGAGTTTGCGGAGGCGTTGAGAACCTCTACAGAAGGTTTAAATGCGTTTAAGTAGGTTGCCAGAGTTTCAGAGAGAGTATCTTTTTGATCGGTCCACCAGCCGCCATTGACGATCGAGTCTCCGATCATCAAAACCCGCAGTGTTGAATCGGGTCGAGTTGCCGCGATCGTGCCGCTTCGCATTGAGTATTCGTTAATTTTGATGCGGTTACCAAACCGACGGACGTTTTGATTCGGCGCTAACAGGTAGCCGATTTGGCGATCGCTCACATACAGTAAAGGATTTCCAAATCCAAACGCTAACCGTAGAAAAACCTCTAAAAAAATCAATCCGACGATGAGAATTCCCCCAATCAGCAGCACAAGTTTCATCGGCAGTGAGGTCTACAAAATTGCCCTTCTATCTTGGCGTGTAGGGTGAGGTTGAGCGATCGCACCTTCCAAAATCTCATGAAATGCCGATAAATATTACAAACACTTATCAGAGACAGAAGCTAAAATAGTGCTTAAGAAAGAGTAACAAACTCCTTTTTCTTGACTAACTTAGAGTCAGTCATGTCGCTTTCTACACCACATCAAAAGGGAGTTTCTATAATGTCAGATTTAAATCGAGGCATCATGAAGTTTGAGGGCGCAGACAGTGCAGCCGCTCTCACCGTTTCTGCAACGGTCATTTTAGGCGGCATTGCAGTCTTAATTTTGTGGGCGCTCAAGTCCGCTTATGCTTTGGGTTGAGGTTTGGGCAGGATTAACCGGAAGACGCGTTTCGGCTCAACTTAACGCTCAAAGCTGGAACTCTCAGCGGGTTGAGCGGAGCCGAAGCCCATTCCCGCAAGTTATCTGATTGCAAATCAAGTAGCGTTTAACGCTGTAAATTCAATTTGGTGAGCACTGCCGTTATCGATAAACGTCTGCTCTCCTACGCCGACTAGCTCGACAATCACTTCCCGATCGCCAATCTTCCAGTTACCCTGACGCGCCTCCACTTCGACGATCACTTCCGTCTCCACTTCTCTAACTCGATAGGTTGTGGTTGCCCAAGCGCCCGATCGATACTCAAAGCTCTCCCCGTCGTCTTCATACAATGTGAATGCTCCAGTGCCTGCCCAAACTTTGAGACGAAGCTGCTCGATCGGGTGTTCATTCACAAACTGCATCACAGGCTGCATCGGGATGATGGCTCCTGCTTTGACATAGAGCGGCATCTGTTCGAGGGGAGCGTGGGCAAGAATGGAAGTTTTGCCTTCGTAGCGATCGCCGCTCCACCAGTCATACCAGACGCCTTCGGGGAGATAAACCGCTCGATATTCAACACCCGGACGGTACACCGGAGCCGCCATCAGCCAAGCTCCCAACATCACCTGATCGTGCAGTGCGTAGGTTTTAGAATCGCTGGGATAGTCATACAACAACGGGCGCAGGATCGCTTTGCCTGTGGTGGCAGCGTTCCAGAATAGGGTGTAGAGATAGGGTAAAAGTTGATAGCGAAGATTGATGTAGTCTCGACAAATGGCTTCGACCCGATCTCCAAACATCCACGGCTCATGAGGCTTTGACTTTAGGGCAGAGTGACCGCGCATAAATGGATACAGCATTCCCACCTGCATCCATCGAGCGAATAACTCTGGCGTTGCATTTCCAGCAAATCCGCCGATGTCTGCGCCAACAAACGCAACTCCCGATAGGCTGGTATTGCAGAGCATCGGCAGCGACATTTCTAAATGCTCCCACAGCGATTGGTTGTCGCCCATCCACACCGATGACCAGCGCTGAATTCCGGCAAAGCCCGATCGAGTCAAGACAAACGATCTCTGATTGGGT
>JBBQYE010000076.1:0-12193 GCA_038208945.1 Leptolyngbyales cyanobacterium | reverse complement strand
TCTAGGTTATCTGAGAACTTAGTTTCTTATGAACAGGTAGACATCATTTTTCTGATAGTTTAGCTGGAACTGATTGCTATTGCTTAATTGGTTTACTAGATCAGCAGCGATCTGTTTACTGCTCATCCAACCAGGGTGACGCGTGTTTAGTAATATATAGTGAAATTTATTTATGTTTTGGGAAGAATTAGTGCTAGTAAAATCGATGGTCAATCGGTGAGTTAAGTGTGGCGCAATTTCTGCTGTAGTTAGCACACTTTCGTTACTGTAGATTTTGGCGATCGCTTCCCTAGTTGATTGTAGCGTGTCGATCGAGGTGTAGTATGAACCGAAGAAAAAAGATAGACGAGAAAGAATTAGAAAGGCTAGTACAGCCCAGCACAAAATCATTCTATAGCCCCTATATTTAATCAATTTAGGCAAATTAGGTGTTGACTGTAAGTAAGAAATAACTGCTAGAAAGATAAAGGGAACGATCGGCAGAGAGTATTGATGTACTAAATCTCTTTGTGCACTTTCACTTGAAAGTATATTCATCACCAGAGCAGGCAATGCTGGAATAAGTTGCAGCAGAGGTCGTAGATTCTTAGTAGCAAAAATGTAGATTACAGGGGAAAATAGAAGAGCTAAATATTCTAGAGTTCCTACAGAAAAGACATGATTCAGCAGCATGTAGGGCTTTGTCAGAATATTTAGGAGAATATCAGAAAAAGAATTTCCTAGATCTTTATATCGGACAACATGACGGACTATGGACGCTTCTGAACCGAATGCAGGGATAATGATTTGAGTGGCAATTATAAACCAACCAATACCACTAGCAAGAGCAATAATTCCATACCACTTCCTCTTTTCAACCATTATCAACCATAGCCCCATAGCGGCTACAGTCAGAGATAAAACAGCCTTGCAGCTAAGAGTAATTGCTAACGCTACGCAGAATTGTCTGAGCCATCTTGAACGGGCTGCTAAAATCATCCAAAGAGTTGAGGGAAGGGCGATAACTTCGGGGTGAAAATCAAACAGATTAATATTAAAAATAGCTGGATAGAGTAAATAAACCACTCCCACAACTATGCTTTGAAATGAGGTTAATCCAGCGAATAGAGCTAACTCAAAAATTAGATAGATTCCTAGAGCTAAAGCAAAGGCTTGAACCATCAGCAGCCAATGTACGTCAGGGTGAATCCGATAGAGTATCGAGATTGGGTAAAGGATGAGAGCTACGTGATCCCCTAGAATATGAAACCCAAGAAAAGAGGAGATAGGTGATTGTCCTTGAGAAATGAGATAGACCGCTTGATCGAAAATTCCTAGATCCCAAGCTGATGATTGAAATAATCCATGCCTTAAGCTGCTACTTAAAAACAAAATTAGAAAACTTATTCCTATAAGTGTCCAGATTGCTTTAAGTTGAAGCCTGTTAGTCGGTTTTTCTATGTGGTTAGAGGTCATATAGATCAATCACGTTATGTATTGTTACAATACTCCGGACAAAATTTGAGCAGATTTTGGACCTTGAACCCTGATTCAGCCGTGGGCTTGATCTTTTTTTCAAAGTCAGGGGTGGAGCTAACATTGAAAAATGGCTCAGTCCTGAAGTCGTAAGCCCTGAAAGCCTTTTGGAGCCGTTCTAAAAAATGTCCGGAGTATTGTTGTTAATGTTTATGTCGATACAGGCTGTCTAACTCTACCAACTTGGGTATTTTAGGCTGAAAATTTACAGTCTAAGCGCACGATCGACACCCTCAAACCAACCCCCATTCCTCCTATTTACCCCAACTCATTGAAGCATTCATCCGTCACAATGGAGGCATGAATCAAGTTGACTATCTCCGAATTAGCCTGGTCGATCGCTGCAACTTTCGATGTCAATACTGTATGCCGGAGGGCGCAGACATTGACTATGTGTTGCAGCAAGATTTGCTGACTCAAGCAGAACTTTCAACCCTCTTGCGCGAAGTCTTCATTCCCGTTGGGTTTACCCGATTTAGGCTGACGGGAGGTGAGCCTCTGATTCGTCCGGGGGTGGTGAAGATTGTCGAAGAGATTGCTCAATTTCCCGAAACCCAAGATCTGTCGATGACGACCAACGCCTTTCTGCTAGAAGGGCTGGCGCAAGATCTTTATAATGCGGGTCTGCGGCGCATCAATATTAGTTTGGATTCGTTAGAGCCAGAAACCTTTGACAAAATTGTTGGCAACCGTGGACGATCGCGCTGGCAGCAAGTCTGGAATGGCATTCAAGCAGCTTATCAGGTGGGTTTCAATCCTTTAAAGCTCAACGTGGTGGTGATTCCAGGAGTCAACGATCACGAGATATTGAATCTAGCGGCATTGAGTCTCGATCGAGAGTGGCATATCCGATTTATTGAGTTTATGCCGATCGGAAACGATGACCTTTTTAATCACAAAGGATGGGTGACTTCGGAAGACTTGCGCCAACAGATTCGCGATCGCTGGGGGCTGACCGAATCTCAAGTGAAAGGAAACGGACCCGCCGATGTGTTTCAAATTCCAGGAGCGAAAGGAACGCTGGGATTTATCAGTCAAATGTCAGAATGTTTCTGCGATCGCTGTAATCGAATGCGCCTCTCTGCCGATGGTTGGCTGCGCCCGTGTCTGCTCAACGAAGACGGACAGCTTGACCTCAAAACAGGGTTACGATCGGGCGTGCCGACCTCCGATTTGCGAGAACAAGTCCGCGATCTTTTGATGCGAAAACCAGAGATTAACTACAAACAGCGTCAGTCGGGCACGGTCGGCACCTACAGCCGCACCATGTCCCAAATCGGAGGCTAGAGTTCCTCAGTCTCTCCTGTTGTTCCATTGGCATCAATGGCTCCCAGTGTTTTGAGGGTGGCTTTTTGGGCATCGGTTAAACCTGTCACCTCAGTTATATTCATGCCCTCATACGGTCGGGGATTGCGAAACACGTGCAGACACGCCCCAGTTTTCGCGTCCCAGAGTCGTAGCGTTTCGTCTTCGCTGGCACTGGCGATCGTGGTGCCATCTCGACTGCAAGTCACTGACCAGATGCGATCGCGATGTCCTGGCAAGATTTTCTCACAGACTCCTGTGGTGGCGTTCCAGAGTTTGAGGGTGTGGTCTAATCCGCCACTGATGATGGTTTTTTCATCGGCGCTAAAAATGGCTGACTTGACGCAATCTCGATCGTCCAGCGTCTGCAAACAGTCTCCAGTGTGTAAGCTCCAGCGTTTAACGGTGTGATCGTCGCTGCTGCTGAGAAGCGTTTGCTGATCGCGACTGAAAGTGACTGAACAAACGCGCCCAGTATGTCCTTCAAGGGAAATTAGCGGGGCATCCGTGCGCGGGTTCCAGAGTTGGATGTGATGGTCTTCGAGTCCGATCGCGACCCGTTCTCCATCGGGGCTAAATGCCACAGACCAGATGCGGCTCTCAGTGTTTAAGACGCGCAGACAGTCTCCCGTTGCAATGTCCCAAAGTCGAACGGTTTGATCAAAGCCAGAACTCACGAGGGTTTGACCATCGGGGCTAAACGCCACAGACCACACCCAATTGCTGTGTCCGCGCAGAATTTTTAGGCACTGTCCCGTCTGCCGATCCCACAGTCGGATGGTTTGATCAAAGCTGCCGCTCGCTAAGGTTTGACCATCGGGGCTGAATGCGACAGACCACACCCAATTGCCGTGTCCGCGCATCGTTTTTAGACACTGCCCTTCTCGATCCCAGAGTTTGAGGGTGTGGTCAGCGCTGGTGCTGGCAATGATTTGGCTGTCAGGGCTAAAGGCGACCGACAACACAAAATTGGTGTAGCCCTGAAAAGTTTGGAGACATTCACCTGTCTGGCGATTCCACAGCCGCACAGACTGATCAGCGCTGCCACTTGCCACCATCTGACCATCGGGGCTAAAACTGACTGAGCGAACGGGAGCGGTGTGCCCCTGCAAGGTTTTCAAGCACTGTCCGGTTTGCCAATCCCAGAGTTTGAGGGTGCGATCGAAGCTGCTGCTCGCCACACTCTGACCATCGGGGCTAAAACTGACGCAGCGAATCTCGTTGGTGTGTCCGGCTAAGGTTCTCACACAGCGCTCATTGGTTAAATTCCAGAGCTTGACGGTGTGATCTTGACTGCCACTCACCGCTGTTTGACCATCAGGACTGAAGGCGACTCCGCGCACGCCGCTCGTATGTCCTTTTAAGGTTTTGAGACAGTCGCCTGTTTGAACGTTCCACAGTTTGAGGGTTTTATCATCGCTGCCGCTAATTAGCGTTTCACCATCAGGGCTGAAGGCGATCGAGCAAACCCAGTGTTGATGTTCCTCTAAAACTCGCAGACAGTTTCCCGTTTGAAGATCCCATAATCGGATGGTGCGATCGACGCTGCTACTCGCCACGATCGAGCCGACTGGACTAAATGCCACCGAAACGAGCCAATCGCGGTGTCCTTCAAAGGTTTGCAAACAGTGTCCCGTCTCTGTACCCCAAATTTTGACGGTTTTATCGACGCTGCCGCTGACTAACGTTTGACCGTCGGGACTGAAGGCGATCGAGCAAACCCAATGGTGATGTCCCTGGCAGGTGATCAGCTTTTGGCGATGACGTAGCAAATTTCCGGCTCGATCGCAGAGTCGCCACAGGTGAATCTCTCCGGCTGTGTCACTTGCCGCCAACACACTGCCATCAGGACTAAACGCCACAGACCAGACATTGCCCAATGTGTCAGAGAAAACCGATTTGCTCAAGTCAGCGTGACTGAAGTTGACCTGATGGAGGGTTGCGCCTTGAAGATGAGCTTGCCACACTGATAAGTTCGAGAAGTCATATCCGGTCAAATCTGTGTGGAGTTGCCGCAGCAGATTGATCACATTTCCTGCGCCATATCCGATCGCGCAATCATCCCGATTTTGCAGCGTTAACAGCACTTGCTTCAGCTTTTTTTCGATCTCTGATTTGCAGTGAGTCGGGGCAGTTAAGCGATCGAGTAAGGGTTGCACAATCATCCGCATCTGACTCTCGCGCACCTGGTCTTCGACATCCGCTTTGATCAAAGCGTGACTCACAAATAAATGCAGGGTTTGGGTGAGAATTTCTTGATGTACCCGATCGATCAAGGTTTCAGCCACATACTCCATAACGACGGGCTGTAGCGTGAAGCTTGCGCCTTGCTTTTCGATCAAAGGTCTACGAGCTAACGATGCCAACGCATCCATTAAGTGACGCTTGGGCACGATCGGCACTAAATCTTCAGCCAGATCCGCGATTGACGTGCCTTCTCGGTTAATCGCTAACCAATACATAATCTGCTTCTCTAAGTCAGAAAGGCGATCGAACTGCTGATCCAGCAAGTTAGAAATGTCGCCAAATACTGCCGTCCCGTGTCTGAGAAACTCTGCAACATCGCGATCGAACAATTCTTGAATCGTCGCCGCCGCAATCTTTAAAGCCAGCGGGTTTCCAGCATACAGATCGATCAATTGCTCAAACGTGGTAGTCGTCGCAGATAGAGATTTTGGTTTCAGCAATTCTCTCGCTTCCGACTCGTCTAATCCGGTTAGCTTGAATGATCGAATGGCAGTTCCTTCTAGCGCGGCGACTTCTCTGGGCTTCTCGCGGCTGGTCATCACCACACAGCTTTGATGCACCGTTTCACCCACGCGCCGAAACAACTCCCCATAACTTTCATACCCGATCGGGTAATGTCCCGCTTGTTCGCCTGTGCCTAAAATAGATTCAACGTTGTCCAAAATCACCAGACACCGACGCTGACGCAGATAGTGCAGCAGCCGCCCTAACTTGCCGTCTACCGATTCGGGCAACTCAGCTTCTTGCTGGTGAGAGAGAAATTGAATGAGATCAGCCAAAATGCTGTCAAGCGGAGGCGCATCCCGCAGCGATCGCCAGATTACACACTCAAAGTTTTTTTGCAGCCGTTCTGCCAGTTTGATTGAAAGCACGGTTTTACCGATTCCACCCATGCCCAATAGCGTCACAAGACGGCACTTATCCCGAACGATCCAGCCCTCTAGCTCGGTCAGTTCTTGCGATCGTCCACAAAAATCAGAGGTGTCAGTCAGTTCGCCCCAGTCTTGCAAAGATGAATCAGAATGCTTTTCATCCTGTCTTCCCATCTGCTGCCTGAGCACCACTCGAAAATTATTCTTAGTCACCCGTTGTCCGATCTGATCAGAGAGCGACTGCCAGAGCTGAGAGCCGACCAATTTTACATAATCAGCGTCATAGCCGACCGTGCCTGCAATCTGCTCGTAGGTTTGCCCGTCCCACGATCGACAAAACACGGTCTCTTGTAAATGAGTGAGCTGTTCTCGCCCCATCAGGCTATCTAGCACGATTAGCGCTTCTTCGATCGTCATAGCTCAATGCACCCCTGAACGTCTTCCCTGATTAGCACCGACCTCCGCTAACTGTTGCTGTCCTTCCGCGATCGGGCTACCTTCTGTTTAAGGATTCAATAGAGTATTCGTAAATTCCCGGTGATTGTTTCTAAACCGCTTAGATTTCTCCTTACAAATACTGTAGCGAGATTGTACGGTTACTCTCACAAGTGTTTCAAGTCGTGAACTAACGTTTTATAACGTTGCGTCGATCGAAGTGCTAACTTTTTCTCACTGCCATGCAAGAACAACTCGTTTAGCTTTTGTATAGAGCTTCAGGCAGTGCTTCGACCTGAACTCCTAAACGTTTAATTGAGACGGCAGTGCATAACACCGCCAACTCAGACGTAGTGAAGCAATAGTTACCGTTCATTCAAGCCCCCAAGAAGATGAACATGAGTCCCTTAGAAGATAATCACTTTTTGACCTCTGTGCTCGAAGGATTCGTTGATGGCATTTTGATTTTGAATCTGCAACACGAGCTTGTCTATGCCAACACCCCCGGCACTCGAATTTGTCAGCATTTGATCCAGCAAAATCATGCAGTGCCTGACGAAGTGTTGCGATCGTGTGAAGCGTTAACTGAGAGCCGTGAGCTATATGGCGATCGCCCGTTAGTGATTGAGTCAGAAATCACGAATCATCAGTCTCAAACATTTCGCGTTCGGGTGCAATGGCTCAAACTCGATGACTTGCAGCAGCCTTGTATGCTCGTCAGGCTCGAAGATCAGCAGCAGGCACTTCAAAGTTTGGCGGTGACGGAGGCAAAACGATATGGTCTAACGCCCCGTGAAGCCGAGGTCTGGTTTCTCAAGCGCTGTAATCTGCCGCGCAAAGAGATTGCGGCTCGACTCTATATCACGATCGATACGGTCAAAAAGCACTTGGGCAACATCCAATCTAAGAAGCAGGCGCATCAAGAGAGCTGGTGCTGAACTGATCAGGAGCGATCCAAGACTACTCCAGCAAGGTTTGCACAAAGTCATATAGCTCGACCTCGGATTGATCTTGCAATTGCAGATCTTTGAGTTCTATCAGTCCTTGTGCAAGCTCGGTCGATCGCCCTTTGTAAGTGTTGTGAGCCACCAACAAATCGGTAAAAACTTCTCGCTCAATGTGCGATCGAGACATCTCTTCTGACAAAGGAGACGCGTATTCTACGCTGTCAACCTCATACTTCAGCAGAAAAATCAAGGCTCCTGTGAGATTTTTGAGATGCTGCTGAAGTTTTTTGACATCCAGATCTAAGCGATCGAAGCCGACTTGTCCTTCAATTCTCAACTCCACCATCGGAGCCTGATCGGGCACGATGCGTTTAGATTTGATCGCAGACTGCACTTGCGAGATCGCCGCTTCCTCAAGCTGCTCCTGGCTTTCGTCGCCTCGTGCTTTCACCTGCAACCGCACCCAGGGACGCTGATAATAATCCTGTTTCAAATCGGCTTGAACGCCGTCTGGAGTTAGCTCGACCAGATAGGCACCCCGATCGTATTTCGACTCTTCGACGCTGTTTGCCTCCGTCGAGCCGGGGTTAAACACCCAGCCTTGCTCACTATAATTTTTGTGAATGTGACCCAGCGCCAAATAGTCAATGCCTGCCTCTTTGAGCGGCAGCAAATCGTTGTAGCGTAACGCCCCCTGATATCGGGCAATCTGTCCTTCTAGCCCGTGATGAAACAGCATCACCGAGTAGCCCGGACTTGCTGGAAGTTGTTGAATGGCGGTGGCTAAAGACTCGATCGCTCTAGGCGCAGACGCTCCATACCACTGCGAACCCAACACCCGCACGCCACAATCGAGGTCAATATATCCGCCTGCTTCGCCATCCCACATTTCATAAATGACTTGCCCATCCACGGTTTCTGGCTCTAGCAGAATGAGTAGCTCATCTTGAGCCAGATATTTGAGCCAGTTGGTTTGCGTGCCATAGGGTCGATTGTCGTGGTTGCCTTCGATCACGATCGCCGGGATCTGATGATCTTTGAGCATCTGAAAGCAGATTTTTGCCTGATTGAGAATGTTGGGCTGAATGGTGCGGTGTTCAAACAAGTCACCTGCAATCACCACAAAATCAACCTGAGCCTCGATCGCGTATTTCTTCAGCGCATCTTGAAACGCCAGGAAGAAATCTTTGGTGCGCTCTTTGCTGTCGTAGCGATCGAAGCCCAGGTGAACATCAGCCAAATGGAGAAATCGCGGCATAGCAAGTTAGTACGTCAGCATTAGTCTATAACCAACCTTACAATACCGCTAATCGACGGTTATGCAACTCTGTTTAGAGCGGCACGAATGGCTTCAATGCGTTGGCGATTGACTCCTAAATCAGATTCGCCCAAGCGAGATGCCGATCGGACGTGAATCACTGCCGCCGTTTTGTCTAAATAAAACTCAACATCGTCAACAAATCCCATCAGGTTGCTGGCAAACTCAGCGTACAAGTAGGTTTCATTCTCGGTCACGATTTCAGTGCGAGGCATCGATTGAACGGTTTGCTTTAACTCAGCAAATGCCTTGTCTGGCGACGAGGTGAAGCGGATTGGGTCGATTTTATGTTCAGCATCGGTGCTGAAGCTGTTGACGCAGTTAGGAGAGTCGGGGCAGGCAGCAAGTGCGCCATTTTGAACGCCGAGATTGGTAGGGCGAGTGCCTGAAAATGAAAATAGTGACATGAGAGGAGCGTGTAATAGGGTGATCGGACTGGCTGCGGCTGGTGTTGAAATGGATAGCCAGGTAGCGATCGTCAACATCAACGAGAGCACAGAAGCCCAAACTCGCTTAAACAATAAATGACGCATGAGAGATTTTTTTTGACAGAACTAAATCTTTAGAAAACTCTAACGCAGAGCCATCGTTTATGAATCGGGATTGAGACGTTTAGCAACCCAACTGGCAGCGCCGCTAAAAATTGCCCCTGCCATCAGAATCCCGATCGCAGGAGTAAACACAGGCTCCCAGAGTTTGTACCAAAGATCTAACCCCAACGGCACTTTAGCCCCGCGACCAATCACCGCCACCATCAGCCACGCAAAGCTAAACAGCACTAGAAACAGATCCAGCATCAATATGAAATTAAGCCACTTAAAGAATTGATCTTTCACGGGTCTTCTCTTGTGCTTTCCTATTTCAGCCTACCAAAAAAGAGGGCTGCTCTTGAAATTCAGAGCAGCCTTTTAGAGCCTGTTGATCAATTCACTCATTGAGAAGATCTACCACTCCTCAAGCGTTGGAAATTCTTTGTGATGCGATCGCGGTAGGTTTGCGGGGTCCACATAAAAGTTCTGCTGGCTAAAATGAAGTATCGAACGTATGTAGACCTCCTGCATGAATACTTCGCCCTCCTCACGAAGTGGGGCAAGCCCTCGCCAACCCTTCTCCCCAGGGAGAAGGGAGCTAAAACTTCTTGTTCCCCCTCCTTAGGGAGAGGGCTAGGGTGAGGGCGAAGGATTCGAGCAGGAGACATCATGAAGCGACGATCGTAGGCTTAAATCACTGCTAGTTCTCTACAAACAAAACTTTAGACAAAATTAATGAAACTGCCGCCAATAATTTTATTGATCTCTACTGAGAACGCAGTTTGCAACAGCATGGCAATACCCAATGAAGGGTAAAGTGTATTGTCGATTGTGTCTGTAATGTATGAGAAACCCTCCTCAACCGCTGCCCGAAAATCTTTGGGGTGATCGCTGGCGATTTGCGTCTTTATCCGCGATCGAGCTTTCTGAAGCGTTTACAGAGCGAATGATTCCGGTGTTAAAGATGCCCGATGATTTAATGCCCATCAAGCTAGGACTCGCGTCAACGGTGGCAGTTCCAGGGGTGATGATTGATGGAGGACGGCGATCGCTGCTGTTAGCTCGGTGGTTGCAGACGGCTGATCCGATTGCACTGACTGCGATCGCGGGTGCCCCAGATGGTCTGATTTTAGAAGCAGGCGCGGTCGATCGTTGGATCGTTGCTACCTTCGACGATCCTGAAGTCAGATCTGCCGCCCAAATCTATGAACAGCGTAAGCAAGCCAGCCAGGGATTGCACTTCTTGCTCGTGCAGCCCGACGATTCAGGAATGACTTACACCGGATTTTGGTTACTTAAACAACAAGACTCGATCGTCAAACCACAGTAGATTGACGACAAAGAACATCTGATTCTTAATGTGGAGTTAGACTTCGGCGTTGCTGAACGATGCTATGAGTTTGCCCCCCCAACTTCCCATTTTGAGTGACTTTCGGGCTTTCAAAGTCCCCCAGAATGGGGGATTTAGGGGGCTTTCAAGAGTGCAGCGACTCAACGATTCACATCTGCATCCAGCAACGCCCTGAATTGAGTCTAAATGGTTCTAAGGACTGTGAATTTAATAAAACCGAAGACTGCGTGGGGTGTGTTGAGCGATGGCGAAATGCACCCTACGCCCACGATGTTATTTGATCCACGATTCTTAGACAACCGAGACTACCAAAAACTAGTGACGACTCAGGTTTAGCAAGATTTCTGAGTCGTCACGATGAGTTATAAATTGTCGATCGTCACTGCATCAATCTGTTCAGCAGGGTGAAACTTAAACACCCGCGAGTAAAAGTAAAACTCGCCATCTAATGCTCGTTTGATGTTTTCAGCTTTACGAAAGCCATGCTGTTCTCCTTCAAACAGCACATAGGCAACCGGAATACCTTTATCTCGCAGCGCCTTGACCATCATCTCGGCTTGGTTGGGCGGCACAATTTTATCTTCATCACCTTGGAAAAAGATCACCGGGCACGCAAGACGATCGACAGCAGTGATCGGCGATCGCGCGTCATACAAATCCTTTTGTTCTGGATAGGCACCGATCAAACTATCCAGATAGCGGGACTCGAATTTGTGGGTGTCTTCTGCAAGTGCCTTCAAATCGCTCACGCCATAATAGCTGGCTCCTGCCTTAAACGTGTTGTGAAAGGTGAGCGCACAGAGAGTAGTGTAGCCGCCTGCGCTGCCGCCTGCAATCACTAAGCGATCGCCATCGACGTTGCTTTGTTTTGCCAAATAGTTTGCGCCGTTGACGCAATCATCGACATCGACAATGCCCCACTGACCGTTTAGCCGCTGCCGATAGGCGCGACCATAGCCTGTGCTGCCTCCATAGTTGACATCCAACACGGCAAACCCGCGACTTGTCCAATATTGAATGCCCAAGCTTAAAGAGGCAGACGTTGATGCAGTCGGACCGCCGTGACTTTTGACTAAGAGCGGTGGACGTTCTTCAGTGGGCGCGGTGTAGTCGCGGTTTTTAGGCGCATAGTAGAGTGCGTAAGCCGTTAAGCCGTTTTCGGTCGGAAACTCGATCGCGTCAGGAGCCGAGAGGTAACTGGGATCGATCGCTAACTCGCTTGCCCGTTGCAACACCTCAAAGGTTTGGGATGCGAGATCAAATCGCACGATCGCAGAGGGTTCTGTCGCTGATCCGCCCACAAACGCGGCTTGACTCTGCGTAACTTGCAATCCTGCGATGCTGGTGTAGGGGCAGGAAATAGGAGCGAGTTCACAAGCGGTCAAATCTAGGGTGGCTAAATGACTGATGCCGTTTTGAGTGTAGGTGCAGAGAATCCGATCGCGGTCAGCAAACCCATAAGTAGACATCCCAAACACCCACTGCGGCAAGCCAAATTCTGCCTCTAAGGTGAGAACAGACTCGACCGTGCCCTGAGGATGCCACCGATAAAAATTCCACCAGCCTGTGCGATCGCTGATGAAATAAAGAACACCATCGGGCGACCATTCCGGCTGAAAAATCGACTCATCTTTGCCGCCTGCAATGTGTTGAGGGTCGCTTAACCGTCCGTC
>JBBQYE010000075.1:0-12200 GCA_038208945.1 Leptolyngbyales cyanobacterium | reverse complement strand
AGGTGGGTTGCGATTAACCGACCTGGATCGTTCACCAAGACGGTATGGACTCTATACCAGGGTAGTCCCATGTGACTACGCTCCTCCTATAAATTATGTCTACTGCAACGCTCGTTTCAGCATTTTGTTAAAGTGCCATGTACTTGTAAATCTACCAGATTTAGAGGCGACTTCTCACTTTGCGATCGTGCTCCGCGACCCTTCAAAAGAAGAGCGTGGACGGCTTGATGCGCTACTGTAAAAGTGAAGGTGTATAAAGAAGTGTAACCAGTGTTAGAGCCTATTGCAAGTAATTTGTAGATACGTGAGAAAAGGACAAATATCGATCGCCAAGCCGTTAATAATTCTTAATTGATTGACAAACTAAGTTACAAATTAAATAGACGGTTTTTCAGTCCAATCTAGTTAACAAAAAATCCCGTTAAGAGGTAAAAGTCATGCAGCCAGCAGACACCGATATTCAGTCGATCGGCACCGATGAAACAGCCGCGATCAAGCCAGAGACTGTGAGCAACCCCACAAAGCCACTGTTTCAATCAGCCAGCATTACATTTGTTAAAGAAGGGAAAGAAGCGATCGTAGCTGATGGAGCAAATCTGAGAATCAAAGCGATCGAGAATGGGGTTGACCTATACACTTTCGGCGGAAAAATGATGAACTGTGGAGGCTACGGTCAGTGCGGCACTTGCATTGTAGAAATCGTAGATGGCATGGATAATCTCTCGCCCCGCACCGATTTTGAGACCCGCAAACTCAGAAAGAAACCTACTACCTATCGACTGGCTTGCCAAGCATTAGTCCACGGGTCAGTCAGCGTCAAAACCAAGCCTTAGTGGTATCCTAAAGGGGTCGATGCCGAGATTTTAGATAGGGGCTGGGCTTTATGCAAGTTAATGATTTAGGGTTTATTGCAAGCCTTTTGTTTGTGCTAGTTCCCAGTGTGTTCTTGCTGATTCTCTATATTCAAACCGCCAGCCGTCAGTCAGACAAATAACAGCAAATTTCCACTGGTTAAGTTTATTTTGAAGAGGGTATGGAGCGATCGCCCCATACCCTCTTTGCTTTACGAGAAAAGCCGCTAGATATTACGAATTATAAAGCTTCAGTCTCAGATTTTGTTTCAGAAGTAAAAGATTCAGGGTCTTCACTAGAAGCCTCTGAATGCAAATTGACTATAAGAGATTGCAGCCCCAGCCGTCGAATGTAGGGCCAGCCACCTTCAGCTTCAATGTCTCTCAAGAGTGCATAAAGCGCTTGTCGATTATCTGGCAATGACTCCTGAAATAGACCTTCACACACGTCTCGATGCAATCCTTCTAGAAGCCTGAGCAAGGCAAGAAGCTTTATACTGTCACCCTTTGACGCTTCGGCTAGCTTCTGAATCGAGCTTGCAATTTGCTCAAAATCAGGCAATTCTGACTCAACGTTCACATCCCTACTCATCCCAGTCCTACCCCTCGAAATTCCACACCGTCTGCATAATTAAACATACCCGCTCTTAACAGCTTAATCAGGCATTGGCATTTCGCTATCAGCTTGGGCTAAATTTGGGGTCTGCACTCCGCTTGTTTCATTACTTACTTGAGGCGTGACCGGACTCTGAAAAGCCTTCTCCAGAAGAGTATGGGGTTTCACACCCCGTAGAGGAGTCGGCTCCTCGCCCTAAACGACCCGTTCAGGTCACGCGGATCACTTCCTACTAAGTAGAGAAGCACCGTTGTTTGTAGGATGGGTTAGCGACAGTGTAACCTATGCGGACATTGGTTTTTGTGCTTCAACCCGACCTACGTCTGTCTCATATTTAATTCCATCCACTTACTATGTCTGATTTGTTTGGCATTTCAAAAATCATTCTCGACACCGATCCCGGTGGTGATGATATTTTTGCGTTTTTTTGGTTGCAAAGTCTGGTCAAGCAGGGGCATTTAGAACTCGTTGCTGTAACGACTGCCGACGGCAACGTGTCTGCTAAAAAGACGTTTGCGAGTGCCAGTCAAATTCTCAAACTAGGAGGATTGCCTGATGTTGAAATTGGGCGAGGAGTCTTAATCAAAGGAGACCCTGCTGATGATGCGGCACACATTCACGGCAGTGATGGAATGGGCAACTTATCGATCACGCTGCCAAAGCCTTTAGATGATTATGAAACGGCTCGATATTCTGACGACCTCATTATCGATAAACTCAATGCGATGCCCGGAGAGATTATTCTGGTCGCGATCGCTCCCTTAACTAATCTGGCAGCCGCCGAAGAAAAGAGTCCCGGCATTCTCAAAAAAGCAAAGCAAATTGTAGTGATGGGAGGCGCATTTCTTTGCCCCGGCAACGTCACGCCTCATGCAGAATTCAATATTTGGTTCAATTCAGCCGCCGCAAAGACTGTTTTTGACAGCCGAGATGATCTGGTAGTGATGCCATTAGATGTGACGAGACATCTGATTTTTACAAGAGAGATGGCGGACACGATCGTCCAGGCTAATCCCAACAGCGAGGTTGCTAAATTCATGCAAAACCTCTGTGAGTTTATGATTGAAACCGCTCTCACCTATCGAGAAACCGAAGGAATCGAGGGATTTTTAGTCCACGATGCCGCCACGATCGGATATCTCTTCTACCCTGAAACTCTGACGTTTTGCAGAGCTAATGTCCACGTTGAAACTCAAAGTGAACGGACTCGCGGACAAACTTTGATCGATCGTCGAAAGCGAGTCAAGCAATCTGCAAACGCCTGGGTTGCTCTGCGCGTCGATCGAGCAGGCTTTTTTACCCCTTTTGTTGAAGATTTAAAGATGCTAATCCGGTAACTTTATGACTGTGATCGTAGCTGATCAATCACATCCAAATAGTGAGGAATTGCCTCTCCTGCGGCTTGACAGGCAGCGCGATCAACCGAGATTGGATCGTCACCAAAAAACACTTTGCCGAACTCGATCGTCTCTCCTTTATCGGGTTTCCAGTCGCGGCTAATCAGTCGGCGATCGGCATCCACCACTGCCCCGTCAAACAGATGTCCGATGCAAAAATAGACATCTTGCAGCACTTGAGGCACCGACGGGCGATGCAGTTGTCCGCGGGAGTTTGGGCTACGGGCTTTATACTTCGATCGTGGAAATAGCCCATAGAGATTCTTCAGCGACGCAGAAATCAGCGGTTCATCCTTGAGAATCGTTCGTTTCAGCGTCCCGACTGTGATCCGGCAATCGACTTCTTGAATCAGAGCAGGTGCCCACATCGTCTGAAAGCGCACTGGAACTGAAGAAAGATTTGGGTATTCCAAAAGCGGAAGAGTATCGGCATCCACAAGCTGCATCCCCTCATCTAGCAAAGGATACAGCCCATTTCGTCCTGCGATATCGACTAAGCTCACCGGAGAGCAAACCCCCTCCACAATCAAAATTTTAGCCCTCGGACTTGTCTGCCGCAACGCTGTTAAAACTTGTCCCAAAACCTTCATACTCACCGTAACCGGAGCCGCAACTGGGTAGCCCAAATTGGGTTTAACAAGAATGCGCTTAGCGTTATGAGCAGACATCGGAGGCTGATAGACAAATGATTGTGCGAGAGCAGTCTGAACCGTTTTATCGCTCAACATCTAAATTTGCTGGAGACATGACGATTTTCTTTGCTAACCCCAAACTCTTGAGCACTTGAATCGCCCACCAGGTGGTGTCAATTTCCCACCAGCGCCAGCCAGACTTTGCTACATGAGGATAAGCATGATGATTGTTGTGCCAGCCTTCGCCGTAGGTTAAAAGCGACACCCACCAGAGGTTGCGAGCACCATCATCGGATTCAAACGTGCGATAGCCCCACGCGTGAGCTGCCGAATTGACCAGCCAAGTCGAATGCCACAGCAAGACCGATCGCACCACAATTCCATATAGCACAAACGACCATCCGCCCAAACCATATAACAAAATCGCCAGCGGAATCTGCAACACTAAAAAGTAGCGATCGAGCCAGCGATAAAACGGTTGGCGCGCCAGATCAGGAGCATTTTTGGAATAGATTTCACGATCGAAGAATTCAGGGCGACGATAGAGCAGCCATAGCATATGACTCCACCAAAATCCACGCCTTGCTGAATAGGGGTCTTTATCAACATCTTCGGTGTGAGCGTGATGCTGACGATGCCCGCCGACCCAAGAAAGAGGACTGCCCTCAATGGAAAGCGCACCCAACGTCGCGATCGTATACTCTAACCACTTAGGAACTTGAAAACTGCGATGGCTCAAGAGGCGATGATATCCTAAGCAAATGCCGATTCCGCCAAACAACCAGTGGAGAAATAAAGCTACACCCAAAGCCGACCAGGAGAAAAACCAGGGAGCTAGAAGTGCTAGCCCGTGCCTTGCCGTCAAAAAAGCTACCGTCGTCCAATCAATCGCAAGTGGCTCACTGCTCTTAGGAAGAACAGTCGCCAGAGATTTTGAGGTCATTAAGATTCTAGAGACTTGATTTTTAGCTCACAGAGCGTTGCGGTGCAATCTACGCAAGCCCTGATTATTTATATGCTATCAAGTTCGAGCGTGGGCTGCAAGTGGCACTTGCATTTTGTCTAACATCTAGTCTTTATCTGCGTCTATAGAGTAAGCACGATCGTCTGAACACTCGGTCGGTTCAAGCAAGTCTAGACGCGCAGTTGTCATCAATTGGAATGCTTTAATATAAGCGCTCGCATAGTAATTAGATAGGAATTTTGCCATTAGCATGAGATTACTTTACTAGATAGAGCAAAACTCTAGCGGAGATTCTGTGGAGATGCTACGCCCAAAAGAGAAATTCAGCATTCATCCGCAAGTTAGATCATGAGTTTAAAACAAGCCCCAGAATTCCTTCCGGGGCTTGTTTACACATTCACTGATTTCTAGAGCCTGCAACTCGATTATTGAGAGTCAAAGCGACTACTCAGCAGAAGTAGCAGGTTCTTTTTGAGAATTTGAAGCTTGATAAACCTTTTCTAGACCCATCACTTGCTTCGCTTGCAGAGACAATGCGTTGACATCAAGCCAATTGACAATCAGCGCATCGGTCGAGAATAAACCCGCCCCATTTACTGCAAAGAGCAGGAAGCAAGCCGCATAGACAGCAGACAGCTCTAAATAAGGAAGATTTAGCCCAGCGACGAGAAGGTGATGGTAAATCGCGACGCACATGGTGCTAAACAGCCCTAGCGCTGCTGGACGAGTCAATAGCCCAATTGCAAGAAGGGGCGCACCTAGTAGCTCGGTAAACGCTGCCAGGTAGCTAAATACGATCGGAAAGGGTAAGCCAATCACCTCAACGTAAGCGTGAGAGAAGCTTTCGATATCTCCGAGCTTGTCTAGCCCGTTGTGGATCATCATGATGCCCGCAACGGTTCGCAAGACAGCCCAAGTAGTCTGAGTCCAAAAGCCAGTGCTGACGCTGGGCTTGAGAATTTTGGTTAAGAGAGCAGTAATCGACATGATGGATGCCTGTTACAGAAGGGATTATTGATTTATATTCATAATCTTAACATATATTAATGATATGTGTGCATAAATACTGCGGTTTGTTGCCGATATGGGGGCAACGATCGAGCGTTAACTGAGGTCTTGCAGCATTCTCAGTCAGCCTGACAAACCGCCCTGAATGAGGGGTTTCAATTCGGTATGGGATCTCAGATAAACTAAACATCAAGTTCTCTTTTTTCACAGATCCCATGTCTGATGTCTCTGACAGCTTTAATGGTGAACAACTAACTCCGTCCCAAGCGATCGAAACCTTGCAGTCGCCTGATTTGGGGTTGCGCGTCTATGCTGCCTGGTGGTTAGGAAAGTTTCGCGTCAATCAGCCCGGAGTCGTAGAACGATTGATTCACGCTCTCGAAGATGAAGCCGATCGCACCCCAGCGGGTGGCTATCCACTGCGGCGAAATGCAGCGAGAGCGTTGGGAAAGCTGGGCGATCGTCGTGCTGTTCCGGCTCTGATCGAGAGTCTATCATGTTCAGATTTCTATGTGCGAGAAGCAGCCGCACAGGCGCTAGAAATGTTGGACGATCGCACCTGCGTTCCTGTTTTAATTCAGCTACTCAAGAATGAGATTCCTGGGACAGAGCCGTCACCCGTTCGGCTCGATTTTCCTCAACCCTATGACGCGATTTTAGAGGCGTTAGGAACGCTGGGAGCCGTTGAAGTCATTCCCTTAGCCAAGTCTTTTTTGAGCCATCCGGTCGATCGGGTGCAATATTCGGCATCCCGTGCGCTTTATCAACTTACAGCGGACAGTCAATATGGCGATCGGCTGGTCAAAGCGCTGAAGGGTAAAGATTTGCAACTGCGGCGATCAGCGCTGGCTGATTTGGGCGCGATCGGCTATCTTCCTGCCGCTGACGCGATCGCGCAAACACTAGCTGAAAATAGTCTGAAGTTGATTGCGCTCAAAGGGTTATTAGAACACCAGTTTCGTGACACCCCTCTACCCAATCTTCCTGATGGAGCCATCAAAATTATGAATTTAATGGACTCGCTGCTTTAAGAGTTCTATCCAGGTTAGATGGCAGAGATGCGTGGATCGATCGGCTTTAGAATAGGAATATAAGCCTATTAACTCTTCTCTCAAAATCCTGTGACTGATATTCAAACTTTGATTCGTGCAGTTGATGAAGCAGACTCTTCAACTCATCTCCTAGAAGCGGTGCAAGCGTTGGCGATCGCCCATACTCAAGCCGCGATTCCTAGTTTGATTGCTGCCCTTGGCTACAACAATCCGGGAGCCGCTGTTGCGGCGGTCGATGGGCTGATTCGTCTTGGGGAGCCGTCGGTGCTGCCGCTTTTAGAGCAGTTAGATGGCTATAACTATGGGGCGAGAGCTTGGGCAGTTCGAGCGCTAGCTGGCATTGGTGATCCGCGTGGGTTGACGGTTTTGCTTCATGCAGCACAAAACGATTTTGCGATGAGCGTGCGACGGGCAGCAACCAAAGGGTTAGGCAGCATTCACTGGGAAAAATTAGAGGACGATCGGATTCAATCTGCCCAACTTCAAGCGCTCGAAGCTCTGCTGCACGTCTCTCAAGATCACGAGTGGATTGTGCGCTACGCGGCTATTTTGAGTTTGCAGTCTCTTGCGATCGAGGGGTCAAAATCTCGACCCGATTGGCTAGCTCAAATTCAGACTAGGCTCGATGAGTTGGCTGAAACCGATGAAAGTTTAACGATTCGTGCCCGTGTTCGATTGGCTCAACAGCAGATCCAAAACGCTGGGGTTTGATGTCACGTCGCGATTGTCTGCAAAGTTCTCCAACTTTGACGGATTAACGGAATCGCCGCCACAATAATCAGAGCTGAAATAACTAAACTAATGACACTATCTGCCCAAGACCAGTGCCAAACCGCGATCGCAATTGCTGCCACAATCACCCCGATCGCGCCCAGGGCATCTGCCACTACGTGCAGAAAAGCGCCTCTCAAATTGAGGTCATGATCACTTCCCTGATGCAGCAGAGAAATATTAATGCCATTGATGACTAAACCGACGATCGCGGTGATTAACATCGGTTTGCTGGCAATCTCAACGGCATCGATTTGAAATCGGCTCACGGCTTCCCAGCCAATCACGAGGGCTACAGCGACTAATCCCAATCCGTTAATCAAAGCTGCCCACGTTTCGATCGAGTGGTTTTTTTGGATCGCCACTTGGTTTACCCCTAACCAACCCCACGCTGGTGGCGATTGAGAAATGCGAGTGGCTAATAATGCTAACAGCAACGCTAGACAGTCAGATACAAGATGTCCTGATTCTGCAAGCAGTGCCAAGCTGTGAATGCTTGACCCTACGGTTAATTCTACGATCGCGAAGCCGCCGACTAATAGGAGCGCGATCAATAACTGCTTTTGCTTCGTTTTAGAATCGATGTCATGGCAATTGCAGTTGGTTGGGTGCATGATGAATTGAGAAAATCGGGGCAGTGGTTGCTTGATCGAATGTAGGTTTTGATGGGTTTTGCGGTTGTACCCATCCTACTCGACTTGAGATGTCCTCGTTTGGTTTCCCGCTTGACCGCCCCGATCGTGCAGCGCTACCACTTTTTGTAAGCTAAGAATTTTCCATTCATCGTGACTTTGACGCGATCGCCCTTGGAGTCTTCTATTTTGTCGATATCTAAAGTGAAGTCGATCGCGCTCATAATGCCATCGCCAAACTTCTCATGAATAATTTCTTTCATTGGCATCCCGTAGACTTGCATAATCTCATAGAAGCGATAAATTAAGGGATCCGTGGGCACGATCGGACCTAATCCTTTCGCGGGGAATGCCGTTAAAGCGGGAACGAGATCGAGGCTGAGTCCTAAAGCGTTTAGTAGTTTGGTGGCTTCATCGTTAGAGGCGCTGGCTTGCTGATAAAACAAAGCGGCGATCCACACTTCATCGCGTTCGATCGTCGTTTCTAAATCAGCAAAACTCAATCCTTTTGCCTTTTTGGCGGTCAAAAGTTTCTCGGTAAGATCTGAGATCATGAGATAGTTTCGATACATTTGACACCACTCTTAGCAAGACTAATGGCTTGTGTTTGTAATCGATGATACAAAGACAGCCCAAAGCAGGTTGCAAAGGAGCGTGAGTTAGGTAACTCCGAAGATTTGCCCTCACCCTAACCCTCTCCCCCAGGAGAGGGGACATGAATTCTGGCTCCCTTCTCCCCAGTGAGAAGGGTTGGGGATGAGGGCAATCCGAGACTCTACGATCGTCCACATTATTTAATCCACGTTCCTAAATATTGATACTGTTAGGAATTCGAGAGGGCAAAAGGTAGGGATAATCGATTCCGGTGTCGCGATCGCGCATTCGATTGCGAGTTTGAATCTCAGTTTCAATGGTGCGAAGGTCGGCTTGAAACTGATGCAGGATTGCTCGATCGCCCTGATCTACAAACTGAATCATGTCGTCACTTCCTAAACGGCTCCAAAGAATGCCGCTGAGGGCGAAGGTTAACTCGATTTGGGCAAGATCTTGGGCGGGTTTTGGCAGCATTTCATCCAGCGACGCAGAAACATCAGGCTTTGTGTAAGCAGCCAGCGGCGCATTGGGAGGATAGCCAAAATAGTCAAATTGGCTAAAATTCACTGCTGCATGTTGAGCACTACACGTAAAAATGATTTGCGTTGCAGCATCGATTAACTGTTGAAGAGTCACGATCGTCCCCGGATTTCGATGGGAAGGGAACCCTGGAACACGCGGATAATTGGGCAGTGCAATCGATAAGCCTGCCTCGGCGGCAATTTCGGGAGAAACCCAGTCAGGAGCTTGGGCAAATTCAGTTCGCGATCGGGTATTTAGTGGCGCACCGAGTTCTGCCGCCCACGATTGTAAGTTTGTGTCTTGCTGAACGGTTAAATCATCGAGATAATAGCGCTGTAAATAAGCAGTGACATAGCGATAAATAGCGTCCCACAGCAGTTGAGCATCGTCTCGATAGGGATAGTCTGACAAAAATTCAGATTCTACGCCTCGATGCTTGAGATCGGTGGGCAACGCATAAGACTCAAATGAGCGATCGCGATATGCCCGATTCATCACCGCGATCGACGCTTCACGCGTGGGAGCCATGAGACTATCGATCGCCGCCCCTTCTCCAAGCAAAATGGCATTGCCGCGCGTGTTAATAGCAAGCAAAAATCTAAAGTGCGGTTTGAGTAATCGATAAACGGGGTGAGTGGCGGGCAACCTGCGCGGAGTGGCGATCGCAAATGCCTCCATTGAAAGATGGGTGTAACACAAGTGGGTTAACAACTCATGTTGGGTGATATCTGCAACTTGAACAAACAGTTTCGATCGCATCCAATCATCGGCATCGCTATTTGATGTGTAGGTTTTTCCACCCGATTCTAATTGAATCAAAAGAGGTTCTAATCCCTGTTCGCCTCGATAAAATAGCGTTTTTGGACTGCCTACATAACGCCCAATTTGCAACTCAACGGGTGAGAATTTTAAGAAGGGATACTCTAATAAAAACAGGCGATTTTGATCGGCAGCAGCGTCTAAACTAATCGTCTCACCATTTGAAAGCGCACACACTCGATCGCGTTGCCAATCTGATAGATTTTCTCGATCGCAAACTCTTTTGATCGAAGTCGGATTCGGTCCTGAGAGACGCTGACGGGCAAACTCGCGATCGCTCAGTCCACCATCTCGATCGTGAATTTTAATAATTTTAGGGCGCGATCGTCCATGTTCTTCTAGAGTCTGATAAAACTGAAGGCGTTGAACCTGAGCAGCTTCACTAAGATTCAGGTTCTTCGCTTTTTTGTCTGCGGCGTTTAGCGCTTCCCCCATCTGTCGCCGCAACTGCACAAACTCCGCGTTAAATTGCTCATCTGGCGGCAGATAAAAGTTAAACAAATCGGACTGAAAAATCTTAAAATCGACCAACAGAGTCGTTAACTTTAGCCAAGTTTCAGTCAACTGATGGTCGCTCGACTCAATCTGTTCTAACGCCCAAGTGAGCGGCGGAGACAGTTGACCTCGCTCTAATAGATTATGTCGTAGCTCAGTCAGAACGTATCGTAATGCACCATCTTCGCCAGCGTGAGGAAAGATTCGTGCCGGGGCAGCCTGACTGAGTTGAGTCGGGTCATATCGATAATGACCCTGCTGTTGCTGAAGTGAACGCTGAGACATTGCTGGCTCCCGTAAATATGCGACAGCCCGATCGTATAGCAATTCTCAGCCTACAGTTCAGTAGAATTTTTGGGTGCAGCTATTCAGAAAACAAGTCAGAGGGTTTCAGATTTGCTAATGCGGTGACTGCTTGCAGTCTTACCTGTGGATTTGCATCTTGACTGAATTGCTGGAGAACAGAAGAGATTTTTTCGAGATCCTCTCCGTGACAGTGTGGGGCAAGGTCGCCAAGGGCAAAAGCTGCGGCGGCTCGCATCACTGAATCAGCATGATTTAGATAGTGGGCAAGATGAGAAATTTGGGTTTTGTGTCCGCCGGGTGCTAACTCAGCGACTTCTTGAAGCAGACTGTTAGATTGCGTGGTTTGATCGTGAGAACTTAGCCCTGCGATCGCCGACTCATGAGGTTCAGCCTTCACAAAGATTGACGGCTCAACTTCACTGGGGTGAATTGCTTCTGAGACAGAAAGCGATCCGGCAAGCGAGATATTAGACTGCAATCGCTCAAGGTCGCCCCACTGATCGACAGGAGATAGCTGAGATTTAGGAGAATCATCAATCGCTCGATCTAAGTCGCGGTCAGGCTCTAATTGAGTTATAGGAGTTGCTGACGGGTTAGATTCTTGCAGAGACGGACGGCTAGGTTGAAGGTGTGCTGTTTGTCTCTGCATACGAGAGGCGGCTCCGATCGCAGCCACGATCGCAAACAGTGCCAAAATACTTAATGCAATAGTCATTTTTTTGTTAGTTCTATCTAGCTCACCCTACTATTGCAGCTTAATTGAACTGTGGTGGGCATCTAACTTGCTGAAGAGGTTATCAAGCCAAAATGATGAACTTTTGGTGTTGCTAAATTCGGGTATGAATCAATGAATTCGCCCTCACCCCAGCCCTCTCCCGCAGGAGAGGGAACAAGATCTTTAGCTCTGATCTCCTTTAAGGATCGTGGATTAAATAACCTGTCAATCTTGTCATCAAATCTCTTGATTCGTCATGGCTGAGATATTCGCCCCCTAAATCCCCCATTCTGGGGGACTTTGAGCCAGAATGCCCGGTTTTAAAGTCCCCCAAGATGGGGGATTTAGGGGGCACCAGCCGACTTAAACGGAGCCATCAACGAACTTATCTACACTCTAGTTAAAGACGAGAAGTTGCACCTTAATAAATCCACGTTCCCAAGAGGGAAATCGAGGATGAGGGTAATTCATGTTAAGTAAGGACGTTGCGAAGCGATGTCTGCCGATCGCGAATCGTTGCTGCGTTTTAGACAGGCGCTGGCTCGCTCACTTTTCTGGCAGGGCGTTTGCGTTGGCTTTTGCGAGTGCCGCCTGCCATTTCATATTCGCGGCTATCTTTGCCATACTCAAACGCAACGCCAATCAGCATTTTTTCTGCAAATGCGCTGACAGCTTTTTCGGCTTCGACCATTGCGGCTCGATCGGCATCAAGGTGAGACAGCGTAGTGTTGTAAGCAGCAACTCGGCGGCGGGCGGTCTCGATCGAGCTTGAAAAGGCTTGAATGGTGAGTCCTTTATTGAGATCGAGATTAGGATCAATCGCTTG
>JBBQYE010000074.1:0-12245 GCA_038208945.1 Leptolyngbyales cyanobacterium | reverse complement strand
AGTTTTATCAGGTGGTATTGCCTTCTTGGCATCCAGTCTTGCCGCATTAAACCCAGAATCCTATTCTCAGTTAATCGTTGGCAATATCACCTGGAATCGCGGACTAAAGCAGCCTGACTACGTTTTGCTTTTCAGCCTGGTTAGCAGCTTTCTTGCAGTCTATCTGGGGTTTCACACATTATCGCAATACATTTGTAAATATAATGGTGAATCAGCAGAATTTTCCTTTCGACAGATTTTAGTTTATTCTTTGCTTCCCTGCGGAATTCTGCTGGGGAAAGTTTTGGTGAGAACCGATGATGTCTCTTCAGAGGTGGCATTAGAGTTTTTACTAGGATCGATCTTGCTAATCGTTCTGACAATTGGTCTTGCTACGCTTCTGGCTTTTAAGCGATTGCCAAACATTTCTAGCCCAGAATATATTGAGGCGGTTGGTGGAAGCCTCCTCTTTGTTTTCTTTTCCCTCTTTGCAGGCAGTGCTTTATCTTTTGCAGTAGGTCGAATTCACCTTGCTTGGCAACCGACTGACCTAAACCAAGTTTTAGTCCTTTCAGGAATTGGCGCGCTCCTACTTTGGTCACTACTACTCAGTATTTGGCTAGAACCGTTTCGTGACTTAACCGTACTTCGCCCAAAGTTGAGGTTCTTACTATGGTCAGTTCAAGCGTTTCTCCCGCTGTTTTTTTTAGTGTTGCTTCCCACACCTTGGATAATCGGGACAGAGAAGCTGTACGGTTATTCGTTCACCTATGCACTACCGCTTCTGATCAGCGTGGTGGTTGTCATTGCCTATGTTGATTGGTTGCGTCGGTGTAGGGCACCCTTTCAGCTAGAGGCAAAAAGCGCTCTCTTTTCGGCAGTTTCCCCTGTCGGTCTTATTGGATTGCTGTTGTATATGAAAGCGACAAACACTGGTGCCGAAGCGATTTCAACCGACGGCTACCATTGGGGCGAATTTCTACTACCTTGGTGGCTTCTCAAGAATTTTGGTGAGGTTCCATTTTGGGATTACGAGCCTGCTCGCGGATTGATCAACTACTACGCTGGGCTGCTTGCGAATCTATTTTTTGGTGATACGGCTGCTGCCTACAGCATAGCTTCGGTGACTGGCAATGCACTCTGGATACTGCCCTACTTAAGCATCAGCTTTCTAGCAATGTTTAGAACCATTGGCTTAATGCCAGCATTTCTCGCCTGTCTGCTGATGCCAATGGGAAATGGTCTATCTGAGATTGATTGCATGACCACCGCAGCCGTGTGCGGTTTGGGGACTACTTTCTTCGCTAAGCAATGGTCTAGATGGCTGTTGACTTGGGGAATGACCAGTGTTGCTATGTTACTGTTTGCTCCTGGTCAAAGCGGGTTATTAATTCTGTCTACGCTGCCGATCTCGGCGTTTGCTCTGTTTAAAGCGATTCGCAAAGAGGGCAAGCAGTTATTTCTCACTGCTGTTGGAGGAATCCCGATCTTCCTTCTGTTGTGCTTGGTGACCCCTGTGGGAAAAATGCTCGTCGGTGCCGTTCGCTATGCCGCTGAGCAATCTTCGATCAACTCGATCGCGCATGGAATTGCCTGGTCTTCTAGTGCTGGTTCTAACCCAGTTCTCAGCTATTGGCTTTGGGAAGTGATTCGGACATCTTGGATTCCAGTCGGAATGCTGTCTGGGCTGCTGCTATTACAAGTGGTTGTAGACAAAGCTTGGGCTGAACGTTACCGCTATGCTGTTTTCGGTATTCCAATTCTGCTATTGACCATTCTATTTATTCCTAGAGCTGCTGGACGAATTGGACCGGGCGATCTGTCCCGGCTGGGGTTAATGAGCACTTGGACAATATGTCTCCTATTGCCGATTGTCCTGATCACCGCCTATGGTCAACGCAGAAAAGCGCTTTCACTGATCGTTGTTGCGTTTTTAGGCAGCATACTGGTTGGAATTCCGGTTCCGGAGAGCCTTTTTGGTAAACCGACGCGATCTGTTGACGTGAAGTCTTTAGATTACGCCGAGAGTGATAGCTTGGGTCTTCCCAACTTGGCGCATACCTTGATTGACCCTGCTCAGCGTGAGCGACTTCGGTCGATTAAGGCAGTCCTAAGTGCTGTGATCGATCCCGGTGAAACTTATCTAGATTTGACGAATCGCAGTGCTAACTATTTCTATCTGGGCTATCCACCCCCGATCGCGGCAGGAGCACCCTACAATATGCCTCACCGCAACCAACAGTTGAGGGCTTTGCAAAAACTCAACGCCGATCTGCCTCCGATCGTTCTAGCATCTGCCGATAATATTCTTCACGATGGTGGACCTGTCTCCTTACGGGCTTATCTGCTCTATCGTTATGTTGTAGAGCGCTATACTCCAGTCAAGATCGAAAAGTTTATCTATCTAGTGCGTCCCGATCGTCTGCAACGGTTAAGTTTTCAATACCCGCAATCTGCCGGGAATACTGCTGAAATTTTAACTCCTGATCAAGACGAGAAGTTAAGGCTGCTTGATCAGGTTTTTCGGGTTGTGGATTTGCAAAAAATTCCCAGAGCTTGGGGGGAGTCTTTCGAGTCCCTAAAGTCAGCGTTACGACCGGTCAAAGACATCGATGCAACTACAACTGTCGAACTCCACTCGGTTAAAAAAACAGGACAAAACACTTACCAAATCGTGGATAAAGACCCTTTTATCGTCTTTGATGTTGAAAAGTTGAACTTGAACGGTCGGAATGCTGGAGTTTTAGCATTTAATTTTTCTAGCGATAGTCGGCGCGCTCCAGTCATTCTTAAAATTTATTGGGGGGGTAGATCGACGGGCGCTCCTAGCGAGAATACTGTTGTTCACTTTTCAGCGAAACAGGGTAAAGTGATTGTCCCGCTTGATGCCGCTCCTCGATGGCTACTTGCCGAGGGCATCAAAACGATTCGAGTGGATGTGGCAGAACCAGCCCCTTGTTCGACCTTTTCCATCTCGAACGTTACGCTATTTCAACGGGCTGAGTTAGAGAAATCTTGATTTTTGTGAGAAGCTGTGTAAAGTTTAGTTGTTGTGAGGAGTTAGACCGTAATAATGCGAGTTTCCCTAGTTTTTATTACCAAAAATGAAGAAGCTGGACTGAGTGCTATTTTGCCTGAAATGAATCTTAGTCTGTTTGATCAGGTGTATGCGATCGATGCCCATTCCCACGATGGAACTAGCGAACTCTTTGTTCAGCATGGGATTTCGGTTTATCAGCAGACTATTCCAGGTCTAGGCGGCGCTACTTTAGAAGCGAGAAAGCATTGCACAACAGATGGGATGGTTTTTTTTCACCCTGATGGCAATGAGAATCATAAAGATCTATTCAAGTTCATCGATCACCTGCACCTTGGTTATGAATTAGTCCTTGCTTCCCGAATGATCAAAGGAAGCTATAACGAGGATGACGACAGAATTTTCAAGTGGCGCAAGTGGGCGAATTTAGGATTTGCGCTGATTGCAAATGCGCTATTCGGTAGCCGCAATTGTCGGGTGACGGATGTCGTGCAGGGCTTTCGCGCTATAACTTGCGAAGCCTTCGATCGCCTTGAATTAGACCAACTGAACTGCACGATCGACTTTCAAATGGTCATCCGATCGCTAAAAGCACGGCTCAAGATTGCAGAGTTTCCTACGATCGAGGGTCATCGCATCGCGGGGGCAACTAACTTTGCATCCATTCCCACCGGAATTGCCGAGCTAAAAATGCTGTGGCGCGAAATTTGGATCGGCAATTCCTTTCTGCGTTCTACATCGCGCCTAGCTGGGTTAAATCGGATATCCAAGCCTTGAACAAATCAACATCTTCTTGTTGAACGAATTGATGTTGAAGAAGCTGCTCCATAATCCCTGCATAATCTGCATGATAAGCATCGAGAACTGAAACAAGTTCTTCAGTTCTCGTGTAGAGTTCTATTTCCTGAGTGAAGTCATGATGCAAATTGTGGTAATTGCGCTCCTGATACACGCTGGGGCTGAAAAATAAAACGCCTTTATCATGCATATGTAAAAAGCGTTGTGCAATGTATCCTCGCCAGATGTCAGTGACTCGGCTAGGAACAGAAGCAGGCAAGAATAAATAGGGGAATGCCTCTGGATACCAAAGGGTGTTTTGGGAGTTGAAAGGACAGTAGGTGCCAGGTGTAAGGTAGAGAGAAGTGTTTTTAGAAAATGTAATCGTTTTACCAACGGTCAGTCGATAAATCGCATCTACATCGGGTTCTAAATCAGCAAGTCCCTGCTGTACGGGTGCAATTTTGCGAGCGGGTCGCTTGAGAAGTTGTGTTGATCCCGGTTGGTTGAGAACTTGGGTCAATGGAAACCCACGGGGCCAGATGTGAGCATCACAAAAATGATGGTAAGCATTCACGAATTTTGGTGAGTCATCACAGACTTTTACGTCACCATCCGAGTCAAGCGGGAAAAAGCTCTCCCAAGAGTCGTACGGAATATTATCATCGTCCGTTTCGTAGATTAGTTCAGCGCCGTTCATTACTGCGTACAAGTAGCCAACATTTTTTCTAGCATAATGATTCCACCGGAGGCATTTAACGGTCTGCAAAGGTAACGCTTCTTGCTCTTCGATCGTCAAGATTTTGACATTGGCAAGTTCCCAATCTGGGGGAGTCTTACGATCTGCAACAACCACGACCTGCCAATCTTGCAACTGGCTGAATGCCCGCAGCGCCTTCGTCGGATGGTTGACAGAAGTAATAACGATAAACTTTTTAGGCATTGCTGACATTGATTTAGACTTTGCAGCTAAACAATACCTTGAAAAGTTTAAGAGCACCAAGCGTTAATTTGTAAATCTCAGTGCTCTCATCACCTTGAAAAGTTTAAGAGCACCAAGCGTTAATTTGTAAATCTCAGTGCTCTCATCACCAAATTGACTGCGTTCTACCTGTAAGAAAGGGCTTGATATGACATACTCGGATAAGGCTAATTTAGGTACGTACTCGTTAGCAGCAATGGACTAAAAACTGTATAGAAAGTTAAATTGAAAATGGTTTGAGGAAGAGGAAATCGAAGCTAAATGGCAATTGATGAGGGTTCTTATCGCATTGCAGCTTATATCACCGCTTATGAAGATGCTGAGGCTCTCAACGCTTGTCTCAACGCCTTGGAGCGTCAGACATATCCGATCGAGCAAGTTTTAGTGGTCGATAACTCTCGACACCCGCTAGTTTTAGACCCTGACTGTGTTCAAAATCTCGCGATTCGGGTTCTCCACTACCCTGAAAATATTGGCATTGCGGCTGGAATTAGCCTAGCGGTGGAGCGGTTTAGGTCTCAGGGTTTCGCCTTTCTGTGGATGTTTGACCAAGATAGTAAACCCGCGCCGGACTGTTTAGAATTGCTGCTGAAGACTTATGATCAGGTCGCGACCGCAGACTACCCGATCGGCATTTTAGGACCTCAGGCGATCGATGCCCGCACAGGTGAAACGGTAGAACCGGGGGTATTTCTGGGCGATCATTTTCAGGGTTACAAAGCGCCTAGCCTAACGGAACCGTTTGAGTGCGATGCTCCGATTACGTCGGGGTCTCTCCTTTGGTTGGCTAGTAGGGCGCAGGTGGCACCCCCCGATCCAAAACTATTTATCGATGGTGTTGATCTAGACTATGGGCTGCGGCTGCGACGGGCAGGCTTTCACAATTTGATCGCCCCCCTTGCGACCATGCAGCATCGCTTTGGTGACCCGATCGCGATCCAAGTTGTCGGAAAAAAGAAAATCTTCCAAATTTATTCTCCATTGCGCCATTACTATATTTGCCGAAATCATACTCACTTAGAATTGACCTATTCTCAAGGACTGAACCGAATCACTTGCGGTTTAAGGCGGATTAAATATGCGATTACAACGCTGAGTATGATTGCAATGTTCGACCCTAAATCCAAACCTCAAAAAATGAGTGCCTGTATTCTTGGAACCTATCATGGATTTCGAGGCAATCTGGATGGGTTTTGGAGATAAATCAAGGCTGAGAGGAGTGAGCACATGACTACCGTTTCCATCATCTTGGTCAATTACAACGGAAGTCAGGTTGTGATCGATTGCCTCGATTCGCTGCAAAATATGCTTCAGACGATCGCTCATGAAGTCATTGTGGTAGACAACGCCTCAACCGACGGCAGCGCTGATCGGATCGAGACGCTGTTTCCGGCTGTGCAGCTTGTGCGGCAGAGTCAAAATTGTGGCTTTGGGTCGGGCAACAATCGAGGAGCCAGTCTTGCAAACGGAGAATTTTTGCTGCTGCTCAACACTGACACCCTTTTGACGTTTGATATTTTGCCCTACTTAGTGGATCTGATGAAACAAGATCCGACGATCGGCATTATCGGACCGCAGCTTCTCAACCCTGATGGAGGGTTGCAGCGATCGACCGCTCCAGAAATTAGCATTTGGGGCGAGTGTCAAGCCCTAAAACAACAGATTGACGATCGAAGTCACCATCACCCAATAAGTCAGCAATTTGCCAAGATGCAGGACGTTGATATCGTCATTGGAGCCGCACTGCTTATTCGCAAAGGCTTATTTGAAGCGCTAGCGGGGTTTGATGAAACGTTCTTTATGTACTTTGAGGAATCAGACTTGTGCCGACGCGCTCAGACAAAAGGCTGGAAAGTTGTGTATGCCCCCTCAGTTGCCCTGATTCATCTCGGCGGCTATTCAGTCAGCAAAACGCCAGATAAGCTGCGTTTAGAATATCGTCGCAGCCAGATTTACTACTATCAAAAACATCGTCCTATTTGGGAACAGGTCACATTACGCATTTACTTGGTAATGAAATTTGTTGGCAGTTTTCTTTACTCATTCAAAACCGCAAACTTAGAAATCTTGCGCTTAATTTTAGACTTCAACCACTATCCACTAAAGCGATCGAAGATGTCAGGTGATGACTCTTTTTAAAATCTGCTGAATGGCATCTCGTTGCTCAATATCGTAGCCCCATCGTTCTAAAAAGCTTTGATAGTGCCCTGTGTTTGTCGAGATCGTCTCCGATAATGTTTGCAGCTTTGTTTGCACGATCGCCAATTTCACAAGCTGAATTAAACATATTGTGCGTCGCTGCACTCGCTCTGAACCCTGTGCCATTTCTGGATTCTGACTGCGCGTGTGGGCAAGAATCATCGCAGTAGACATGGCTAAATTCTTGACCAGCAGTTCAGACACAATTTCGGGCGACGATCGTAACCCTTGCACTACCGAATCAGACGGCTGATCGGCGGACGATCGCTCATCGGTAAGATAGGTGACGAAAAACCCTCGCGCTCCATTTTCACTGGCAGCTAACGCGGCGGTCGTCCCTTCAATTTCTGAGTCAGACAGGCTCCCCTGCTGCATCTCAGCCAAAAAAGATTGAGTCAGCGCAATGGCTTCCTCAAAAGAAATCGCCTCAGGAATCGGAAAAGTCTCTGCGATCGTCATCTTTTTCTAGAGTCTACGGGTATGATTGTACTCAATTATGGCGATTATCTCTTCCAAGAAACAGCCATCTGAGCCAGAACGCTCCAACTCCGAGTTGGGGAACCTTCCCTTACCAATGAGCGTCGCTGAATCTCGTCAACATCGCAGGCAAGCTGGGACAGAGTTGGTGCGCCCAGAGTCAGAGCCTGAAGAAAATGGCAAACCCGAAGAACGGCTGCGACCTCAGAAGTTGAGCGATTATGTCGGGCAAAAAGACTTAAAAGATGTTTTAGATATCGCCATTCGAGCCGCAAAAGTTCGGGGTGAACCGCTAGATCACCTGCTGCTTTATGGTCCTCCGGGCTTAGGCAAAACCACGATGTCGCTGATTTTGGCATCTGAGATGGGGGTCAATTGCAAAATCACCAGTGCCCCGTCTCTAGAGCGTCCGCGCGACATTATGGGCTTGTTGGTGACGCTGCAACCGGGCGATGTGCTGTTTATTGACGAAATTCATCGTCTGCCTAGAATCACCGAAGAACTGCTCTACCCGGCAATGGAAGATTTTCGAGTCGATATCATTGGCGGCAAAGGGCGCAGTGCCCGAACCCAGTCGCTCAAGTTGGCTCCCTTCACCTTAGTCGGGGCAACCACTCGCGTCGGGGCATTGACTTCGCCGTTGCGCGATCGCTTCGGTCTAATTCAAAAACTCCGCTTTTATGAACTCAATGAGTTGACTTCTATCGTATTAAGAACGGCAGCGCTGTTAAACACGCCTATCACCGCCGAGGGTGCCTGTGAAATTGCGCGGCGGTCGCGTGGCACCCCTCGAATTGCCAATCGCCTATTAAGACGCGTCAGAGACTACGTTCAAGTTAAAGCTTCTGGAGAGGTAACGCAAGAGATCGCGGCAGAAGCGCTGGAATTGTTTGATGTCGATCCCTGTGGGCTAGATTGGACCGATCGTCGCCTTCTCAGCTTTATGATCGAGCGACACAACGGCGGACCTGTGGGACTTGAAACGCTCGCTGCTTCCACGGGAGAAGACTCACAGACGATCGAAGAAGTCTATGAACCTTATCTGATGCAAATTGGCTATCTCAGCCGCACCCCTCGCGGACGAATCGCGACAGCGGCAGCGTGGAAGCATTTGGGCTATCAGCCCCCTGACAGTCAACTTTCTCTCATGTCGTGAACCTGGAGTGCTCGAATGCGTTGCTTGCTGAAGTTTTGTTTGGCGTTTTTGCTAGTCGGGGCGATCGGGTTAGGAATGCCGTTCGCTTGGGCGGCGGATGAAGTTTTACCTCAACCCTCGGCTCTAGATCTCTATGAGCAACTAGGCACCCTCAAAGAGCAAGCGTTTGAAGCGACGGATAAAGGCGATTTTGCCACCGCAGAAGGCTATTGGACTCAAATCATCGATCGCTTCCCTGACAATGCCGCCGCTTGGAGCAATCGCGGCAATGCCAGAGTCAGCCAGAACAAATTAGATAGCGCGATCGCTGATTTCAACAAAGCAATGGAACTCGCCCCCAGTGCCCCTGATCCTTATCTCAACCGAGGTGCAGCGCTAGAAGGCTTGGGTCAATGGGATGCCGCGATCGCCGATTACAATCACGTTTTAGAACTCGACCCTAAAGATCCCGCTGCCTACAACAATCGTGGCAATGCCCAAGCTGGGTTAGGCAACTGGGAGGTCGCGATCGCTGACTTTCAGAAAGCCTCTGACCTCGCGCCTCAATATGCGTTTGCTCGTGCCAACTATGCCCTCGCTCAATATCAAATTGGGCAAACCGAGGAGGCAGTCCGCACGATGAGAAACTTAGTTCGCAAGTATCCCAAGTTTGCCGATATGAGGGCAGCACTGACGGCAGCTTTATGGGTGCAGGGTAAACAGGGTGAGGCTGAGAGTCAGTGGGTGTCAGCAGTCGGACTCGATCGCCGCTATAAAGACATCAACTGGGTCAAAACGACTCGTCGCTGGCCTCCCCAAATTGCCGCCGCCCTGGAGAAATTTTTAAATCTTCAGTAAGCCAAATTCTATAAGGGGTCACGCACTTTTCCTGGGGAGATTTTTCAGGGCTGATAGTGACTCTAGTTTCACATCATTGAAATGAACTAAACACCGTTCTCCAAGCTCTCACTGTCTCTTTACCAACCTCTGTGTCCTTCGTTCTCCCGTCCTGCCAGATCAACCGAATCTTGACGTTTTCTGATGGTGCGCTGGCAAGAGCTGCAGCAAGTTCAGGAGACACGGGTCCATTCTGATAGGTATACACCTTGCCGTTGATTGCTAGGTTAATCGAGTCAGGCACATTCTCGGTGGCAAAGCGTTGATAGACTGGCGCGTCGTTAGAAAATTCTCCAAACCCCCCAAATCGTCCAAACCGTCCAAATCCAAGCCCAAATCCTCGACGACGATAGCCATAGTCGATAACGGTTGTTTTCACTTGAGTATAGGTGACACCAATGCCGTTCTTTGACCAACTGCTCACAAAAACAAAATCGGCTTTGTAGTTCCGATCGTAGATAACTTTGCCATCAAACGGATTCTCAACCACTTTCGACCAAGCAATGTTGTCATTGGCATTGACTGAGGCGGGTGCCACGGCGAAAGCAGGAGAAGTAAAGCTGATGAGGTAGCTGAACCCTAGCAGCAGTAGTGGCAACTTCATAGCTGATACCCTTTATACAAAGCGAATGTAGTAGCTTATTTTGAGCATAACGCACCCGCATTGAGTTGCGATCGACCCTCAGAGGGGTTAGGCGTTGCCTGTCACCACAGTCAGATAGGGGTATGTTGAAGCTGCACTAGCTCAAAAACTTTTTCAGGCGTGAGTTCCTGGACATTGTTCAACACAATGGTGGCTCCGGCTTGAATCAGTAAGGCTGTGTAGGAGGTGATCTGCTCAGAGGTTTGCTGAACGTGGGGAGGGAGCACTCCGATCGCGATCCAGACTCGATCGGGCCGCATCATTCGCGCTCGATCGACCGTATACATATCCGCAACAGTATCTCCGACATATAGCACAGGACTTCTTAAGTCCGGCTGATTTTCAAGACGTTGCACACTCTCAAATAGCCCAGCAGGGTCAGGCTTTCCTGGAGCATCCTCCATCGCGATTAAAACAGGAGACTGCAATCCCAATCGTTTCTCTAGAACATAACTTGCAGAGGCTCTCGTCGCCCCACTAAAAAAGCCCCAGCGAATGTGCGATCGAGTCAGCGAATTCAGATACGCAGATTCTAAAAGCAGAGGCTCATCGCAAATATAGCCCGTCCAGTGATCAGAATCGGTGCCGCGATATTTAGACTGAAAAAATGTGACCAATTCTGAATAGTTGAGTTCGATCGAACGACGTAAAGACCCCTGGGTCTCAAAATATCGATACACTAGCTCCTGAGATGCTTCCCAGTCGTTATTCCACGTCCCTTCTGACTTGAGAATATCGATCTCTTGAGAGGTCGGACGGTAGGCATTTTGAGTAAACCGTTCCACGGTGTCAGCGAGCGCACGACGATAAGAACCACCGACATCTCGCACCACCCCATCAATGTCAAACACCACGATCGTCGCCAATTTCTTCAATCCTGCATCCAATTCCTGATTCAAAACGCCTCTCTAGATCAATCTAAAATTCGCTGACACCCTGGGGCTAGATCCTCTTAATTAATGGAGATTTAGCGAGATCTAAGCCTGCAACATTGAAAATTACTGTTCAAACATCTTCTGAGAGACGATAGGCTAGACCCAGTATAAGTCTAGCGATGAACCTCTCAGATAGTTTAATGAACTATTCAAACCCCGTGCTGCCTCCATTCTTAGTGCTCGATCGTCCCCTTCAAGACTGGCTTTTAGAAGATATTGGTCGTGGCGATCGCACCACTCAAAGCCTCTTGCTTGCTGGCACTCAGCAAAATCACGCCATCGGGGTTGCTAAATGGGTTGCTAAAGAAGATGGCGTGGTTGCTGGATTGCCGATCGCTGCCAGAGTCTTCTACTTATTAGATCAGTTTGTGACCTTCAAAGCGCTGGCTCTAGAAGGAAGAGCTTGCCAAAAAGGAGAGACGATCGCTGAAATGCAAGGATCGTTTGATGCGCTGCTGACCGGAGAACGGGTTGCCCTAAATTTGGCGATGCGATTATCTGGAATCGCGACGATGACTCGAAAGTATGCAGAGAAAATTGAGGATCTTCCGGCTCGACTGGTCGATACCCGCAAGACAACGCCGGGGCTGCGGCTGCTAGAAAAATATGCGTCTCAAGTTGGAGGAGCGGTCAATCATCGGATGGGATTAGATGATGCTGTGATGATTAAAGACAATCACATCGTCGCGGCAGGTGGAATTGGAGCGGCGATCGCCCAGGTTCGTGCTCACATTCCCTATCCCCTATCGATCGAAGTTGAAACAGAGAGTTTAGAGCAGGTCGAAGAAGCGTTGCAGCACAAGGCAGATATCATCATGCTCGATAATATGCCGCTCGATTTGATGCGAAATGCTGTGCAGAAAATTCGGCAAAGTAGCGATCGAACCAAGATTGAGGCTTCGGGGAATGTGACGATCGAGACGATTCGAGCGATCGCAGAAACCGGGGTGGACTTCATCTCTAGTAGTGCCCCCGTGACGCGATCGCCCTGGCTAGATTTGAGCATGAGATTTGTCAAGGCTTAGGAACGTGGATTGGTGAGGGTGCACCTTCTCACCCTCACCCTAGCCCTCTCCCCAAGGAGAGGGAACAAGACTCTCTTCTCCCCAGGGAGTAAGGGAACCAGAACTCCTGTCCCCTCTCCTTTTTGGAGAGGGCTAGGGTGAGGGTAAAATCTGTGCTTC
>JBBQYE010000073.1:0-12288 GCA_038208945.1 Leptolyngbyales cyanobacterium | reverse complement strand
TGGGATTGTCATTTGAGTTTCGGTAGAAATTCTACGGGCTGCTTCTCCAACAATCTCAATTTGGCGAGTGACCGCCGACTGACGCATCAAATCAAGTTCAAACGTTTTCCAGTCGATATCAGCAACAAAGTCTTGAGCTAGCTTTGCTGCATTGAGCATATCCAACAAATGGTTTTGTTCACGAGGCTGCATAGATTACCTGGGCAGAGTCAAGAATTGCTTTACGCCGTAGGTAGTTGCGGCTACGTTCAATCCCTCGACGACTCACCAAATCAACCTCTCGCCCAAAGATTTTTTTGGCATCTTCTTCCATGTCTACCCAATCTAAAAGTGTCCAGTGAGCATCTTGAGCAAACGACACCAGTACATCAATATCACTACTATCTAGGCGAAAGTCATCTCTCAACACGGAACCAAACAAAGCAAATTCTGTTGCTTTCCAGCGCTGACAAAACTCAACCACTTTCTCATAGTCGATCGGGATCTGAGTCTTCACGACTTGAATATTTTGCATAGACTCTACATTGCCCTAGATTCGTTGTGCATTCATTTTAATTGCTGTGCAGAATTTTGAGGTGAATGCGGAGTCTGGGACGTTCGCCCGATCGCTCTCATCATTAATGAAATAAATTCTCAATAATGATGGTAAGATAATCGAGAGCTTATCGAGATATAGACTCAATAAAGTGGAATTTATCACCCCTAACCCTGGAGGATTTTATGGCACAAGCTGCTGATCTTCGTCGTCCTTTTCACTTGCAACTGTTGCCAATGCAGTCACAGCCACATCAAATTCTGAATGTAGAAATCGTTCAGCATGGCGATGGCAACCAGTCTCTCTATCAGCAAAACTTGATGAGCTTGGGGGCAGACGTGCAACTGCCAGAAATTTGTGATGCCAAAGACATCACGATCGCCGTCTTAGAAGGCAATGGTAGCCTGATTATTCAAGAAGAAACGGTGACATTAGAGCCAGGAATGTTTGTGTTTATTCCTGCGAATACCTTTCACACATTGCAGACTCGATCGAGACTCGTCTTTTTGCTGAATCGGTGTATGCCCGATCGAGACACTCATGATTTACCTTGGGTTATTAATCTCTAAAATAGTTTTGACCGCTCACGATTCCGATGTCATTTATTTCTAGAATTCTCATGTCTCATTTACCCGAAGTTCTTTGGTTGAGTGCGAGTCCGAGTTTGCAATCGTTTAATCAACCTCTGTTGCGATATTTGTCTCCTCACGTTCGCGTTGCTCAATGGGAATATTATCAAACTCTCGATGAAGCCAGTTCTGTAGAGAATGCTGTGACGTTGTTGGATGAGTATCTTCAGAGTCGCGATACTCCGATTCATCTCGCAGGTCATGGCATTAGCGGCGTGATTGGCTTAATGTATGCGCGTCTCTGTCCTGAAAAAGTGCGATCGCTGTCCTTACTTTCTGTTGCGCCGCAGCCCGCCATTACCTGGCACACGCATTACTATATTCAGCGTCAGTTGATGCCCTGTAGCCAATATCAGCTTTTAGCTCAGATTGCACGGAGTCTGTTTGGCAGTGTGTTGCCAATTCCGGCAAAAGAATTGGTAGTGAGGCTCGATCGTGATTTAGAACTATCTCCAACTCCACACTCTCTGTTTAAGCTGCGCGAGTTAGCCAAAGGAGGGATCTCTCAGCCGTTGCTCGTGTGTGGCAGTAACACCGATCCGATTGTTGATCCTCAAACTCTGTCAGGGTGGATACCCTGGCTGAAGCCAGACGATAGTTTGCGGCGAATTCCAGAGGGACATCACTTCTTTCACACGGCTCACCCGCAGCAAGTCGGAGATGAATTGCTCAACTTTTGGCAAACCGTCAGCGTCAGATCGATCGACTTATCGCTAATTGCTTAGCTTCTGAAGTCAAATCCTTTAGACTATGACATCGTGACGATCGCTATAAAATGATTGGGTCAAAACAAGGGCAGATTCTTCGATCGCTCTTAGCAATTCTTCTAATCGGGCTGTCATGGTGGGGCATTTTTGCGGCGCGATCGGGGCTGATTGTCCGATCTTTTGAGCGCGATCAGGTTCCTTTGTTATACATGGCTCCACAGCAGGCGCGAAACGCTCCAGGAGTTCTGATTGCTCACGGGTTTGCGGGGTCTAAGCAGTTGATGTTGGGATATGGTCATGTGCTGGCAAGGGCAGGCTATGCTGTCATGCTGTGGGATTTTGACGGTCATGGAGCGAATCCTACTCCGCTCAAGGGATTTGAACTTCAGAGAAATCTTGATGTGGCGCGGCAGGTTTTAGTCGAGCAGCCAGAGGTCGATCGCACTCGTCTCGCTCTCTTGGGGCACTCCATGGGAAGTGGTGTAGTTATTGCTGCCGGAGTTCAAGATGTAGAGCAATTTGCGGCAACGATCGCCATCTCTCCCGGAGGGCAAAATGTCACCCCACAAGCGCCTCGCAACCTGCAACTGCAAGTCGGTGCTTGGGAAGGAAGATTGTTGCCCTATGCTCAACAATTGTTGAAGGATGCAGGCGGCGCAAATGGGCAATTTTCTCAAGGTAGGGCGCGAGAATTGGTAACGGTGCCAACCGTTGAGCATATTACGATTTTGTTTAGTCAAGTCAGTCATCAGGCAGCGCTGCGGTGGCTTGATTCGACATTTAACCGCTCGTCGCAGAGTGAATATGTCGATCGCCGCATGATTTGGTATTTTCTACATCTAGTTGGGTGGCTATTGCTGTTAAGCGCGATCGCTCCTCAATTAGAAATACCTGCTACTCCAGACTTAAAGATTGCACCTTGGAGAGCGTGGGGCGGATTGGTCTTGTCCCCGATCGTGGCTCTCGGTGGATTGCGACTTCTCGATCCGGTAGTTGATTTGCAGTCGTTGGGCGGCGTGCAGGTTGGGGGCGCGGTCGGAATCTGGTTTTTGATTGCAGGCTTAACCTGGCTGAGAATTCTGGGTCGGCTTCCTCGTGTGAGTTGGCAACTGGTTGGGTTTGGGTTTGCATTATTCGGGCTGCTGTGGATCGCAGTTGGGGCAATGGCGCAGATCGTGTGGCTTCAGTGGTGGTTGATTCCGGCGCGATTAGTGATTTGGCTCCCGATCGCGATCTCGTGTTTCCCGTGGTTTTTAGCATCGGGAATAGTGCAGCAATCGACTCGCTGGTTTACCAGGTTGGGCTGGTGGTTTGGGCAAAGCGTGATGTTAATCGCCGGATTTCTAGTGGTGATCATCGCCTTGCCAAAATTGGGCTTTATGTTTTTGTTATTACCATTGTTTCCGGTAGTGATGGCGCTGTTTGCGTTTGTCTCCGCACTGTTGAATAATTCATGGGTCTACGCGATCGGGAACACATTGTTTTTTGCAGGGCTTCTAGCGGCTGGATTTCCTCTCTCTGCGTGTTGTCTATCGTTTGGAGGATGACTCAATAGACCTCCTGCACGAATCCGGGAACGCCCCTAAATCCCCCATTCTGGGGAATTTGAAAACCGCAAATTTTCTCAAGGTCCCCCAATCTGGGGTAGGGTTGATTCTCTAAAGGAAAGAAAGTAGTTTCTGCAAGTCATGCTTGAACAAGCGCATGGCTCTTGTGATGGACGAATGCCCAGCTTTGCGAAAGCTGAGAATTGCCCAGGATCGCAAGAGCGCCATAACAGTGGCAGGCTTCGCCGCTTGGATCAAGGAGTGGTCTTCCCCTTGGATGACATCTTTGACCCAATGCACCTGGTTTTCGAGGCTGCCGCGATGATCGCGAATCAAGGCGGCAGCTTGCTGGGCAAGAATGATTTAGCTGAGAATGAACCAAGCCTGGCTATGGAACAAGTGCCCATCTCGCACGCCCTGACGCTCAACCGCAACCACAGTCGCTAATCCAGACCACTGTTGCCTGAGTTCGAGAGGGGCGGCAAAGACGCGAACGCTTCGCTGCACCAAGCGTCCATGGGCGCTGTCCGTCTCTTGCCATTCACTCAAAGGTCGGGCAACTTGGCTCAAGGGTTGAGCCGACTGCAACAGGTTCTTTTGATTGCCTTTAAGTCCGATGCAGTAGTGATTTTCGCTCTTGACGATTTGTTCAACCGTTTTTTTGACCGTGCACTGCATCGAGCGTCACCCACACGCCCTTGAGGTCGAGTTGATGGAGCAACTCGTGCACCGCCCCAATCTCACTGCTTTTGCCATTTTGAACGCTCGTTTGTCCAATCACCCCTGACCAGGACTGCACACAGGCACTGACTACCCTGACAAAATCTTGCTTGGCTCCAGAACAATCTTGTACCGTACTCGCGAGCGCTTTGCCATCCATTGCCACCGCGCCTCCCACTTTGACTGGAGCCGATATCCTTGCCCACTCTTGGAATACCTCTGCCACCGCCGTTACATCTACCGACTGCGTCATCTCGCACAAAGTGCAATAACTCGGTAATTTCGCTTTCGTCAATCTGAAATGCTCGGCGACTTCTGACTGGTGCCGATGCATGAAGTCCGCCAACCCTCGAAGACTGCTATACCCGCTCATCACACCCAGCAAAGTCATCAGCAACATCAGCCAGAGCGGTTATTGGACGGCTCTGCCACGTCGCCAGTCAGGAATCGTTTTAAGTTGTTCGATTAACGCTTCCACACCCATGATTCTAATTCTCGCAACCAACTTTCCAGTCTAGTTACTCTCTCTAGAGAATTAACCCTACCCCAGAATGGGGAATTTAGGGGGCACAAACCGACTGAACCGAAGTGACCAAGACCAAAGTGCAATCTCAATGACTGCCAGGTTAATAACTGTGCTTCCACGCACTAGAGATTTCAGTAACACTGTAAAGTTTGATTTCAAATTAAAAACAGCAAAGCGATCGCCTGTGCCCTTTTTAGAAAACAATAAGATACTCGCTGAAGTGAATCGGCTTCACAAACAAAACTATTTCGACGACGAAGATCTAATCACTCAAGTTGCCCATTAAAAGCAGATGCTACAGAATGGCGATTATAGCGATCAGACAGAACCTCGATCGCGAGATTAGGAGTATGACGACTCGATCTGCTCTGTCTCCAGAGAAATTGTGGTTTTCCTAAGATTGCGGCTACCTTTTTGTCAAGCAAAAATTTGTCGGTGGAGAAGTCAACTTTGGTTGAGAGATTTGAAGAACTAAGAGTCATTGCAGAAATGACTCAGTATTTGCGTGACACGTTAGAGCAACCCCATCCAGTATTTGGGAACTTACCGATCTGTCCGTTTGCGAAACAAGCTCGGCTCAACGATCAGATTCGCTTTTTTGTGTACGCGTTTACTCCGGCTGACTTAGACATGGCTTCTCCTTTGGCGAGCGCGATCGCGCAATTTGTGCAGTCTAAAAAGCATCAAGTCCTGTTCATGATTCATCCCCATCCCCAAGCAATGGAACTCGATCAGTTGCTTGCCTTTGTAGATCGATTGGATCAGCAGATCCAGGCACTTCACCTGACAGCATTAGGTGGACATCCTGATGATTCATTCAATATCCAGGGGGTCAAGACTCGACAAGAGCCGTATCCAAATGTAACCATTCAAAGCATCGAAAAACTCAAACAAGCGTCCGATCTGCTTGCTAACACGCGCTACTGCGAAAATTGGACTCCTGACTCCCTTGAAAGGGTTGGGCATCTGCGGTGAGGAACAACTGAGCTAACGCAATTAACTCGTCTGGTGCAGGCATCTTTGATCGAATCTCCAACCTTCTGTCCAGAAAACTCTTCCACTCACCTGTTCATCCCAATATCCACCTAGCAACTGATTTCAAGCTCGTATCAAAAACAGTTTCACAAACAGATTGAAGCTTTCTCAAACTGCATACTAGCGAGCCTGCCGGGGAACAGGAGTTAATGACTCGACCCCGTTGCCCACAGAAGCAAGACCATCCAGCCCTTGCATGAGCCGATCGAGCTCCTGTTGCATCTGCATACACACTCGATCGTAGCAAGCATCTACATAAGCTCGATCGCTGGCTGCTGCCCGACCCGATCGCTCAAATACGATCGGCGCACAGATTCGAGTATGAATCTGCACAGGCAACGGGATGTTGGGCAACGGACCCACTGCTAACCCCCACGGCAATCCTAGATAAATGGGAAAGACAATGGGGTCAATCCCCAACAGCCAGGGCATTCCCCACTCATGCAATTGTCGTAGCTGCGGGTAAAGATTTGCCAAAATGATCAGCGTCTCATGAGCACCCATTGAGATAGCGGGGACAATGGGCACCCCTTCGCGCAGTGCCAGTTTAATAAACCCTTTCCGCCCTGCAAAATGAATGCGGTGCCGATCGTGGTGCGGTCTCCACAAATCTTCAGCGCCACCAGGGTAAACAAGAACTGCCGCACCCCGTCGTAAAGCAGCGGTTGCCGTGTAAGGATGCGCTCTAATTGCTCCCAACTGCACCGTCAGTTTAGAATACCCAGGAACCATCCAGACGTTGGGGTGCATCAGCCCATATACTAATCTCTCTGAGCCAAAGCGGTGGAACCAGTCTACCATAAACATCAAAGTGTCAGGGGCGATCATGCCACCATTATGAGACCCGACAATTAACAGCTTTCCGGAGGAAGGGAGATGATGCCAGCCGTCGGTCGTCACCCGAAAATAGTGACGGTAGAGCCAGTCTCCCCAAGGCAGAAGCGCTTGGATGACGCTCGGTTCCCGTCCATCTAGTGACCACCCATCAAACCGACTTGTGCTATTCCGGTAACTTTTCATCGACGCGTTAAAAGAGTCAGCCACCCACTATAAAACGAAAGGGTCATAAGTGGCTTCTCAGAGCACATCTCGCACGGGTACTCCTCGATTCTACTTCGAGAATAAGGCTGTGCCCCTGATCCTGTTAGTCTTCAACGTCCACTCCTAGCACACAGAAGAGCTGGTGACAAGACTCGAACTTGCGACCGGCTGATTACAAATCAGCTGCTCTACCAACTGAGCTACACCAGCAACGCTATCAATATATCAGATTTCGTCCAGTGCCCTGCGAAATTACAGCTTGGATCACAGGAAATCACCACGCTTTGAACAAACAACTCGTTTTTCGAGCTAGCCGTTTGATCCGATTTCTTAGCGTTACACGCGTGTGCTCAACCTTTTTCGTCACTGACATTTCTTGAACATTGCTCTTACGTTGAGTAGGGATATCGGCTCTGCAAAGTTGGACAGTAACTTGTTAACTACAAAGTCTTTCGTCTGCCATTCAGAATCACTCGCTGTCACCCGAACTTAGAACCATATCGTGTAGTATAAATATTCTATTTAGCGAACGAGTAGCCAACTGTAGGTTAAAACGCCTAGACCTGCAACCCCAACGATCGCCTCTCGCTGCTCGTTCCAGAGGCGACGAATTCCGCTAAACAAATAGGCGAAAGACTCGCGGCGCGATCGACTCAGGTCAGTCATTAGTTTTTTGACTTTGGCGTTGACTTCAGCGATCGATACGTCGCCTCGCTGGTAAGCCACTTCGAGTTTGTCTAATTCGCGCCAATAATCACGAGTCGCTTCCATCAAATCGGGAATCATTGCTGAGATCCTTCTCACTGTGAAGTTATATATCGTAATGTAACGCATTCTTCACAGTGAGGACTCTGCATTTAGGTCAGGGTGTCAAGGGGCTGTCGCATTCCGATAAAAGGATTTCATTTCAGCAAACCAGCTTTGACGGGATTGATCCCAGGCGTAAAACATATGCCCACCTTGATATTGCGTCAGTTTGAGGTTGGGTCGAATCTCAGGGTCAAGTTTCATCAAATCGGCTAGGTGATTCGAGGCGAAATAGGGCGTGACGAGATCAAAGAGTCCGTGGGTGATATAGACCTGCATATAGGGGTTAAGCGTCATTCCGACTCGCAAATCATCGATCGAGCCGAGGTCTAATTCCCCTTTTAAGTCAAACTTCCACGCTTTAAAGACTTCGAGATTGAGCAGGTGATAAGACAGGTCAGTTTCAACGCCCAAGGCATCACGCAACTGGCTGTTGATCGCCCCAGTAAACAAACGATCGAGTCCGTCGAGGGTCGGGTCGATGCCTTGATAAGTAGTGCGATCGGGGAAAGGGTCGATCGCGGTAATCGACGCATCATAGAGTCCGACAATGCGCTGCTGATCGCGGAGTAGTTCTCTCGAAAATATGTCGATGCCGACTCGTCCGGCTTGTCGTTCGATCAGGGGGAGCGGTAAGCCAATTAAATCGGCTAATTGTTGATAGACGGTGTGGCGCTCATCGGGTGTGCTGTGATCTCCGATCGCTAGAAACGGAATCAGTGTTCTACGAGCAAAGCGCTCTGCGGCAGCAGTTTGAGCGGACAGATCTCCGGGTTCACCGACCCACTGAGCGCGACCGTGATGAGCCGCCGCCGCCGCTAAAGAGGGTAGCTGTGTCGCCCAAGAGGTCAGCGTGTAATCGTTTCCGCCCAGCAAACTAAACTCTAAAGCTGGAGAGATCAAAATTGCACCCGAAAGCCCCACGCCAAAGTCTTGCTGAAGTTTTCGGGCAAGCCTTGCGACTCGAAATCCGCCATAGCTTTCACCTGCGATGAGCACTGGAGACAGCCAGCGTTTGTGGCGAGACAGAAACCGTTGAATGAATTCGCCGAGGGATTTTAAGTCTCGCTCGACTTCCCAAAATTCGGTTTCTTTGGGCGGAGTCGGTTCTTGGCTGGGCTTCTCACCTGGCTTATCAGATGCGTCTTTATCTTTGGGTAAACTGCGGCTGAAGCCTGTCCCGATCGGGTCAATAAATACGAGATCGGTAAAGCTCAACCAGCTTTCAAGATTATCGACTAACCGAACTGGCGGCTTGGGCAATTTGCCATTCTCACCAAACTGGATGCGCTTTGGACCCAACGCCCCCATGTGCAGGTAGGCAGAGGCGGCTCCAGGTCCACCGTTAAACACGAAGGTTATCGGACGGGTGGATGCGTCATCGGTTTCTGCGAGATAAGCGACGTGAAACATTTCAGCGATCGGCTTTTCTTGATCAAACAGGGTCTGCCACTCGGCAGAAGCAGTGTAGCGAATCAGTTGATCAGAAAGCGCGAGGGTGTGTTCGGTTTGACTCGATTTGCGGGTGACGGGTGAACTAGACGTATCAGACATCAGAGGAAATCTCGTGAGAAATGTAGCTCCTGAATTTTATCGAAAACTGCGCTTAAAGATTTCTGGCGTTGCTGGATCGATCTATGAAACACAAATTTTACCCTCACCCTAGCCCTCTCCCAAAAGGAGAGGGGACAAGGGTTCTGGCTCCCTTCTCCCTGGGGAGAAGGGTTGGGGATGAGGGCATTTATATCTGCGTTCAGCAACGCCAGATTTCTCAATGACCTGACCAACGTAAAACGACAACTTCTTCGCGCAACTGTTCTTTAGTTACTGTCGCCGATCGAGTCCGAAATAAGTCGATGCTGACGACTTCATAGCCGAGCGATTTGGCAATATCTGCCAACAGGGTTCCGGTACGAATCATGACGCGGAGATAGGACGCTTGATCGCCTACCACATAGGCAAGCTGGGCACCCGGACGCAAGATGTGGCGCAAATCTGCCAGATGTCTTGCCATGCCGCCAAAATAAAGCCGTGTCGCTCTGGCATACATGCGCTCAAAGCCGCTCGTTTTGCCGAGTTCGATGCGTTTGGCTTCGATTTCGTTGGCGATGCGCTGAATTTCGACGTGATCAGCAACCCAGCGATCGTCGTCATCGGCTGCATAGACGCTGCGAGAATTCGATCGCATCAAGCCTTTTTTGAGGGTTCGCAGTTCTGCTTTGTCATTGATAAATCCTAAAATCACCGATTCTAAGCGAGTCGTGCGCGTGTAGTCTTTCTCGTTGGGGTAGGGCGGAGAGGTGATCACGATGTCGATCGAGTTAGGTTTTAAGACGTGAACGAGTTGACGAGAATCGGCGTGATGGACGATCGCGGGTGCGTCTGGTAAGGTTTTGAGGTGGCGGAGATCATGGGCGATCGTCTCGATTCCTTCTAGCCAAGAATCTACCACTTGAGCATCGGTTTTGGCTTTGCCAACGCCCACTTCTGGACCAAAGTGCAGATTGCTAATCGAAAACACTAACGCTTTCGCCAATGCCAACAATTCGTGACGATAATAAGGCGACTCGGAGTGCTGTTTTATTTGCTCTAAAAGCACCAATGATTTGTGGAGCGGCAAAGGACTAATCGAATTTTTGAGCAGCAGTTTAAAGCGATCATCAGATAGAGTTTGCAGAGGGTCGTCGGCTCGATCGACAATCGTTTCGGTCGCTTCAGCAATTTGATGAGCATGGCGAAGCAACTCATCAGGGTCAAGGCTCCAATCGAGTTTCACCGTTCCTGCAAACCATGCCATCGGGTTTGCCTCAACCCCCACACTGGGAACGCCTCGCTTTTTACATTCAACAACGGTTGTGCCTGTTCCACAAAATGGGTCGAGAACTTGCTGCGATTCATCGACCCCAAACTTCTCCAAATAATCTTGCACTAAATGCGGTGGAAACGACAAAATAAACCGATACCAACTGTGGGCAGTTTGGTCTTCAACGCGAAGGTGATTGAGTTCTGAATTGTTGGACTCTAGTTTGAGATGGGGAATGAGCGGCTGAATGTATTGCAAGGGAAGGGCAGCAGTTTTGGCAAGAGTAGCACTGGCATTCTACTGAGAGCAAGTGTGTGGATGCAAGAGATAGAGGGCACGATCGTCGCTGATCACTTAGGCAGCAACACGCAAGCACGTTCTATAAATTACTCGGTATGATACGAACGAGTATCGTTACTTCACTGCATTTTACGTTATGAATTTCTCAATCACAGCCAAGCAAAAAGTGAGTTCGATCGGAGTTGCTCGATCATCAAACCTACCCCTGAAATTATCTCTAGCCCTGATGTTGGGGTCGTTGTCGAGCATCTCTTTTCTAGGACGTGTCGCGATTGCAAAGCCCGTTCAGTCATCAGCGCTTTCAGCCGAACAGAAATTAGAGCGGATGTTTTCGTCAGACATCAAAGCCACTCTCAATGCTTGTATCAAACAGAGAGGGGTCAATCTAGCCGCAGGGGCAGACCGGGATGGCTCTATCATCTGCGGTAACGGTTGGCGCAAATCTCCGGTGAAATTCACAAGCTATGTCAACACGTTGACAGACTTTGAAACCGCTGGTCTTCTTTTAGGATTTCAAGCGGGGGTGAAATCGAGTCCTAACTACAAGCCTGAATTGCTCACTACATTTATGAACTCTTTTGAGGCGAGTGGCAAACTCAGACAAGCAGTGCAGAGTTTTGTGACTGTTGCAGTTGTTAAACCAGGTCTTTTGCCCAAAGGCTCTACCCAGTCTGCAAGCTTTTTGACGGATCGAATCTTACAGCGATCGCGTCCATTTCTCCAAAATTCTACCAAGTTTGAAAACCTGCTAGGAACGTCAGATGAGTATGTTGCTATCACTAACAATTTTTGTGCAGCACCCGGAATGTCCGCCGCGCAGGCAAAAAAGCTGGCTCCAAATCTCGACTCTGTGCAGATGTATGCGATCTGTTTTCAAGAAGCTGGGATAGCAGACGAAATAACTCAAGAAGTGGGTCGCTTAAATCGTGCTAAACGCTAGAGCCGCGGTAAGCTCTAATCGTTGAGACATACAGCCGAAATGTGCCGGGAGTAAATTTGGGATTGAGTCCTCCGTCATACTCAAATTTACTCAGCATCAGTTGCAGCGATCGCAGATGTTGAGCCGCGATCGGGCTGGCATCCTTCAGCGTTTTTGCCCGAAATGCCGGAACCAATTCTGCAAACGGAGCGTTGACCGTAATCCACTCATCTGCCACGGTGTCAAACGAATAGGTGTAGGCGATGCTGTCCCACTTTTCATCGTCACGGGCGATAAACTTGTAGCGATTGCCATCGCCTTTGACGCGCAGTTCTATGCCATCGTAGTCTGAGAGATTGGCAGGTGGCTCAAAATTGCGAGTCCGAACCGAGGCAAACCCACCCGAATTTTCAGTCGAGACATTGCCCGTAAACAGCGCTGCCCGATCGATCTGCTGAAACGAACTGGCGCTCACGCCGCCCATCACGACATCATCTAAAGCTCCCCACAAATTAATCGTGCCAGACGGATTGCTAAAGTCAAACAACAAGTCTGACGGATTACCGATCGGCTGAGAAGGCGTGCTACCTTGAACCATTTTCTGAAGCCAGCTTACAAAAGGAATCACCTCAAAGTATGCCAGGGTTTGCACAAATCGACCTGCATCCCATTGAGCCATTTGCTTATCCTCACGCACTAGACGATCTTCAGCTTAACGA
>JBBQYE010000072.1:0-12322 GCA_038208945.1 Leptolyngbyales cyanobacterium | reverse complement strand
ACCCCAAATACCATTCTGCTGCTGTTGGCGCGGCACTTAATTAAAAACAAAGGCAAGCGAGGCGCGATCGTTCGCACGGTTGCCACGACTCGGCTGCTCGACAATTTTGCCGCAATCTATGGGTTAGAACTCTATGAAACTGCCGTTGGCTTTAAATATGTTGGTGAAAAAATGCGGGAGGCTCCGGTACTGATCGGGGGGGAAGAATCCGGCGGGTTGAGCATCATCGGGCATATCCCTGAGAAAGACGGCATTCTAGCAGATATGCTGGTTGCTGAAGCGATCGCCTATGAGGGCAAACCCCTTAGCCAACTCGTGCAAGAAGTCGTCGTCGTAGCAGACGGTCCGCTCTACAATCATCGCGTCGATTTGCGTCTCACCAATCCTCACAAAAAAGCCGTTTTAGACTCCTTTACTCAAAATCCGCCCACCCAAATAGCAGGACTCGCCGTTAAAGAAGTCGGTCGCAAAGACGGCATCAAACTCTATTTGGAAGAGGGAAGCTGGATTTTACTGCGCCCGTCTGGCACAGAGCCACTAATCCGAGTCTACCTAGAGACCAATTCGCCTCAAAAAGTGGGTCAAATTGCTGAAGCAATGGAACGATCGATCCATCAACTAAAACCTGTTAACTCTTAAACTTCATGAAATCATTTGCAACGCTGATTACGTCACTGATTTTCACTGTCTGGATCGGAGCGATCGCCCTGATCTCGGTTCAAAATGCCACCCCTCTCTCGCTGCGGTTTCTTAGCTTTCAGCTTGTCGAGATGCCCTTTGGGTTAATTCTTGCTTTTAGTACCGGGTTGGGGGTAACTGGAGCGGCGATCGCGCAACCGCTATTCGGTTCCTCCAGTTCTCAGCCTGATGACGACGATGACGATTTCTAAAACCGTCACCACGTATAAACCTGCCCGTCAATCAGCAGCCGTGTAATGCCTTTAGCTTGCAGGTGAAGCGCAGCCTTCTGCAAAACGCCACTATCGGGAATCTTGATTACGCGCTGGGTGCGAATATTAGAAAATCGCTTGGCAACGCGATGGTTATCAAACACAGGCAGCGTCTTCTCTTGAGTCTCGTCAGACGGAATCTGTCCCAACTCACCAAACTCCCTAAGCGGACGAGCAACCAATTCAGCAGCCCGATCGACCACCAAGTAACATGTTTTAGGAATCGATGCTTCAGCGAGAGGCAACACCCGAACAAACGACGCTGAGTTGAGTTGAAGAGACGGCAGCAGAGAGCCGCTCTCTCCATCGTCAGGGTCATCATCGAGATCGTCGTCGTCCAGTCCTTCCTCTAAATCATCGTCGAGATCATCGAGATCATCCTCTTCATCGTCCTCGTCTTCAAAGGTTTGAGATGCGGCAACGTCTTCTGACCTGGAAGCTAACTTCACCACCTTCTTCATAACAGGCGCAGTGGCAAGTTCCTCAACCACCTCAGAGATTTCCTCGATCGCTGCATCTGGCTCAGACTCAACCGACGGACATTGGCGCGATCGGCGAATCGGGGCAGACACTACCCGCTCAGGAGTCGAATTTAAAGCAACTGAAGCCGCCAGAGGCATCAACTCAGGCTCAAGAATCTCTTCACCCACCGGGGGCATCTCAAGAATGCTGCCTTGAACGGGGATCTCATCTGACTTACGAGAAGATCCCTCAGAATTGCGCGAGGCAAAACGCTTTTGCTGAATCAAGCCTTCATATTCTTCGGCGGGCAAACTGCTTTTGAGAATCCGGCTGATGGTGGTATTGCTTACCCCATATTGATTTGCCAGAGTGAGCGTGGTCTCTCTAGGCTGACGATATAGCTCAACAATGTGGTTTTTGTCAGAATCAGACAGTTTGCGAGGAGTCATGCCATAGTCCATGAAAGGCGTTGAAGCGATCGCTGACCCAGAAGCCATTAGCTCACCAGTCAGCACCTCTTATTCTAAGTCTAAGCGCTGGCAAAAAGCGTGAAAGACAATTTTGCCTAACCTACCCTCTTTCTAAGCCCGTCTTCGTCCTCCAGCGCGACGAGAGCGACTGAGATCATATTCCAGGGCTGCACCAATGCCAAACAGCACCCCGCTCAACACCCAAAAGATCTCCAGCAAGCCGCCACTCTGATAATTTACGAGCCGTGCTGTCGCATATTTAAACCACATATCCGCGATATATAGCGAGAATGCCGCCGCCGCAATCATCCGCCAAGATTGTGAAAAGCGACCGCCCCAGAAGGCGAGCAGCAGCGTCGTCGCCACAACCAAAATAAAGACATCCGCCATGACATAGAAATAATCTAAGAATAATTTGAGCGGGGCTAACGCATCTTCAACCGCAGATACCCAAGCCGGAGGAGGCGTTTTTTGTTCAGCCTCTATTTTGGCAGGATTTGCTGATTGCACCACCGGGACAGAGGGCACAGGCTGAGGAGCGACGATCGCTTTGGGCGCGGCTTGAGAAGCCTGAACTTTAGGAGGTTGGGGACTCACTTTCAGAGCGGCTTTAGTTGGTTTAACGGTGGGTTTTGCCGGAGCCGTTTGGGCAGACGCGGATGCGATGCCAAGAATGTCAGCGTTTGCAGTCTGTCCGGGAGAAATCGTCAACCAGGTCGCAAACGCAATGCTGATTGCCGCAATTCCGGCAACGATGCCCCACTGCCAGATCTCTAGGTTAAGACGACGATCGGCAAACGCCATCACCATTCCCCAACCCAAAAATAGATAGGTCGGAACGTAAAAGAAATCGCCTGGTGACACGGCAGCGTCTCGCCCTAGATAGGTCTCCCAAAAGGTAAACAGGACACCTCCCAAGAAATAGCACAGCATTCCCATCCCGATGCCAAACCAGACTTTGCGACCACTGACGATCTGCGGACTTCGCCAATTTCTAAAGCACAGAATAGCCGCGACCAAATAGGCAAGCAGTTCAAAAACAGACGTGCCATAGGAGTACCAAAGCGGACGGTCTTGTCCGGGTTCAGCCACGCTAAACAGCAGAAAAAATAACAGTGCCAGCACCGCCCAAATGATCTCCGTGAAGACGATCGCTTGCACCGAGAGAGACTTAGCAGATTTGTCGATCGAGGTACTCATAGACTAAAAGGTAGAGCGATTAGGGAGAAAATGAAGGTGAGCGGAGGCGATGGTGTATATTACTGCACTCATAGGCACCGGATGCCAAAGATTTTTGAAGCTAGTGCCACAAATTGCCACCGGGCGATCGCGCCATCCACGCCAAAAAGCGGCTACGCTCACCCGAAGGCAAGTCTTGCAGCGCTTCGAGCGTCCGGGGAATGAAGGGAGATTTGCCAAAGTAGTTTCTGCCGATGCGGTGTAGATCTCGCAAGAGCATCGTCAGATGGGCTTCTTGCCAAGCTGGGGTTTGCAGGCTGTCAAGCGGATTGACGGTCAGAAGTTGCTCGATGGCATCGGGCGACTCGGTTTGCGGAAATCGCCCTTGTCGAAACACATCAGCAATATCTTTTTGAAAGGTGACTGCCTGTTTGACTCCCATCAAGTCTTCAATGTCAATGTATATTGCTTGCAGCATCAGTAGACAGGCCTGGGTAAGCATGAGAGTCGTTGAGCCAATCGCCTCATTCTCTCGAGTCTCGTGGGCTAACTGATCGAGCCGCACTCTGCCCCAAATGCTGTAGCGATCGGGTTCTTCTAATAAAACGCAAGCTTTGCCCTGATTGTCGGTTAAATCACGCCACAGTGCCCGCGCCTCTTCTTCTTGGTTGGCACTAAACACACTGATCAGGCGAAAGGTCAGCTCCTGATAAGTGAGAATTGGAATCTTTTGATCTCGTTTGGGGTGTTGGATGCTGGAGATTTCCACATCCTGCCGTTTCAGAATGAACATAAAACAGCTAGTTATCTCCTATCGAGGTTAGAGGGCGGCGGGTTTGAGACATGGATGGGCGCAGGCTTTGATTCAAGACAGGCTCTCCGCTAGAATCTGAAGCGAAAAGGCGTCAGAGGTTAGATTTCAAAAAAACCTTGTCTTGGAATTTTTATGATTATCACACTTCCTTTAAATTCCCTTTTTCTGGCTTTCAGTGTACACATAAGTTGGGGGAAACCTGGCTCATGTGTGATATTGAGACATTAGTTTGTGATTCTACCAGGCTATGAATGAGAACAAATCTGTCAGGAAACTCCCGCAAGCTCGTTAGAATTGTATAATGTCTAATCAGTGCGAAGATGGAAGTCTTAACTTCATTTGCAGCCGGGGCTCTTAGCTCAGTGGATAGAGCAACCGCCTTCTAAGCGGTCGGTCACTGGTTCGAGCCCAGTAGAGCCCGTTGTTAACAAGTTATTCAGCAAAACCCTAGAAAGATTCATCGTCAAGCCCTCAGGGTAGGTCACTGACTCTAAAACGAGAGAAAGAATCGAGTCAGACCGTTAAAAAACTTAATGATGAAGCCCCTGGAAACTTATCGTTTCGCTATGTAAAGGTAAGAGAGCTTTTATTCGCGAAGGGAAATCAGGCAATGGTTGAATGGATTACCAACACCATGAATGGGTTGGGCTATTGGGGCATCGGCTTATTGATGTTTTTAGAGAACCTTTTCCCCCCCATCCCGTCAGAGTTAATCATGCCGTTGGCGGGGTTCACCGTTGCGAAGGGCGAAATGAACTTTCAGTATGCGGTTTTGGCAGGCGTGTTAGGAACCGTGTTAGGTGCATTGCCCTGGTATTATGCAGGCAAATTGGTGGGCGAAGAACGGCTAAAATCACTTGCCGATCGCTTCGGTAAGTGGGTAGGCATTTCTGGTGGAGACATCGACAAAGCCAATCGCTGGTTTTATCGTCACGGCAACAAGGCGGTGTTGCTGGGTCGGCTGGTGCCTGGAATCAGAACGCTAATTTCTTTGCCAGCCGGAATTAGCGAGATGCGATTAGCGCCTTTTTTGGTTTACTCCACGATCGGCACCACGATTTGGGTGACGATATTAACCTATGCCGGATATTTATTAGGAGAGCACTACGATCGAGTCGATGACTATCTAGCGCCCGTCTCAAAGATTGTTTTGGTCGGTCTGATCGTGGCATTGATGATCTGGGTGGTGAGACGGAAGCAAACACAGCGCGTAGAGTGAGGAAACGATGAATTTTGATGCGGCTCATCTGGGACAGTGGCTTAAGGAAATTGGTCCGATCTCGGCTCATCTCGTGATATGGGCGATCATTTTTGCAGAATCTGGATTACTAATTGGGTTTTTCTTGCCGGGAGACAGTCTACTGTTTACGGCTGGATTTCTAGCCTCTCAAGACATTCTCAGCATTCGATATCTGACGCTGGGCTGCTTTATGGCTGCTGTCTTGGGAGATAGCGTTGGTTATATGATGGGGAATCGATTTGGACGAAACCTATTTCGACGAGAAGATTCTTGGCTGTTTCACAAAAAGCATTTAGTTTCTGCCCAAGGGTTTTATGAAAAATATGGCAAGAAAGCGATCGTGCTAGCGAGGTTTGTGCCACTCGTTCGCACCTTTGCGCCGATCGTGGCAGGAATTGGAGCAATGAACTATCGCACGTTTCTGTCTTACAACGTCATCGGGGGATTGATCTGGACGTTTGGCGTGACGCTGTTGGGCTATTCTTTAGGAGCAGTGATTCCGGATGTCGATAAATATCTATTGCCGATTATTCTGATCATTATCGTCGTTTCGCTTCTGCCTTCTGCCTTTCACATCTACCAAGAACGCAAGTCCAGCCGCCATTGAAACACCGCTCTAACTATTGGCAACTCTCCACCTATGTTCGCCCTCAGTGGAAGATCATTGCTCAGGCAATGGTTTGCACGCTGATGTTTACGGCTACGTGGCCTGTTTTGGCGTGGCTGGCGGGGCGAATGGCAGAGTTGATTGGCGCAGGAAAAGTGAGCGCGCTCGCCGAGCTAACCAGTTTTGCGGCGGTGGTTTGGGTTGGGCAAAAGATAGTGCAATATGGGCAAGACACCCTGATGGCAAAAGCGGCGCTGTCGATCGCGCTCCAACTCCGCAAACAAGCCTATGCCCATCTCCAACACCTGAGTCTCAGCTATTTTGAGACGATGCAAACCGGAGATCTGGCCTATCGGCTGACTGAGGATGTCGATCGCATCGGTGAGGTGGTCAACAAGTTATTTCATGAGTTTGTGCCCAATGTGCTACGCCTAATTGCGGTGCTGGGTTATATGATTTGGGTCAACTGGCAACTGACGCTGGCAACTCTGATCATCGCGCCGCTGCTGGCAGTGATTATTGGCTGGTTTGGAGAGCGACTGCGAAAGCTATCTCATCGCAGCCAAAGTCAGGTGTCTGATCTGTCAGGGCTGATTATTGAAATGTTGAGCGGCATTCGATTGGTGCAGGCGTTTGCGGCAGAAGAATATGTCATCGATCGCTTCAGTCGTGAGGCAGAGCACAATCGCCAAGCCCGCTATGCAATGGAGCGTCTCAGAGCGTCTCAATATCCTGTAGTGGGATCGCTAGAAGCGTTGAGTATGCTGTCACTGTTGCTCTTAGGCGGATGGCAAATTTCTCAAGGGCAGTTGACCGGAAGCGGATTTATTAGCTATGTTACCGCCGTTGCGCTGTTGTTTGAGCCGATCGCCACCATCACCAGCAGCTATAACGAGTTTAAGCAGGGAGAGGCATCGGTCGATCGAGTTTTTGATCTGCTGCAACTGCAACCGACGATCGTCGAGAAGCCCAATGCACCGATGCTTGCCCCAGTGATGGGAAAAGTCGAATTTGGCAACGTTACCTTTTCTTATCAGCCCGATCGTCCCGTCTTGCAAGACTTAAATCTACTGGTTTTGCCCGGAGAAATGATCGCGCTCGTTGGGGCATCAGGAGCCGGAAAAACCACCCTAGTGAATTTGATTCCCCGATTTTACGATCCCCAAATAGGCGACATCTGGGTCGATGGTACAAATGTGCGCGATGTCTCACTCCGTAGTTTGCGGCGACAAATTGGGATTGTGCCGCAAGAAACGACGTTGTTTTCAGGAACGATCGCTGAAAATATTGCCTTTGGTCAACTCGATTTTGACTTAAATGCGGTTAAAGAAGCCGCCAAAATTGCCAACGCGCATCAGTTCATCAGTCAGCTCTCAGACGGTTATGATACCTGGGTCGGCGAGCGCGGCGTAAACTTGTCCGGTGGACAGCGACAGCGTTTGGCGATCGCGCGTGCCGTATTGCTCAATCCCCGAATTTTAATTCTCGACGAAGCTACATCCGCTCTCGACTCTGAATCAGAATCGCTTGTTCAAGAAGCCCTAGAGAGAATCATGCAGGGGCGCACCGTGTTTATCATCGCTCACCGTCTAGCTACTGTGCGGCGCGTCGATCGTATTTTAATCGTAGAGAAAGGTCGAGTCGTAGAATCCGGCACTCATTCTGAACTCATTGCCGAAGGGGGACGCTATGCTCGATTCTATGCCCAGCAGTTTAGCTAGTGGCTACACCCTCGACTGGCTTCTCCATGCAATGCTCCATTCACGCGCCAAACCCATTTATCTGCAAAAACCTGCCTCGGCTATTGCCCGATTGGTCATCGCCTGTGCGATCGGTGCTAGTTGTCTTGCAGCCCTGCCCAGTAGAATTAATCCAATTTACGCCTGAAACCGATGCTCAAAAACAACAGCTTCGGCAACGGTTCTTAAAATTTGGGCTGGAGATCGTCCACGCACTTCGGCAAGCCGGACACTCAGCCGACTTGTTTGATCCCCGGACGGGTCATCCCTTCTTATCTCAGGCAGGAACGCTGCGGTTGGATGACGTGGCAGTTGTGCGATCGACCTTGGGCTATTCTATGACCCACTTTGGCGACTGTTGCAGCATCTTACATCCCCATTGGGGAAGCGCCGTTTATCCCTCAATTTTGATTTCTTCAGCCGAGCCGAGCCAGGTCGAATCTGCGATCTCTGAAGTAGACGGCTTGCTAGAAACCCACCATTCTTTAAGTGGCTGCGGCAGTTTGACCGAATAGAGCGTCATCACCAGCGGTTCTTGCATCGCTTGTCCGACAATTTCGACACTATAAGACGGGCTATTTCTCGTCGCCAAATCTGCAATTAGGCGTTTGCCAACACGTCGCCAACTGGGTTCTTTGCTGTGCCACTCGATGCGACAGCAGGGATAAGGAAGAGTGTCTCGATCGAACAATCGACAGCAAGCCCCGATGACTCGATAGCTAAAATGAGCACCCGGACTAAAAAAGACCTGTCCAGGTTTTAACGGGTGAGACATCAGAGAGCGTTGCCCTAAGCCTCGATCGTCGAGCCGACTTTTACTTTTCTGCTTGGGAAAATTCACGACTGACTCAGGTGCGAACGATTAAACGAGTGGCAGACAGAGAGACTTTAGGCTTAAAGCCTCTCACATCTCGATCCTAGAGCATGTCGTTTAAATCGGGGCAATTTCTAGAACAAACTTGAGAAGCCTTCACTCGATCGAACTGCCTTTAAAGTTATCCAATCCTTCGATCGTCCAATTGGGGTCAACCAGTCGAGGTAAGTAAATTCCTAGCCCGATCGTAGTTGCGTCCTTCATAAACCAGAGGACATTCTCTCCGGTGCGATAATTGCGCCAGAGCAGATCTAACGTTCCATCCCCGTTATAGTCTCGAAAGCCTTCGACGTGCCAACTCAGGTCAGCGACTGATGTTAGATAGAGACCCTTCTCAAACTTCATGCCATTGAGTTGCCAAATGACGTTCTCGCCCGTGCTGTAATTGCGCCAGAAGATATCTGGTTTGCCATCGCCGTTAAAGTCTCCAACCCCTTGAATTTGCCAACTTGAATCTGGAACGCTGGGTAGATAAATGCCTGACTCAATGCTGGTTCCCTTCATCTTCCAGAGAGTAACCTGTCCGGCTTGACTGCGCCAGTAGATATCTGGATTGCCATCTCGATCAAAGTCTCTGATCGCCTGTACTTGCCAATTAGGACCTGGAGTAGGTAGAAAAATGCCTTCTGCGAGGCTCATGCCATTGAGTCTCCAGATGGCGGTTCGACCCGTATTGTTGTTATACCAGAAGAGGTCTAAGAAGCCATGGCGATCGAAGTCGGCAACTCCTTCAATCTTCCACGCAGAGTCTGTAACAGACGGTAAGAGAACACCCGCAGTGCGCTTGGCACCGTCCATCTGCCAAAAACCAACGGAGCCATCTCGATAATTGCGCCAGAGAATATCTACGGTACCATCCCGATCGAAGTCACCCGTTGCTTGAATTTGCCATCCCAAATCGGGAACCTTGAGCAGGGGAGTCTCTCCGCTGTAGGGGTTGCTATTCAGCTTCCAAATGTCGGTTTCGCCCGATCGAGCGTTGTGCCACAGCAGATCGAGACTCCCGTCGCGGCTAAAGTCACCGATGCCAGAAATGACCCAGTTGCGATCCGATCGAGACGGCAGTGTCAGACTCGTGGCATAAGTCATGCCATTCAAATACCAGAGTTTATTCTCACCTGACTGAGCGTTACGCCAGAGAAGATCGAGATTGCCATCTTGATTGAAATCACCAATCTTTTGAACTTGCCAAGGCGAATCTAAGGTAGTAGAGAAGAGCGAACCTGTAACATACGCTGTGCGATTGAGTTCCCAGGTTCCGATGTCATTAGTCGTTTTGTTGCGCCACAGCAGGTCGAGGCTTCCATCCTTGTTAAAGTCACCAATACCTTCAATCTGCCAGCGCAGATCGGTGACAGTCGGAAGAAAGACACCGCTTGAAAATCTTTCTCCATCCAGCAGCCAGATTGCATTCTCACCTGTGAGGTCATTACGCCACAGTAGATCAACTTTGCGATCGCCATCAAAATCGCCAATGCCTTCAATTTGCCAACTGAGACTCGATACAGTGGGTAAGTAAACTCCAGACGAGAGGCGAGTTCCGTCCATTAACCAAATCGCAATTGCCCCACTCTGACTATTGCGCCAGAGCAGGTCAACTTTGCCATCGCGGTTGAAATCTGTGGCTCCTTCAACTTTCCAGCTCAGGTCTGGCACATTGGGAATATCAGGTGCAAAGACTGAGGCAAGATAATCGGCTCCGTTCAGTAACCAAATTGACATATCTCCGGTTTGATTATTGCGCCAGAGAATGTCTAAGCTGCCGTTCCCGTTAAAGTCTCCTTTGGCTGCAATCTGCCAGGTCGCTGCTTGAGTTGGCAACTGACTACTTCCGGCAAAGGTGGTGCTGTTGAGTTGCCATAACAGCGTCTCGCCCGTCTGCTGATTGCGCCACAAGATGCCCGAATCACTAATTCATCCAGTCTGTGGAATAGCTAGTGAACGCTACATATTTCCCATCGCCGCTAATAACCGGGTTGAGAGAACCGCTCCCAGCAAATGGATCGCCTGACTTACTACCACTATTTGTTCCAGCGTTATTGACGCTGATCAATCGAATCTTGTTAGCAGTCGCGCTGGCACTATCCCATAAAAAGATGTCTTTCGCGTTGTCGCTATCTAGTGCATCTAGGTTAGTGGCTGCGCTCACGAAGGCGATGCGGCTCCCATCATTGCTGATGACTGGGTTGATCGATTCCCCGTTCGCTCCAGTTGTGCTGGGAGAGAGACTTCTGCTGACTAACGTCATCGTGTTACCGATACGACCCCAGCGAAGCACGTCTTCAGTAGAACCATTGATGTCGATCGTAGAGGCGACTAAGTTATTGGCATTGCTGCTGAAGGCGACAAAATTGCCATCTCGACTCATTGAGAAACTGGTCGATGCCCCTTTGTTGCCACTCCCTGCATTACTGCGATTCCGGCTGACGAGCGTGACTGCATTCGTATTCGCTGATCCATCCCACTGAAAGACATCGGGCTGACTATTACCATCAGAGAGAGAAGTCAGATTTGTGGCATCACTTAAAAATGAGACATACTGACCGTTGTCACTAATAACAGGGTTATAGGAATCTCCATCGGAAGCTGTGCTGCCATTGTTGTTGCCGCTCACTAGACGCAGCGTGTCGGTGCTAGTAGCGCTGTCCCATTTCCACAAAAACACGTCTTTTTGCGAGTCTTGATCACCAAGGGCGAGATCAGTCCCATCGCTCACAAATGCCACCGACAAGCCATCGCCACTAGTTACCGCGTTCGATGAAGCCCCATTCGAGCTTCCTGTTTTGCCGAGATTGTGGCTGACGAGTTTTAGCGCCTGAGTTTGACGATCGAGCCAAAACACATCTGATTTGCCATTTTTATCGGTGGCATCCAAACTGCCCGAATTGCTCGTGAAGACGATATAGCGTCCGTCATTGCTCACTGAGCTAGTGCCCAAGCTGCCGCCCGTGCTATCACTTCCACTGACCAAAGCGGGATCGATCGGAGACAGCAGATCAACGGGTAACAAATGATGATAATTTGCCAAGGTAGATGCCTGAAAGGCAAGACCCGCCGCAATCTTACCCGTGTGAACTTCTAACGTCCAGTTACCGCCTGCCTCTCGATCGCCCGTCCAATCATTGGATGCTGCAATATCTGCTTGGGTCATCTGCCCCAGACGCTGCACAAAATCAAGACCTTGTGCGCCTTGAGCGACAGCAGCCATAGAGCAAAATATCTGCATCTGGAGTCAGCGCCTGTGACCAAGATCCTATTTGCGTCGCGTAGCGATCGAGGTTCTGCCCATCTAACTCAGTGCTGCCTAACTGTAAACCGCCTGCCTCTCCGTGCGAGACGATATGGAGGCTAGAGATTCCGGTGCGCCCTACAAGAGTTTGGGTAATTTGGGTGACTGCATCTGCGATCGGGTCGAGTATATGCACCTATTTCCTGCCTTCACCCCAGCCACCAGGCTTTGATAATCGGTGACGTTAGCCTCTATAAATAGTAGAGACGTGGCTGCACGAGTCCGCAGTGCGAGAGTGGAAATCGGGGCTGCGAGAGGATTGCTAACCGCAGCAGCCGCAGGCGCAGCATCGGGGGACAGCAAGTTCCGGTTCCAAGCAGATGACCCAGTAAATTCCATAACGTTGAATTCCTCGCAAGGTGACTAGGGGCTAGAGATGACTGAATAGCCACAGCTATCTTTCCCCGAATGTCAGTAGAACACACATTCTTGAGAACAAACACGCAGTTCTTTCGCCCTCGAACGTAAAGGCTTTACACTTCTGTGACCGGAAGTTGTTGGCGATTAAGGAGGCGGATCGCTCTAGGTGCATGTTGTGTGAAGTTCGGGTCTCGAATCAGAATAGACTGAAGAAATGTTTGCGAATTTTTTACCTGCTGACGTTGCCCATCTGAGCGAAGCAACCTCGATCGCGCTGGCAAATCAGATCACTCGTCAAGCGATCGCGACTCCTTTGATCGAAGACCCGATCGAGACCG
>JBBQYE010000071.1:0-12376 GCA_038208945.1 Leptolyngbyales cyanobacterium | reverse complement strand
ATGCTTGTTAAGGCTCAAGTCACCTAACTTGCGCTTTGGCATCATAGCCAACTCGTGCGGATGTGGCGGAATTGGTATACGCGCACGCTTGAGGTGCGTGTGGCTTTGCCTTGCGAGTTCGAGTCTCGCCATCCGCATATTGAAGAAGGCACTCCGATCGGAGTGCCTTCTTTTCTTTAAAGCCAAAAACTAGACTCCTAAAGGAATCACCTGTTGCTCAGAATTCTGAGCCGTCTGGTCTTGAGAGCTTTCAGCAGGTTTATGAGCAACCGGATACTTACTCATGAAATGCACCTGCGTTGAGACCTCGGTGAAGCCAGCGCTGTGCAAACGAGCAACCAAGTCGTCAGTCATATAGTGACGATAATAAGGCTCATGGAAGGTGTCTGAGAAGCCATCCATAATGGGAGCTAAATCTGGCGAATCGCTCACCTGAACTGAATCGCAAATCACAAACGTGCCGCCAGGTTTAACCACTCTAAAAGCTTGGTCAATCACATTTTGACGCGCTTGAGGAGGCAATTCGTGGAACAAAAACACACACGTCACTGCATGAAAATAGTTTTCTAGGTAAGGCAATTCTTCAGCGTTAGCTTGAATGAGTTGAGGCAGCTCTCCCGGAATCTGGGAAAGCAACTGGTTTGCCTTCCTCAAATAAGCAGGAGAGAGATCGACTCCGTAGAGAGAGGCTTTCGGCAACATCCCGCGTAGCATTCTCAGCGTGCGACCCGTGCCGCTTGCAATATCTAGAATCTTGATTTGACGAGGTTCGATAGCGCTAAACGCCTCTAGACCTTCTTTTAGAGGAGCCAAGATTCGACGACGCATCGCATCTGCCGCCCCATTAAACAGCAGCTCTACCTGCAAGTCATAAAGATTTGCCGACATATCGCTGAGATAGCCGTCAGTCTGATGATGAAAGTTTTGCACATAGTAGCTAGGGTAGCCACTCGTTTCGACCTCTGATGAAAACTCTTGGTAGCGCTTTTGGTTCGCCCGTTCCCAAATCTGGGGCATATCTAGCCAGACAGCCGGATAAAACCGAAAGAAGTCTTCCCAAGGATTATCAAACAAAATGCTTTCTGGATAAACGCCTTTTTCTGCGTCTTGCCAGTCAGCGTCAAGAATCTGATTAAACCGCTGTTGAATCTTGAGCAGCAGACCAGGAGCCAATGAAATTGTTCGTTTTTCTGGCGGGGGAGCCATAAGATTTAGCACTTGGGTGCTCAAAACTTTGTGCGCTAAACCAAAATAGCTTTTGCTTTGCTGGAACGTTTGATATGCCAGCTTTGTCAATGGTAGTGTGTCGGGCATGATGACTTTAAGAGACTCGCGATCGACGACTTGTAACTAAGTGTAACGAATCTTAGGAGTCAGCATCACGCACTATTTGCAGATTTTGCGATAAAAATGGCGATCGCTAAAAAGTGCGATCGCCAAAGTCAAGAATTAAAATGTGAGTCAATTTTGAAGTTTCAAAATCACAGTCTTTTACTGGTCAGTCACTTTGGGCTGCTGATGGCGATTTTTGTGCCACTTATACCAGTTTCCATCTGTAGAGAAACCGTTAGCCAGCATGAAGGCAACGGTGTCATCACTCACGTCTACGATCTGAGATTTGTTGGGTTGGTTAAACCGTTTCATGGCGCTTACCTCTTGAAAAGTTGTAGTAAACAGGAGGCGCGTTCCTTCGGGACTTCCCTACTTCCGTCTCTTCAAAAACAGAACGAATTCGATTTCTAAAGAAGATGAACGATTGATTTCTGTATCCAATATAACAAAATTGAATCCAGAAAACCCTAATTTTACAAAATTTAAGAATCAACCCCGTAGGGACGTTTCGGTGGAACGTCTCCAATCCATCGGGTAACCGCGGTATCTCGAATACCAATTCGATTTTGAATTTGACAGGCGGGTCATGGCACGATCGATGAGGCGTTCCACCAAAACGTCTCTACGGTCTTGGGTGAATCCATCCTCGATCGCCCTCGTGGATCAATTTGGTATCCCATCCATTTCAACCTATTGCAAAGCAAATCCCCCAACAGAAGGTTCCGTCAGGGGATTTGCTCAATTAAACGGCTGATTCACGAGCGCCGTTTAGCAGTCGTAGTACAGCTCAAACTCGTAGGGAGTCGGCAATTTGCTGATAGGCTTGACCTCGCCCTCGATCTTCATCGCAATCCAGTTATAGATAAAGTCTTCAGGGAAAACACCGCCCGCTGTGAGAAATTCGTGATCTCTCTCCAGATTCGCCAGCGCTTCGGCAAGACTAGCAGGAGCTTTGGGCACTTTTGCCAATTCCTCTTTGCTCATTTCGTAGATGTCTACGTCTAGAGGTTCACCTGGATCGATCTGGTTTTTAATGCCGTCTAGACCCGCGCAAAGCATCGCTGAAAACGTCAGGTAAGGATTGCTCGACGCATCAGGACATCGGAATTCTAACCGCTTGGCTTTAGGATTGCTGCCCGACAGAGGAATCCGGATCGATGCCGATCGGTTGCCCGCCGAGTATGCCAGATTCACCGGAGCTTCAAATCCAGGAACCAATCGCTTGTAAGAATTCACCGTGGGGTTGGTGAATGCCAGAAGCGAAGGCGCGTGCCGGATCAAACCGCCGATGAAGTGCAGTGCCATTTGGCTCAAGCCTGCGTATTGATCCCCCGCAAACAACGGTTGTCCATCTTTCCAGATTGACATATGGCTGTGCATTCCAGAGCCGTTGTCATCGTGGATTGGCTTGGGCATAAAGGTCGCTGTTTTGCCATGCTTGCGAGCGACGTTTTTGACGACATATTTATAAGTCTGCACATAGTCCGCCGCGTGTACCAAGTCAGAAAAGCGGATGCCTAGCTCACACTGTCCGCCAGCAGCAACTTCGTGGTGATGCTTCTCGATCGGCACCCCACATTTTGCCATTGTCAGCAGCATCTCAGTTCGGATGTCTTGCAGCATGTCCGAAGGAGCCGTTGGGAAATATCCGCGCTTCTTGCTAATTTTGAAGCCCAAGTTGTTGCCGCTAGCGTCTGAATTGCCTGAGTTCCAAGCGCCCTCGCTGGAATCAACGGCATAGTAGCCTGTGTGACCCTCTTGCCCATAGCGAACATCATCAAAGATGAAAAATTCGGGTTCAGGTCCGCAGAAGACTTTATCGCCAATGCCCGTCGAGATGAGATAGTCAACGGCTTTTTGGGCGATCGATCGAGGGTCGCGCTCATACATCTGCCCAGTGCGAGGGTCTACGATCGTGCAAACCATGCTAAGGGTTGGCACTTCCATGAAAGGGTCTATCCAAGCTGTCGTGGGGTCAGGCACCATCGCCATGTCAGAACTGTTGATGGCTTTCCAGCCTCGGATGCTAGAGCCGTCAAAGGCTACGCCACCAGAGTTGAGAAACGATTCTTCCTCAATTAGGCTTTTGTGAAACGTGCAGTGCTGCCAGATTCCATAAAGATCTACAAACTTGAGGTCGATCAGCTCAATGTTCTGATCCTCAATCATCTTTAGAATTTCTTGTGCTGTCTCAGCCATGAACTACTCCTTAAATCGTGGGCTAAAGGTTCTTCTCAGAAGGGTTCGAGAGAGTAAAGACGATGGCTTGGTTAAGATGCCTTGCCTCAATCGATGTGATTTAGGTTTCTTCTGACAGGGAATGAACGATCGTGCATCTTTCCGTAGCTAGACCCTAGACTCTCTGAATCATGGTAGGGAGAGCGATACAGGAGTTTTGTATCTGAAACTACAAAATCGTCAGTCGTTGGCGAGAATTAAATCAGGTTAACGACTTGCTAGCAGTCAGGAACACAAGAATGTAACGTTTCACAAAGTCTAAGGGGTCAAGACTGCCCGTGGCTCAATCGGTTCAACCCTGCATGGTAGACTTACGCTAAATCATTTAGATGGGCTGCTCGGCTAGTTGCTGTGGGTCGAGGCTCCAGTCAGGGAACGACAAACGCTAAATTTGTTTACTGGGTTAATTGGGAGAAGAATTTCATGCGGGATGCAGTGACAAGCCTGATTAGAAACTATGACATCACAGGTCGATATCTCGATCGCAATGCAGTTGACGACTTAAAATCCTATTTTGAAACTGGGATGGCGCGGGTGCAGGCAGCTGGAGTGATTAACTCAAATGCGGCAGCGATCGTCAAGCAAGCGGGTTTGCGATTGTTTGATGAACTTCCCGAATTGATTCGACCAGGAGGTAACGCTTACACCACTCGTCGCTATGCCGCGTGTCTGCGAGATATGGACTATTATTTGCGCTATGCCAGCTATGCACTGGTCGCTGGAGACACTGACGTGCTAGATGAGCGGGTGCTAGAAGGTCTGAGAGAAACCTACAACTCTCTCGGAGTGCCAAGCGGTCCGACGGTGCGCGGCATTCAAATCATGAAGGAGATCGTGAAAGAGCAAATAGAGGCGGCTGGGATTGAAAAAACGACGTTTGTTGATCAGCCGTTTGATTATATGTCAAGAGGGTTGGGTGAGAACGACCTGTAATTTACATTGAGCGATTCGATTTGTGTCGAGTCAGATCGATCGCTCAAAACAATAGGGGTAAAGCATTCAGAGAGCGATCGTCGAAGGTTCCGAGGGATTGCATAACGAACGTTACGCCCCTGCGATCGTTAAGGGCAGTCTTCTAATGATTCAAGCAGGCATCGGGTTCTAGCACCCACACTGAGAAGCCGCGATCGCTCAATGTAATCAAGGTTTCACTGCCCTTTTGGGTGAGACGATCGGCAAGCTCGATTGCAGCTTCTCGGTCTTTCACTACCCCCAAAAGACTGTAGTATTTCCCACTCGTAGAAATTGCTTCTAAGGATTGTGCTATGTCAGGCACCAAAATCATACAAGATTCATACTCCCAATCATCGTGCAAAATCTCATAGAGACGATTTGCAGGCTTTTCTGTCTGACTGCCAGCATCAGGCTCTAAAACCCAAATCACGTCGCCTTTAGAAACGTGAGTGATCACAACTTCGTCACCTCTATAGACGAGTCGGGCAGCAACTTGCAGGGTTTTTTGTCGCTCCTTAACGACCTTAAAAAAACTATAGTATTGGTCGCCTACCTGAATTGCCGCTAACCGACCGCTCTCATTGGGCACCTGAATATGACACGATCGATATTGACTGCGAGACTCTAGGATCTTGAACCGAGGCGGACTGTCAGCCTGCGAAAAAGCGGGAGAGGAATGAACCTGAGAGCGCATAGGTCTTTAAACCGAAAGATTAAAACAGTTGTTAAGAAACATTATGCTGGCTCACGATCGGGTTTTAGAACCGTGTAAATCCCGACCTTTGAGCAGAATGAGTCATAAGAGTTGAGATCCTAGAAAATATGAAATGATAGGGTCATCCTTTCCCCTCATCCCTCATCCTTTTAAGATGACTACACCGTGTCACATCATTGTTGAGGGCAACCCCGCGATCGTTTACGCTAGTCGAGGAGGCTCGCCCAGTAAAGTATTGCCAACGTTAGAGCGGTTTCTCGATAAGTTTTGGCAAGAGCGTGACCTTTCTGGAGAACAGAGCGATACGCCAGAATGCCTACTGGCTCAGATTGTGGTTCGGTTTGGCTACGAGATTTGTGAGGATGATTTCTCTAATCTCAAAGTAGGCGTAAACTACGACCCCACCGCCGAATATTTATATTTAGTTTGCTCCGATCGTTCGGTGATTGTGTGGGCAACTGGAGAGGACTATCACAAAAATCCGACATTAGGATTGCGAGCCTGTCAGCCGTGGATCAGCACCGAATGGCTGACTGCTCACGAATAAATGTTGCCACCTCACAAAGTTTTGTGATTGAAGGCATCTCGAAACAGAGTGAAGTCAGATTCAACTTGAATGGCATAAGACCGAGCGTAATTCAGTAACAGAGGATGCCAATTAGCGGCATCTTCAGCAAAAGCGATGAGATCATCCGCGATCGCTGATCCCTGTCGTCCTCCACTTCGCAATTGCCCCCAAGCTGTCACCTCTGCCATCGTCTGGATGACTTTTTTGAGGCGTTTGATTTTGCCATTCCAGGCGGCGAGATTGACTCGATCGGCGGTGGGCTGAAGTTCTCGCAGCACATAAGATTTGCGGTCTAGCTCTAAAGGCTTAAGCAACGCAGGAGGCGATTCTTGAAACCGATGTTGAATGGCGGAAATACGGTCTGCCTCGCTCGTCCATTTAGGTTGATGCACTTGCAAATGAGGATAGAGAGAGGACGATCGGGCGGCTTTCAAATCGAGTAAATAATTGCGATGAGGTGAGCCGTCGCCTTCGACTAAGAGAATGGAGCGATCGAGTCCTAAACTTCCCGTTCCGGCGATGCGATGTGCTACGTCCAGCACTTTAAAGAACCTCGGATTCGACTGACTCATCGCCCATTGGTTAATCAAAGTCGTGATCGTTTCGCGTTCTTCTAGAGTCACCGCAAACGTTTTTCCCGGAATGATCTTAAGCTTACGCTGCTTGTCTTTTAAATCGGTTCGTTCGGTTAGAAAGACTTTGCGATCGCGCTTTGCCAAACTTTCTAATAGCTCTCTGACCAACCCAGTTGCCGTCTGTGGATGAATATCACGAGCTTTGCCCATTCGCAACGCGGCGGTGTAGGAGTTTAGAAAACACTTGCAAAGTCCTTGCGCGTCCTCGTCGCTGATTCCGAGGGCGTGAGCAGCGACCAAAACACTGGTGAGAAATCGAGCTGTGTCCCAGCTACAGGGCGCTAACACCGATTCATCAAAGTCATTGATATCGAAATAGACGAGCCGATCGTCCCCTTTATAGCTGCCAAAGTTCTGTAAATGCAAATCGCCACACACCCAAACCGGGGGCATTTTGTCGATCGTCGCCTCTGCGGGAATGTCTTGATAAAACAGATGACACGTCCCTCGCAAAAAGCCAAACGCGCTGCTTGCCATCGCCTGATATTTGAGCTTGAGCAAGTCAGGCTTGCGTCCCTGATTAAATACTTGAATCTGAGCCACTACATCGCGCGTCGTCATGAATTATTCCTGAAATTGCCTGCTAGGGATTGATATAACTAATACCTTCAAGTCTTAACTAACGTTATGAATCGATTTCTGCGGACGACTACGATCGCCGCCACCTTAAGCGTGTTACTGATCACTCTATCATCTGGAGTTCGGGCACAAAGTCGCTCTCCACAAGCGGCGATCGACCAGTTGACAGACCATTATTTCTATCGAGTCCATCCTGCTCTGGGGCGCAGGATTAGATCGAGTGACTCGGCTTATATTCGAGAGTGGCAAGCCATTCAAAATAGGCTAGAAGGAAACTTGATTAAAAATGAAGACTGTGGTGATGGCTCACCTACTCTCCAGTGGGTAGTGGCGACCCGCTTTCTAGATAGCGTTGCCGACGGGATTTTCCACAGTCGCTATCCTGCCCTGAATGGACGCGAGATTCAACCTGATGAAGTTACTTTAGTGGCTGAATGGGATGCAATTCGGCAATCGCTCTCCGAGGAACATCAGTGTTACTGATGAACTGATTCCGTTTAGAACCCAGGCACCTGTAGGAGCCGTTCAAACATCCCTCAAGTTTCAGCAGCGATCGGGCAGAACACGCTAATCTGAATAGATGAGCATTTTTCCATCTGCTCTGCTCATTTCTGTTGAATAAGCCGATCGACTGGCAACTATTGTGACTTATGTTTGACGCTCTTGCTGAACGCTTAGAACAAGCCTGGACTAAATTACGCGGTCAGGACAAAATCTCTGAATCCAACGTTAAAGACGCGCTGCGGGAAGTTCGTCGGGCGTTGCTTGAAGCCGACGTTAACCTGCAAATCGTCAAAGACTTTGTGGCTGAGGTTGAGCAAAAGGCACTCGGCGCAGAAGTCGTGCAAGGGGTGCGCCCCGACCAGCAGTTTATTGAAATTGTCTATAACGAGCTAGTGCAGGTGATGGGCGAGGCAAACGTCCCGCTTGCTGAAGCGCCGTCAAAACCGACGATCGTGCTGATGGCAGGTCTGCAAGGCACAGGTAAAACCACCGCCAGCGCCAAACTCGCCCTCCATCTTCGCAAAGAAGAACGCACCACGCTGCTAGTTGCAACCGACATTTATCGACCTGCGGCGATCGACCAACTCGTTGCTCTCGGCAAACAGATCAACATCCCCGTTTTTGAACTGGGAACAAGTGCCGATCCGGTTGAGATTGCACGGCAAGGGGTCGAGAAAGCGAAAGCTGATGGCGTGGATGTCGTGATTATCGACACGGCGGGTCGTCTGCAAATCGACCAAGACATGATGGGCGAACTTGCCCGGATCAAACAAACCATTCAGCCCCATGAAACCCTGCTCGTCGTGGATGCCATGACGGGACAAGAAGCCGCCAACCTAACGCGCACGTTTCATGACCAGATTGGCATCACCGGAGCCATTCTCACCAAACTGGATGGAGATACTCGCGGAGGTGCCGCGCTGTCAGTGCGCCGAGTGTCAGGACAGCCGATCAAATTCATCGGCGTAGGTGAAAAAGTCGATGCCTTGCAGCCGTTCTACCCCGATCGCATGGCATCCCGAATTTTGGGCATGGGCGACGTGTTGACGCTGGTTGAAAAAGCCCGCGAAGAAGTCGATCTGGCAGAAGCCGAGAAGATGCAAGAGAAAATTCTCTCTGCAAAATTCGACTTTACTGACTTTCTTAAGCAGACTCGGTTGCTCAAAAACATGGGTTCGCTGGGTGGCATCATGAAGCTGATTCCCGGCATGGGCAAGTTGAGCAGCGAACAGCTTGAGCAAGGCGAAACCCAACTCAAAAAAGCGGAGGCGATGATTGGCTCCATGACGGTGCAAGAGCGCAAAGATCCCGATATTTTGTCGAGTTCTCCAAGTCGTCGCCGTCGGGTTGCCAAAGGCTCTGGCTACGGCGAGAGAGAAGTCAGCGAACTGGTGACAAACTTCCAGCGAATGCGAACGATGATGCAGCAGATGGGGCAAGGCAACTTCCCCGGAATGGGTGGAATGCCCGGAATGGGAATGCCTGGAATGGGCGGTGGAATGCCCGGAATGGGGGGGATGCCTGGAATGGGCAGCAACACACCTCCGCCTCCCGGATGGCGCGGCGGTGGCGGCAACCCCAACAAAAAGAAGAAAAAAGACAAGAAAAAGAAGGGATTTGGCACCTTGTAAGAAAGGTTGAAGCTGACAGCCTACTGATTCCCCGGCTGTGATACGATGAGTAGTCCGCAATCTAAATATTTTGCAATTCAACAGGAGTTCAGTTTTCTAGCATGATCAAACTGCGATTAAAGCGATACGGCAAAAAGCGCGAAGTCAGCTACCGCATCGTCGCCATTAACAGTCGCGATCGTCGCGATGGTAGACCGATCGCTGAAGTCGGGTTCTATAATCCCCGCACTGATGAAACGCGATTAGATGTGCCTGCGATCGAGGCTTGGCTTCAAAAAGGCGCACAGCCGACCGAAACCGTTCGCAACATTCTTACCAAAGCCAGCGTTTTAGAACAAAAAGCTCGTGCCTGATTCCATGACAGAACCCGCGAGCGCCGTTCCAGACTATGCAGGTTTGGTGCGCTTTTTAGTGCAGCCATTTTTAGAAACCCCAGACTCGCTCAAAGTTGACTGCGAGATCTCGTCTCGATCGCGAGTCTGGGTGCGCCTAGCCTTTGAAGGCACTGATAAAGGGCGAGTATTTGGTCGCGGCGGGCGAAACATTCAAGCCATCCGCGATGTCCTTGAGGGCGTGGCAAAAGCAGCCGGACACACTGCCCTATTAGATGTTTTTGGCACTCAAAAAGAAGGGTCTGATCACGGCTCGGATGAGTCATTTTCGCCTCGTCGATCAGAAGCACCGCCGCGTCCGTCAGGTGTGCCAAGGGTGGTGCCTAAGCCTAAACCTCGACTGAGTGAGTAACTAAACTTTACGGTTTTAAGCCAGTGTCTTATGACTCTCGCTAAGATAATCAATAGACGCTGAAGAGACATCTGATCAGTCTGCAAAGACCTAGACTCAGGTGTCTTTAGCGTTTAAGTGTTGAAGTTTGAATCAGCCTTCGTCAAACTTCAGCGTCACGACTCCATACCCCAACCTGGTCTGCATGGTAGAAACCTTAACTGTTGAATTGCCGAGCGTTGAAAGCGCGATCGCCCTAGCTGGAACTCAGGAAAACAACCTGAAAACCCTTTCCAAGCAAACCGGGGCAACTCTAGTTTTGCGAGGGCAAGAGCTAGTGATCTCTGGAACTAAGCAGCAGGTTAATCTGGGACAAAAACTTGTTGAGGCGCTCAAAGACTATTGGAGCCAGGGTAAGCCGATTAATAGTGTAGATATTCTCACAGCGCGTCAAGCTTTAGACGATCATCAAGAAGGCATCCTGCAAGAGCTTCAGCAAGATGTCTTAGCACGAACGAGACGCGGCGATGTGATTCGCGCCAAAACCTTTCGGCAGCGGCAATATATTCAAGCCGTTCGCACCCATGATCTGACCTTTGGCATCGGTCCTGCTGGAACTGGAAAAACCTATTTGGCAGCCGTTCTAGCCGTTCAAGCGCTGCTGTCAAACGAATATGAGCGATTGGTGCTCACCCGTCCGGCGGTGGAGGCAGGCGAGAAGTTAGGCTTCTTGCCTGGAGATTTGCAGCAAAAGGTCAATCCCTACCTGCGTCCGCTTTATGATGCGCTGTATGAGTTTGTCGAGCCAGAAAAAATTGCCAGTCTAATGGAGCGAGGCATTATTGAAGTGGCTCCGATCGCTTATATGCGCGGTCGCACTCTCAACAATGCGTTTGTGATCGTGGATGAGGCACAAAACACGACTCCCGCTCAGATGAAAATGCTGCTGACTCGCATTGGCTTTCGCTCTAAAATGGTGGTGACGGGAGATTTGACGCAGACCGATTTGCCCCATCACCAAACGTCTGGGCTGATGATGGCAGAGCGCATCTTACGATCGGTGGATGGGGTTGCGTTCTGCAATCTCTCAAAAGCTGACGTGGTGCGACATCAGTTAGTGCAGCGCATTGTAGAAGCTTACGAAGAGTTTGAGCATTAACTCAGCAGGGTTTCAAGCCTAGCGAGAACCTCTTCAATGAGTTCACCGGGTGCCTTCTCGACAAATTTTACTCGTCGCGCACGCCAATCAAAACTCTTCACCTGTTCGCTCAATATCACACCTGATGTAGTCATCTCTTCCACGAGTTGCACTTCAAACAGAAACCCTTTTGATTGATTGGTGATTGGGCACATCAATGCCAGAGAAGACAGATTGTTATATCTTGCCGGGGAAAGAATGATTGCGGGGCGATATCCTGCTTGTTCATGTCCCTCTTGAGGGTCAAAACTCAGTTTCACAATATCGCCTCGATCGGGCACATATGCCCTTCGGCTACCAGATTTCGTTGCCAACGGGTTGCCCCATCTCTACTTCTGCATGCACGTTGTCTAAACTCATTCCAACGAGTAAATCATCTAATGTATACTTCTTCTTCTCAGGCTTGATGATTAGATTGCCATCTACCACCGTAAAGGTGATGGGCGTTCCTGCTTGCAGGTTGATCTGTTTTGCAACCTGCATCGGAATGCGAACACCCAAACTGTTTCCCCATTTTGCGACAACTTGAGGTTTCATAGTTTTGTCACTTGCACAAGAATGTATAAACATTATAGATACAAAAGTGGTGAGACGGCTCTGATCTGAGGTCAGTTCACACTAGAGCAGGTTCGAGCAGTGCGCCTTGCATTCGACTCAGCCAATCGATGAGATTTGAGAGTTGTTGGTCAGCACTGAGCATTCCCAATCCGCGCACGGTGACTTTGCCGGGAGTGTAGACAAAGCGGGTTTGCAAATGATTGGGTAGATTTTCTTTGAGAAGATTCCAGGCTGGCTCCTCCATCGGGGTTTCGAGAATGACGTGCTGTTTGCCTTCGGGCTTGATGCGAGAAAAGCCGATTTTTTTGGCGACTTGCTTGAGTTCCATGACGCGCAAAAGCTGGAGAGCCGCCGTTGGGATCGAGCCATAGCGATCGCTCCAGTCGGCTGCGATTTGGGTCAACTCTGGTTTAGACGAAGCCGTGGCGACCATGCGATAGGCATCCATTTTTTGGTCTAGATCGGGAATGTAATCGGCTGGAATAAATGCAGTGAGGCTGAGATCGATCTGGGTGTCGTCCACTTTGGGAATTTCTTGACCCCGAATTTCTTTAATCGCATCTTCGAGCATTTCCATATAGAGATCGAACCCGATCGCGTCCATTTGTCCCGATTGTTCGGCTCCAAGTAAGTTGCCCACGCCGCGAATCTCCATATCTCGCACCGCTAACTGATAGCCAGAACCCAGTTGGGTAAACTCTTGCAGGGCGCGAAGCCGTTGACGGGCTGCGTCTGAGAGTT
>JBBQYE010000070.1:0-12407 GCA_038208945.1 Leptolyngbyales cyanobacterium | reverse complement strand
ATCTGCGGTCAGATCTTGAACCGATAAAATCACTTCACTGTTTTCGTTAATCACGCTTCAACCTCTCTAACATCGTCTCTGAATTACAATTGACCCAACCGCTTCATGATTTGCAAAACTGAGTATAGTTCGTTACCTTCATCCAAGATATTAAATCGATTAGATACCGCATACTGTGCAGGAGTTTTTAATAGTTTGACAAAACTAAAATCGAGTCCATTAGTTAGCAATCCATAACAAGGCTTCTCGTCATTTGGACTTGCCAGCATATAGGAAAGAAGTTGAGCCAAACCTGATTCTGGCGAGTAGGAAAATCCTTTAGACTCAACTACTAAAACCCAGAACCCCTCTTTCAAAACAATCAAATCAAGCTGTCCTCGAATGATGACTCCTTCATCTTCACTCACAATTTCAGTTGATTGTTCTGCTTTTATATGAAAGGGAGGTAAGAAGAAACCAGCAAGAAATAGTAGAGGCGATAAGACAGTAATTTGAACAGCTTTCTCTAGATAAGGAGGATACTGCATCAAGTTAAAAAAGCCTTCTCGAACTCTGTCTAAATATTGCTTCTCCTGCTCGGTGAGTTCAGGCAGACCATCGTGCCATTCGGTGAAGAACTGACGATCGCGCACCAGTTGCAACCCAAATTGCTCAATCAGATCGCGAATATTAACGTTTCTAGCTTGTATGGTTTGCGTCATCACGTTATCAACTTATCTTTGTCATCAATTCAGTTGTTGTAGATTGGTTTCTCTGTAAGGCTGACAGCGCAACATAAAGCTGACCTTGAACAAAGGCAAAGGGACGTCCTGCTTGATTTCGTAAATCGTTTTTAATATCTTGAATCAGTTTAATAGTGTCTGGAGAGTCAGGGGGCGATAAAAAGAAAACTTTGAGTGTGTCCTCATATCTTAAACTCTTGCTGTCCTTCATTTTATTAACTATCAGACGCAGCTTTTCCTTAATTTCTGTGTCCAATTCAGAATCTTCGATCGCTTCTAAGGTCAAATTAACTTCTTCTATAGGTTGACCGATTACTTTAGCAATGTGCCTGTCAATCATGCCGTTGTGGTAAAAGCCAATGTGTTCAACAGGTTGAAAAGATCGGTTCGATTGACAAACGTAGACTGAGAATTCTCGATAATCAAAAATTGCTTGTCTAGCTGGAACAATCAGAACCGCGTCTGATTTGCCACTGTTAATCAACCCTTCAGCAAGCAGCATTTGAACTAACTCACGTAGTAAAAACCGCTCCTGCTCACTAGGAAGAGAAAAGCTTGAGGTTAGCCAAGACTCATCCGTTGCAGTAATTTCAGCGATCGCAGAGTACAGATCGTTGAAGCTTGCCCAGACAACTAAGTCAGAATTCAAGCTTGCAATGGCTTGAGGTTCTTCATAGTCTGGCGTTAAAACTAACAGTTTTTTCTTTTCAGCGTTTTTCAGTCCTTTCAAAGCATCTAAATGAGCCTTTAGCTGACGATTTACCGAGCGACCATCCTCTAATAGATGATCCAATCCAATAGCATTCTGAACAACCTTTGTTTCAATCCAATAGGCGAACGATGCTTGAACTGCTCCATCTGGGACTGAATCTGCTTTTCTAGATTTGATTTGATTCTTAATTTCAAGAAGTGGAAGGTTTGGCTCTCCACATAAAATTTGCAGAATTCGCTCCACCAGGGAGAAAGAGATTCGTTCAAACACTGCGAGAATGCTTGCTGTGACTCGGTTTTCTCCCTGGCTATAGCGTGAAAATAGTGGACTAGGCATCTTGAGACTCTACCCTACAGACCCTTCAAGCTTGAGGCTGAGAAGTCGATCGGCTTCCACCGCAAACTCCATCGGCAACTGGTTAAACACGTCCTTACAAAAGCCGCTAATCATCATTGAGATCGCGTCTTCGGGCGAGATGCCGCGCTGACTAAAGTAAAATAACTGGTCTTCCCCAATCTTGGAAGTAGACGCTTCGTGCTCGACTTTGCTTTGGTTGTTTTGCACCTGAATGTAGGGGAACGTGTTGGCTTGGGCACGATCGCCAATCAGCATCGAGTCACACTGCGAATAGTTGCGCGCGCCTGTCGCTTTCGGTCCGATCTTCACCAAACCGCGATAGCTATTGTGCGACTGACCCGCTGAGATCCCTTTCGAGATAATCGTGCTGCGGGTATTTTTGCCGACGTGAAACATTTTGGTTCCGGTGTCGGCTTGCTGATGGTGATTGGTCAACGCCACTGAGTAAAATTCACCGACGGAGTTATCGCCGACTAACACACAACTCGGATATTTCCAGGTGATTGCAGAACCTGTCTCGACTTGTGTCCAGGAAATCTTGGAGTTCACACCCTGACACAATCCGCGCTTGGTGACGAAATTGTAGATGCCGCCTTTGCCATTCGCATCGCCCGCATACCAGTTTTGCACCGTGGAATATTTGATGTCAGCATTGTCGAGAGCCACTAGCTCAACCACTGCCGCATGAAGCTGATTGGTGTCAAACATTGGGGCCGTGCAGCCTTCGAGATAGCTGACCTGACTGCCTTCTTCAGCGATAATCAACGTTCGTTCAAACTGCCCCGAATCGCCATTGTTGATGCGGAAGTAAGTAGACAACTCCATCGGGCACTTCACGCCTTTGGGGATGAAGACAAACGAGCCATCGCTAAACACAGCAGAATTTAACGCTGCAAAGTAATTATCGCCAACGGGAACGACACTACCCAGATATTTCTTGACCAATTCAGGATATTCCCGCACGGCTTCGGAGATCGAGCAGAAGATCACGCCATCTTTGGCAAGCTTTTCTTTAAAAGTGGTGGCAACCGAGACACTATCAAAAATCGCATCGACTGCCACATTGCTGAGGCGCTTTTGCTCAGATAGAGAAATGCCTAGCTTTTCAAAGGCTTCCAGCATTTCTGGATCGACTTCATCCAGGCTCTTTTTCTTCTCTTTGAACTTAGGCGCAGAGTAATAAATGATGTCTTGATAATCGATCGCCGGATAGCCCACATGCGCCCAATCTGGCTCGGTCATTTTGAGCCATTGCCGATATGCCTTGAGTCGAAACTCCAGCATAAATTCCGGCTCTTCTTTCTTAGCAGAAATCAGCCGCACCATCTCTTCGCTCAACCCACGAGGAATGGTGTCGGATTCGATATCAGTGACGAACCCGTATTTGTAGGGCTGGTTAACCAGATTTTGAACAGTTGCACTCATCGATCGTGTTCTCTTATCTCAAGGGTGAGGAAGGTGAAAAGGTCGAGGGATAAAAAACAAATCTTCTGATTTGTCGTCCACCTCTAACCAGGATTAGTCGTCGCGCGGATCTCGTCGAAGGTGATCTCTTGCAGCTCACCTGCAAAATCGTTGTCTGGAGTCAAAAACAGCAAGCAGTGGCACTCTTTGCGCTCACGCATGGGGACGCAGGGGCAGTTCCAATAAGCGGCTGAAACTTCGGCTTCTTTGTCTTCGTAGTGACGGCAGGGGCAAAGCGGAGCGCCCAGATCGTCTTTATGCTTGGCAAGCCCTTCGATCACGACAGCGGTCACACCGGGATCAACGCAAAAATAGGTGCCCGTGCGCTTAGCGTAAGTTTCTGAAAAGTGCCTCATCGCTTCGAGGCTTTTATCTGATGCTTGAGTGGTTTGGGTTTCTGTGTTCATAATCCAGAACAACACGACATCCGATAGATCTTATAATTAAAACAACACCTTTGTTGCTCAACTTCCATTCTAAGGTACTTTAGCAACATTAACGTTGTTTAAGTCAACTTTCTTGTCTTAGATTTCTGTGAGCTTTAAGGATGACCACGACTCAGCAGCCCTCGACGAAACAAGACATCCTCCATTACCTGTTAAAGCAGGGTCAATCAACTGCCCAAGAATTGGCGGAACAGTTGCAGGTGAGTCCGCAGGCGATTCGCCGTCACCTCAAAGATTTGGAAACCGAAGGGCTGATCCTGCATCAAGCGATGCAGACGGGCATGGGTCGCCCTAATCATGTTTACACGTTGAGTCGATCGGGGCGATCGCAGTTTCCCGATCGCTACAACGAGTTTGCGGTGTCTCTCTTAGACACACTGGCAGAAACGGTCGGGCGCGATCAGGTGAGTCTGATTCTCCGCAAGCAGTGGGAGCGCAAAGGGATTGAATATCGAGAGAATTTGGGCGCGAGTGACTTGCCCGATCGCGTCAATAAGCTTGTAGAGTTGCGAAAATCGGAAGGCTACATGGCAGAGTGCCACGCGATCGATCCCGATACGACTCCCAAATTTGTATTGACCGAATATAACTGTGCGATTTCACAGATTGCCGAGTCGTTTCCGAGCGTTTGCGGTCACGAGTTAGAAATGTTTGAATTGGCGTTACCAGATTGTCGCGTCGATCGGACTCACTGGCTCGTCGAAGGTGAGCATCGCTGCGGCTATTTAATTCAGCCAAAATAATTGCCCTGTCAGAATTCAGAATTTGTCCTATGAGCGATTTGCCTGCTTCTACAGAATTTTTGACTCCCGACGAGTGTCATGAGGTTGATAAAGCGCTGCTGACCTCCCGCGAAAGATTTTCGGCGAGGGTGGCGATTTATGCGCTGCGATCGCTCAAACAAGTGGCTCAACAATCGGGACAAGCGATCGCGGATCTCAGTCTTGAACAAATTGCGGATTGGGTCGCCAATGATCCCAGTTTGCAAAGCGGCATGGATAGCAACTTCAAAAATTTCTTCACGCAACTGACGATTTCGGCAATCAAACCGCTTCAGCGATCGGCAGCGGATGGGGGAGTGACGATCGAGAAATTAACGGTTCCTCAAGTAGTCGCGTGGTTTGAAAAAGAGGCAAAACTTCGGCTTGAGAAGGGACTGTAGGGCGATCGAGGAGTTTGAAAGTAGCAAAGCGGCAGCGATACGATCGCTAAGAAGCCTGCTAATTGCAAAAGTCACGCTGATTGACGGGCACCAGCACCCTTCTGCGCTTCTGCGTAGATGCGTAGCACAGCAGCCATATGCTGTTCAGCTTCTTCACCCTTTGATTGGAACCATGCCAACGTTTCAGAATCAACTTGAATCGTGACAGTAGCTAGTGGCGGCGAAGGCATTCGCAGTGTTGCTTTGGAGAAAAACTCGTCTGTTAGAGGTGGAATATCCGATGTATTGATGTCATCATCAGTCATCGCGTCAATTCTAGACCAGTCAGTTCTTGAGGAATTGCTCATAACGCCTCCGTTCATGAGAGAGTGCTTTTCTCAACGAGATAATCCGAACAGTCACTTCATCAGGCGCATTGTAGATGATCACTACAATGCGCCCATCAAGCCACCCAGTTCCGATCCATCGATCTTCACCATAGTCGCTGCGCCCATCAAGATCAACCACCATCGTTAACTCAAAGATTCGATAGGTATCAGCAAAATCGAAACCATGCTTATCGAGATTAAATTCGTTCTTTCGCTCATCCCACTCAAAATTCATGAGCTTTCACACAATTCGATCGCATCTCTAAATCAAAACAAGAAATATCGTTGCGCCATTGGCAGCACGGTTGCAGGTTCGCAGGTGAGCAATTGCCCATCAGCACGCACCTCATAGGTTTCGGGGTCTACCTCCATGTGCGGCAGGGCATCATTGAGCTTCATATCGAGTTTTGACAGATTGCGAATGTTGGAGACAGCAACGGCAGTTTTTTGGAGATTTAGCTGATCGGGAATGCCTTTTTTGAGCGCAATGTGAGAGAGAAAAGTCAAAGAAGTCGCGGCGATCGCGCCTCCAAAACTGCCGAACATCGGACGCATATGCACAGGCTGCGGCGTGGGAATGCTGGCGTTAGCATCGCCCATTTGTGCCCAGGCAATCATGCCGCCTTTGATCACCATTTCGGGTTTAACCCCAAACATGGCAGGTCGCCAGAGACATAAATCGGCTAATTTGCCCACTTCAACCGATCCAACGTGTTTAGAAATGCCGTGAGTGATTGCGGGATTGATCGTATATTTTGCGATGTAGCGTTTGGCTCTGTGATTGTCATTGCGTGACGAATCTTCTGCCAATGCGCCGCGCTGGACTTTCATTTTGTGTCCGGTTTGCCAGGTGCGAATGATCACCTCGCCGATGCGTCCCATTGCCTGAGAGTCAGACGACAACATACTAAACGCGCCCAAGTCGTGCAGGATATCTTCAGCCGCGATCGTCTCTCGACGAATTCGCGATTCGGCAAACGCGACATCTTCAGGAATGCTAGGGCTGAGGTGGTGACAGACCATCAGCATATCTAAGTGTTCGTCTAGCGTGTTGAGCGTGTAGGGGCGAGTCGGATTGGTCGAGGACGGCAACACGTTTGCCTCGCCGCAGACTTTGATGATGTCGGGAGCGTGTCCACCCCCTGCGCCTTCGGTGTGATAGGTATGAATGACGCGCTGTTTAAACGCCGCGATCGTGTCCTCCACAAATCCAGCTTCATTCAAGGTGTCGGTATGAATAGCAACCTGCACGTCATATTCGTCAGCGACGTTGAGACAGTTGTCGATCGCTGCCGGAGTCGTTCCCCAGTCTTCGTGGAGCTTTAGCCCGATCACACCTGCTTTCACCTGTTCTTCGAGGGCGGCGGGCTGCGAACTGTTGCCTTTGCCCAGAAATCCGATGTTCATCGGGAATGCGTCGGCGGCTTGCAGCATCCGATAGATGTTCCAGGGTCCGGGGGTGCAGGTGGTGGCGTTGGTTCCGGCAGCGGGTCCGGTGCCTCCGCCGATCATCGTCGTGATGCCGGACGCGATCGCCACCTCGATCTGCTGCGGACAAATAAAGTGAATGTGGGTGTCGATGCCGCCAGCCGTAAGGATCATGCCTTCGCCTGCGATCGCTTCGGTGCCAGGTCCAATAATGATCGTTACGTTGTCTTGAATATAGGGATTTCCGGCTTTTCCAATCGCGAAAATTTTGCCGTCTTTGATCCCAACGTCCGCTTTGACAATGCCCCACCAGTCTAGGATTAGTGCGTTGGTAATCACTGCATCCACTGCGCCGTCTTCATTTGTGATCGGCGATTGTCCCATACCGTCGCGAATTACTTTGCCGCCGCCAAACTTCACTTCTTCACCATAAGTAGTGTAGTCGTGTTCGACTTCGATGATCAGTTCGGTGTCTGCGAGACGGACTCGATCTCCTACTGTCGGACCAAAAGTTTCAGCGTAGGCGCGGCGGTTCATGCGGTAGCTCATGCGGTCTTCCTCACAGATAAAAAGGGAATGAGATGTTGTGGATTAAGGGCAAAAGATTATAGCTATTAATTACGCTCTTGGTGTTAATTTGCACACTTAGAAATAATTTGTTTTCTCCCATCCCGATCGGACAAGTTACTAGAACCTGACAGAAAGTGTTGAGGTCGATCGCCCATCCGTTCTAGCACCGTTTTCTGTGTCTGCAAGTTTTGCCAACGTTGATGCAAAAGTCGTTGAAGCAGTTCACTGCTAGTCATTTTTTCTTGAGCTAAGATTTCGACTAGATATCTTTCTGCTTCATCGTTGAGAGTGACATTCAGCATAGATTTATCTCCGGCTTGAGTATTATTTAACTTGAGGAGAGAGGGGAAGCCTGGTTATTTGAATGTGATTTGGCTGAGAGACGACTCGATCGCACCACGCTTTAATGTTAGGAAACTGACTCATATCGAACCCACCCTGATCAGCCATGTGACTATAGGAATAAAGAGCGATGTCAGCGATCGTATAGCGTTCTCCCACAAAAAATGAGTGATCAGTTAAGTGCTGTTCCATCACGTTTAATCCAGCTTTTCCTAGACGTTGGTGATAGGCAATTAGAGATGCAAATTGCTCGGCTTGTTTGGCAACTGTGATCCAAAATCGAGGACGAGACAAATTAGCTCCTAAACTAAATTGCTCAAAAAATAGCCATTTGAGAACTTGATTTCGCTCTAAGCGATCGACAGGAAAGAAATCAGTTCCTTCAGACAAATAGAGCAAAATTGAATTGGATTCTGTTAGAAAGACATCGGGTTCAATTTCTAAAACAGGCACCTTACCATTTGGGTTCTTCTGCAAAAACGCTGGTAGATAAGATTCTTGATTGAGCAGATTCACAGAGATCAGTTGAAATGGAATTTGCAGTTGGGTGAGCAACAACCGCAGCTTATAGCAGTTGCCCGAAGGAGGAAAACTATAAAGTCGATACATAGATTTGATTTAACTGATTCCTAAACCCTTACGAATGCTTGGATTTCTTCTTTGATTTCTCTCTTCTAGGTTTTTCATCTAGCGCGCCTTCAATTTTGGCATTGAATCCATACACCTCACGAGTGCCCGCTAGAGGGATTAACGTGACTGTCCGATCGTCCCCTGGTTCAAATCTCACAGCCGTTCCTGCCGGAATGTCTAGCCGCATCCCTCGCGCTTGTTCTCGATCGAACTCTAATGCCGAATTCACCTCATAAAAGTGAAAATGAGACCCAATTTGAATTGGGCGATCGCCCTGATTAGCCACTTTTAACGTCACAGTTTTTCGTCCTGCATTCAGTTCGATTTCTCCGTCATCAATCAACAGTTCACCCGGAATCATAAATTACCTCAACGAATTGGATTGTGTACTGTCACTAATTTCGTCCCGTCAGGAAACGTAGCCTCAACTTGTACATCGTGAATCATCTCAGAAATGCCATCCATAACATCTTCTTGAGTGAGCAGAGTCGTCCCATAACTCATCAATTCTGAAACCGTTCGCCCATCTCTTGCCCCTTCTAAAATCGCTGCCGAGATGTAAGCGATCGCTTCAGGATAATTGAGCTTTAAGCCTCGATCTTTCCGTCGCTCTGCCAACAATGCAGCCGTGAAAATTAGTAGTTTGTCTTTTTCTTGTGGTGTTAATTGCATCTCTATTTCTGGGTGTCATTATCAACAATAGTTTCGAGTTCAGCTAATAGGATCGGAAGATCTTCGGTCACTGTACTCCAAACAATATCTAGATTAATCTCAAAGTAGGCACGAGTGAGTCGATTTCTCATGCTAATCACTTGCGCCTAAGGAATGTTAGGCAACTTACCTTGACCGTCTTTAGTAATCCGAGAAGCTGCCTCTCCAATAATTTCGATACATTTTACTACAGATAATGTAAGCATTCGATTATTATTTAGATCATCTCTAGTGCGATTTTGAACAAAGAAAAGTGCCTCTCTTGCTGCTTCCCTCATGTGAAACAGCCGAGCTGAATCATCAATGAACATACTGTACTAAAGCTGAGTCAAGAACTTTTTGACGGAAACAACGGCTCAAATCTTCAGGCGTTCTCAAATCGACTTTGCGACCCAAAATCTTCGTTAATTCAATTTCCATCCCTGCTAATCGAATTAGTCCAGGAATATGATTTGGCTCAAACTCAACGAGAACATCTACATCACTATTAGAGTTGAAATCTTTTCGTAAAACAGAACCAAATAGAGACAACTTCAGGATATGATGCTGCTGACAAAAATCAGCAATCTTATCTGAAGAAATTTCAATCGGAAGTTCGCGGTTCATGATGCCTCCATTACAATTGCCAGACTCTCGGGATACTGACAGGTCGATCGAGAGACTCCGATCGCGCTAAGCGCCAGACCTCAATCAACCACTGTCGAGCCTCCATTGTAGACGCGCCTCGATAGCGACACAGTAGCCCAGACATCAGACGAGTTACGCCGATCTCACCATTGCCGACCCAAACAGAACGGGCTTTTTCAACCCATTCAGGCTCGATCGATCGTCCAATCCAGGCAAAACTTGCCACGACTGGACAGTTTGCCAACCCGTGAGGACTGGTGAATACCTCTTCACTGCCCGGTAGCCATTGACGATCGACCCAAATCGGACGATCGTGCTGCCAAACTTCGGTGTGCGATCGCCAATTCCCTTTAATAAACCGTTCGCCCCTAGCACTGCGACCAAAGCGAGTAATCTCCCAGCCGAGCCAACTTGCATCAGGTGCGAGATTCACCCGCATATCTTGGCGATAAACGGCTTGATTGAAGACGATCGTTTCTTGCGGTAACCACTCTAAACAGGCTCCGCTTGCCACGTCTATGTGAATCATTTGTCTAGCTTCTCGTCCGTTCGTGCGATAAATTTTGCTAGCTGCCGCCGTTGTAATCAGCGCTTGAGCATTGGGCTTGAGACAAATATTGACAGAAAGCTGGTCGCCGCCTACGATTCCGCCTGCGGTGTGCATGATCACGCTATGACAGACCTTAGACCCCTCTGGATAAAAAGGGCGTTGTGTCTTTAAAGGAGCTTTTGCCTGACTGTGACTGAGCTGAGTCGCACCCTGACGGGTTGCAAACTCTAGGCAGAGACTGCCATGCCAATCGGTAGGTGCAGTCTTAGTCGGAACAGAGCGAGGTTGATTCACAGATATAGAGCAGATGAACAGCACGTTGTCATTAGCTTCCCGTGAACCTCATCATTTTGGTAAGAACTTGCGAATCTCTTAAACTTTCTTTCCTGCCTTTAAACTTTCTTTTCCATTTTCTCAGAACGCTTTAGGTAGTCCTGCTTGCTTCAAAACAGCATTGGCAGTATGCCGCGACTTAATCGAGCCATCCACCACAAATCGATATTCTGTGATTGGGCTGTACCAAATCTCATGGTCTCCTTTGCCCTGCCGTTCAAGGTAACAGTCTGCTTTGATCAGCAGCTTCTTTAGCTGAGGAGTAAACGACGGACTCATCTAAGAGGCTACCTCAATTAACTCTTGCCGATGACTCGTCAACTGAAACGAGATCGAGCCAACATCAGAAGCAAAATCTCGGTTGAGTAGAACTAATTCTGGGATGATACTCCGAAGTTTCTGAGTTAAAGCCTCGATCGTCTCAGCTTCAGTGGCTAATCCTGGCACATCTTCACTCGTTGCAACCCAGACAGCAGCTTCCGCATCCCAGAAAGCTTCGACCTCATACGTGATTTGTACCATCGCCAATTTCCTGTTGAATACTAAACTAGCTTCAGTCTAAGTTAGATGAGGAGATGAAGCTTGAGGCACTTTTGTAAGAACTTGTGAATCTCTTAAGCTTTCTTTCCATCTGTTTGTGAACTCACCCAGAGATGCGGGAGCCTGTCTTGAAAATGTGATTTGCTAGTAAGTGGGTGGCGATCGAGCTTCCCAATTCAACTCAAAGATCTGATAAGGGAATGTCTCAAACAGCGATTGACCTTGCCGCAACGACAGACTTTCGTTTAGTGTTGCTCTCGATTGCAATCTCAATAATGGTTCCTACACGGCTTTGGATATTGCAGAACGGATTGTGCCGTCACACGGGCAGAGTTGCTGGTGGCTCATTGGCAGTAGTCTAGCTCTCGGCATTGGCATCTGGTCGATGCACTTTACCGCAATCCTGGCGCACCAACTGGCTACCCCAGTGAGCTATGACTTTGGCATCGTCGTGCTGTCGCTCGTTGCGGCAGTCTTAGGATCTGGCTTGGGCTTTTGGGCGGTTACTCGGCAAAGCCCGATCGGGTGGCTCTCTCTGATTAGCGGTGGTTTATTCATCGGCACTAGCATTGTGGCGATGCACTATGCAGCGATGGCATCCCTGCGGTTGGCGGCGACTCAGCAATATCAGCTAGCGCAGATTATTTTGGGCGTTGTGATCGCGATCGGAGCCTCGATCGCGTCGCTGAAGCTGGCATCTCAACCTGGGTGGGTCGAGGCAACGGTGCGGCAGTGTCAGCACTTAGTAGGAAGCGCACTGCTGATGGGCGGTTCCATTTCAGGAATGCACTACATTGCAATGTCGGGTGTGCGGTTTCATTTTGCGCCGCTGACCGTGCCCAAGTCTGCGACGCTCGATGGGTCGCGGCTGGCAACGGTGATTGGCATTGCGGCTCTGATGGTCTTAACGCTGGCGCTGCTGGCTTCTTTTTTTGGGCGACGGTTGAGCGCAGAGTTAGCCCGCGTTGAGGCACTGCGCCAAAGTGAAGAACGGTTAGAACAACTCATCCAGCAGAGAACTCAAGAGCTTCAGCAAGAGAAGTTAGCGTCTGAAGCCGCAAACCAGGCGAAAAGCGCGTTTCTTGCCAACATGAGTCATGAGCTTCGCACTCCGCTCACTAGCATTATTGGCTTTTCGAGCGTGTTGCTTCAAGAGGTGTTTGGCTCGATCAATGAGCGACAACGAGACTATTTGCAGCGCGTCTCAGCCGGAGGCTATCAGCTTCTTGATTTGATTAACGACTTGCTAGATTTGTCTAAAATCGAAGCCGATCGAGAAGAGTTGATCCTAGAAACCGTCGGCGTTTGAAGTGGACCCCCAAGACTAGACAGTTTTCAGGGGGTGAATAAGCTAGGGATTGAGACTCTTAGATCCATTCGCCTTCGTGTTCAAGGTTTCGATTGCTTTGTCATTTCATTTGTTTCTTTAGATTATCACAATATAC
>JBBQYE010000069.1:0-12709 GCA_038208945.1 Leptolyngbyales cyanobacterium | reverse complement strand
CCCCCGATCGTCAGCAAAGTCTCATTGATAATGTGCAGCACTATCCAAATTTGGTGATCTTGCGATCGCTGACAAAATTCTATAGTTTGCCGGGTTTGCGACTGGGATATGCGATCGCGCATCCTGATTACTTAAAAGTGTGGCAAACTCGTCGAGATCCGTGGTCGGTCAATGTTTTAGCGTCGGTTGCGGCTGAGGCGATGTTGTTAGATACCGAGTTTCAGCAGCAGACGTGGAAATGGTTAGAAGTCGCTAAACCTAAACTATTTCAAGGGCTATCAGCCTTACCGGGGTTGCATCCTTATGCGAGTGCGGCTAATTTTTTCTTAGTGCGGTTAGACCAATCGGTGCCTGAGATTCAACAGCGACTCTTAAAACAGCACCAGATTTTGATTCGAGATTGTGTAAGTTTTCCAGAATTGGGCGATCGTTACTTTCGAGTGGCGGTGCGGTCTGAGTCTGAAAATCAACGCCTGATTGCAGGCTTAACCGACGTTTTGTAGAGATCTATGGCAGTTGACTATGATTTGGTTGTCATCGGAAACACCCCTGGGGGAATTCACGCTGCCGTCTCTGCTGCCAGATTAAAAGCAAGAGTGGCGATCGTGGCACAAAACACTCGTCCCGATTCGACGATCGTTCGTCGTGCCTTTGCAGAGATTGGAGAAATTTCTCAAACCCTCGATCGGGCAAATCAACTCAGTTTCTATGCGTCAGAAATGGTTCCCGAAGCGCCACAACTGACTGAGGCAAAAAAATGGGCAGACGTGATCGCGTCTAATCTTCAAGAATTGGAATCACCAGCCGTTTTAGCTTCGCTAGGCATCGAATTTATTGCGAGTGTTGGTGAATTTTGCCGCAAGCCTTTTTCTGGCTTTGTTGTCGATGGACGAGTGCTACGATCGCGGGCTTTCTTAATCGCAACCGATCACATTCCTCTGATTCCAAATATCGAAGGATTGCAAACTACAGGCTATTTAACGTCTGAAACGATTGGGCAGATTATTCCATCAAAATTAGTCATCATTGGCGATGATGAGATCGGCATTGAACTCGCACACACGTTTACTCAATTGGGTTCTCACGTCACTCTAATTTTGAGTCGTGGAATGCTAGAAACTGCCGATCGAGAAGCCGCTTTTCTAATTCAAGCTCAGTTAGAAGCCGAAGGAATTCGTGTGTTGACTCACACTCAGGTTACTCAAGTGAGAAAGATTCAATCTAAAAAATGGGTTCAGGCAGATGATGAAGCGATCGAAACCGATGAGATTCTCTTGGCAATCGGGTCACAGCCAAATCTAGAGTCTTTGAATCTAGAAGCGATGGGCGTTTCGTTTCCGGTTCGCGTCAACACTAAGCTGCAAACGTTGAATCATCAAATCTATGTTTGCGGCAGTCGCATTCACTCGATCGCTCAACAAGAAGCCAATATCGCATTAAAGAATGCGTTGTTTTTTCCGTGGTTTAAGATTGACGATCGTCAGATTCCTCACGTTGTATTTACGAATCCGCAACTCGCTTGGGTTGGCTTAACCGAGTCTCAAGCTATTCGAGCTTATGGAAAAGACGTTGTTGTGGTGAGGCAATTTTTCAAAACTTTAGTAAAAGCGCATATTCAAAATCAAACAACTGGAGTTTGTAAGGTCATCACTCGTCGTAATGGAGAGATTTTAGGAGCGCACATTGTGGGGAGTGACGCAAGCGAATTGATTAGCACGATCGCGCTTGCAATCAATCAAAAACTCAAGATTCAAACCTTCAGAGATTTAGCGGTTCCGTCTCCTACATTTTCTGAAATTCTGACAAGAGTTGCGATCGAATGGGATTCTCAACGCCTCAAGTACAACACGAGATTGCAAGACTTTTTAGAAGACTTTTTTCGATGGCAGAGAGAGCAATCAAAGTAATACCAATTCTCTATGAGACTGCACATAACAAGGGGCTTAAGCCCCTTGTTCAGACGGCGAGTATTTTACGTGCAGCAATGTCCTAATCCAATTGGCTACGGCTATATTACCTAATTCCCAGATATCCCTGTTCAGTGCAAATTCCTCTTAAGGGATGATCCCACAGGTCGATCGCCAGTTCAGAAACCACCGCAGACTGAAAAACGATCCCGATCGTGGGTTTCTCCCTCCACTCTGGCGCACTGAGGAGACGATCGTAAAAGCCCCCTCCATAGCCCAATCGATAGCCTCTCAAATCACAGGCAACACAGGGCACGAGAATTAAATCCACTCGATCTGATTCCAAAATCGGACTCTCAGCACACGGTTCGAGAATCCCGTAAGCTCCAGTTTTAGGAGGGAAATCTGGTGAAAGAATATGCCACGATAACGATTTCTCCACACAGCGCGGAAAGCCCCAAACTTTAGGTAGCGAAAAGAGCAAACTCAGATCGGGTTCTTGCCTAAAACTAAAGTAAGCCAAAACTGTTTTAGATTTTTGAACCAGAGGCAGCGCTTTTAAATGTTCACAAATTTGCTGACTCGTTTGCTGCCATTCTTCTAATGGTTGCGATCGTCGTTTTGCGATCAGCGATCGCCGCAAGGCTTTCTTCTCCATTTCTGCCTTCAAACTTTCTACCTTCCGCACGTATTGCGAATCACAACTCAATCTGTATGATCACTTGTATCCCATACGACGCGGGAGATAGCCGTCAATGGACACGCTCAATCTAAAAGCTGGAATCGCCAAATTTCAGCACCTGCAAGACCAACTGCGCGATCGCTGGCGCAACTCAGACCAGTTTGACATCAGCGATGCCGATATTGTGGTCATTCCCTCGATCAGCATCGACCAGCGAGAACTCTTAAAAATTGAGGGCTTTTCGCATTATGAAGAACGGCTGCTGTTTTCTCTGATTCGATTGAGAAGCCCTCGGACTCGGCTGATCTACCTCACATCACAGCCGCTCCACCCCAGCGTGATTGACTACTATCTGCAACTCCTGCCCGGAATTCCGTTTTCTCACGCCCGCGATCGTCTCTTGCTGCTCTCGACTTATGACAGCGCAACTAAGCCGTTGAGTCAGAAGATTCTTGAGCGCCCTCGACTCATCGAGCGAATTCGTCAGGCGGTCGATCGCGATCGTGCCTATATGATCTGCTACAACTCCACGACGCTAGAGCGAGATTTATCGGTCGAGCTAGACATCCCCTTATTTGCCCTCGACCCCGATTTGCTGGAGTGGGGCACTAAAAGCGGCAGTCGTCAAATTTTTGCCGAAAGTGGGGTGCCTCATCCCGATGGCAGTCTGTTGGTTCACGATGCCAAAGAGTTAGCGATCGTCACCGCCGAGCTTTGGGAGCGACAGCCCGATCTCAAACGCGTCGTCATCAAACTCAACGAAGGCTTTTCGGGAGAAGGCAACGCGCTGCTCGATCTGCGTCCTCTCAAAGAGATGGCTCCCGGATTGGCAACTCATGCCCAACGAGTCACCACAATTCTCAACAAATTTCACGCCCTGCACTTCGAGTCAAAAGCCGAAACCTGGGAAAATTATGGCAGTCGCATTCCCGAATTGGGCGCGATCGCCGAAGCGTTTATCGAAGGAGACGAGAAGCGACCCCTTGCGGGTGACTCGAAGAGATCGCCCAGCGTTCAGGGGCGCGTCAATCCCGTTGGAGAAGTCGAAATCCTTTCCACCCATGACCAAATTCTCGGCGGACCCAATGGTCAAATCTATCTGGGTTGCTGCTTCCCAGCAGATGAGGCATATCGACTGCGGCTGCAAGATTTGGGCTTACGAGTTGGCAAGACCTTGGCAAAAAAAGGCGTATTAGAACGGTTTGGGTTAGATTTTGTCGTGGTTCGTCATCCAGATACAGGCAAATGGGAGTTTCAAGCGATTGAGATCAACCTTCGCAAAGGCGGCACGACTCACCCCTTCATGACGCTGAAGTTTCTCACTAACGGACGCTATGATCTGGCGAGCGGTCTATTCTACAGCCAGCAGGGGCACGCCAAATATTACAAAGCCACCGACAATCTGCAACGAGACCACTATCGAGGCTTATTGCCCAACGACTTGATGGATATCATCGCCTATCATCAGCTTCATTTTGACACCAGCACCGAGACAGGCACCGTCTTTCATTTAATCGGATGCCTCTCAGAATTTGGTAAACTAGGGCTAACTAGTATTGGCAACTCTCCCCAGCAAGCCGAAGAGATTTATCGGCGAGTGGTCAAAGCGATCGACGACGAAACCAAGCCCGGTAGCTCGGTTCATAACTTGTCGATGCACTGGAATAGTGGGTATTAAAAAGCTGCTCCTTCTGCCATAAATCTCAACTGATTCTTAAGGTAGGCTCTGTACTCAGAAAGAGGGTGATAAAATTTGCAAGAGATAATGTCACCAGCAGTCCCTTCGCCCACTCTTCTCGGCTCATTTCTTTGCTTAAAAACTCTCGTGCCCCTCGTCACTTGTGCAATCCCAAAAAACTCACAAGATTGAATTAAATAACGATTATCCCTGTCCGTGTCGTCGTCGCGGACACTTGACTCCGATCACCCTGACCGAAGCGTTTGGCTGTAATCGCTGTCAGCAAATTTTTGTGGTCGAAGAAGGGGGCTATGTTATTGAGCAACTGTCTACGACTTATCCCTATAAGCGATCGTGGCGCTGGACAGGGCACCAGTGGAATGTCGTCCATTCCGGTTTAGGGGATAGCTATTTGCCCCTTGCACTGGGCATTCTCCTGGTTTTGTTGAGCATTTGGCTCCCGGTGGCGCTCAATGGCGGTGGCGGCATTCTTTTGGTAGTCGTGGCGCTGCTGTTGGCGGTTTTGCCTGCGCTCATGGTCTGGTTAGCCTATCGCCGTTAGCTCATGACCCCCCAACTATTTGAACCTTTCCCTGATCCTGCTAGTGTCGTTCGCAACGCCTATCACGCCTCCTTGAAGCTTTCAGTCGCCAAAGGCACCGTTCGCAGTCGCGCAGTTCAAGCGATAGCAAAGGCGCTAAAAAGTCAGCAAAACGACATTTTAGAGGCAAACACATTAGATCTGGAAACGAGCCGGGAAATGGCAGTTCCCGACCTGCTGCTCGACTGGCTAAAGCTGACTCCAGAGCGCATTCAGAACACGATTCAGATCTTGCAGCACTTGAGTGAGCTGCCAGACCCGATCGGGCGCGTGATGACGGCAAATTTTCAGGTAGACCAGTGCCAAACCTATTCTCAGTTGATGCCGCTCGGCGTAATCGCGCTAGTTTATGAAGCATTTCCCGATCTGGGCGCGATCGCCGCGGGGTTGTGTATTAAGACGGGCAATAGCTTAATTCTTAAAGGAGGCAGTGAGGCGAGTCACTCTAACGCAGCGATCGCTCAAGCCCTTCAGTTTGCGGTTGAAGATGCCGACTTGCCTCCCGACTGTTTGCAGTCACTTCCGGCAGATCAGGGAGCATCGATTCGAGATTTGGTGATTCAAGACCGCTATTTGAATCTGGTGATTCCTTACGGGAGACCGAGTTTAGTGCAGCAAGTGGTGCGTCAGTCTACCGCCCCTGTGTTGAAGTCGGCGATCGGCAATTGCTATCTCTATTGGTCGCCCTCTGGCAGCTTAGACGTGACTCGCTGGATGATTCAAGACAGTCATTTAAGTGAGCCTGACCCTGTGAACGCGATCGAGAAAGTCTTGATCCACCCACACCAAAATCCCTCTTCGCTCGTGATGCTGTGGCGCAGTTTGAGAGAGAAGGGATTTGAGATTCGAGGCGATGCTCGACTGGCGACAGAGTTTTCAGAACTGCTTTTAGCTGAAGATTCTGAATGGAATCAGGCATATCTCGATCGGATTGTCGCATTCAAAGTGGTCGATGACTTGGGAGCCGCCATTAACTGGATCAATCACTACAGTAGCGGTCACGCTGATTGTCTCGCCACCGAGTCTTATCAAGAAAGTCGAGAATTTGCTCTGGGAGTTAACAGCGCCTCAACCTATATCAATGCGTCGCCCCGCTTTTATCGCAACCCCAAGCAAGGAGACGCAATCTTTTTAGGAATGTCTAACCAAAAAGGGCACCGTCGCGGCTTGATCGGTCTAGAAACGTTGACCACCACTAAACATATCGTTCAGGGAACTGGACAGTTTTAGAGGTTTTGAAGGATGAATCGAAATTGAGTTCATCAAACTTCTTGCAAAAGTCCGAAGATGCCCTCATCCCCCAACCCCTTCTCCCAAGCTTGGGAAAAGGGGAGCCAGGTTTCAAAGTCCCTCTCCCAATGTGGGAGAGGGATTTAGGGTGAGGGCAGGGACTTTTGCAAGAGGTCTATCATTCAAAATTTAGGATTGTTCCTCTCCGGCTAACTTCACTTTTGTGGCTAATCCTAGCGATCGTAAGAGTTGGATCGTCATCCAAGTCATATCGATTTCCCACCATTTCATGCCGTGACGGGCAGAGTGTTGATAAGCGTGATGGTTGTTGTGCCAGCCTTCGCCATAGGTCAAAACCGCTACCCACCAGCAATTCTTGGAGTGATCGTTTGACTCATAAGACTGATAGCCAAACTTATGAGTTGCGCTATTGACAAACCAGGTGCAGTGGAAAACCGCTACTAACCTTACAAATATGCCCCAAACGACAAAAGACCAGCCTCCAATCAGATAGAGAACAACTCCCAATGCGATTTGGAGACCGAAAAAATTCTTTTGAAGAAACTGATAGTACGGATCGCCAGAAATGTCTTTTGTGAAGCGGGCGATTTGATCTCGACAAGGAATTTCATAGAGCATCCAACCCATGTGACTCCACCAAAAACCTTGATTAGAATCATGGGGATCGGTTGCCTGGTCAGAATTTAAGTGATGAATTCGGTGCATTCCGATCCAGTCGATCGGACTTCCCTGACAAGAGAGCGCACCACACGTCACCAAAAAATATTCCAGCCATTTTGGAGTCTGAAAGCTGCGGTGAGCCACCAGACGATGAAATCCAAGGGTGATGCCCAAGCCACCTGTCACCCAGTGCAAGAAGACAGCGACCCCGACGGCTGACCAGCTAAAGTTGCTAGGCAGCAGCGCAAAGAGCGCGCCAATATGAACCGCCGCCATGAATAAGATGACGGGGTAATCGAGGCGGAGTTGTTTTGAAGTTGCGATCATGCAGTAGTAGTCTCGATATGGAACACAGTGCCAGTTTGCCCGAAAACAGACCCTATTGAGATTCAAGAAGCAAAAGAATCGAGAGGTATAATGAGCTTCCCTATCTTTTGGTCTCCTTGCTGCGTCCGAATCGACGATCGATCGGACAGCTCAAACGGGATCAAGCGATTCGCACCCGCCACTTTAATCGTTCTAACCCAACCACACTGTAATGGATAGCGCTACAACGTTACGAGCAGCAGAAAAAGCACTCACTCCGATTTTTTCTGGTATTGACGCTCAGGTCAAGAAAAACTTAACACGAGTCCTTAATGCCTATCGAAATCATCGAGTCGGCGTGCATCATTTTGCGGGCGTAACAGGCTATGGACATGATGATCTAGGTCGGCAAGTGCTCGATCGCGTCTTTGCCGAGATCGTCGAGGCAGAGGCGGCGGCGGTGAGAGTGCAGTTTGTTTCTGGCACCCACGCGATCGCGGCGGCTCTATTCGGTGTTTTGCGTCCGGGTGATGAAATGCTGGCAGTCGCTGGCGCACCCTATGACACCCTCGAAGAAGTCATCGGTCTACGAGGCACCGGACAGGGATCACTCAAAGAGTTTGGCATCGACTATCGACAGTTGAATCTAACTCTAGACGGAATGATCGACTGGAGCAATTTAGCTCACGCCGTTCAGCCCAAGACTCGACTGGTATCGATTCAGCGATCGTGCGGATATTCTTGGCGACCGAGTTTGTCGATCGTCGATATCGAAAAAATTATCCATCTCGTCAAGCAGCAAAACCCCGACACGGTTTGCTTTGTCGATAACTGCTATGGTGAATTTGTCGAGGATCGAGAACCGACTGCCGTAGGTGCCGATTTGATGGCGGGTTCTCTGATCAAAAATCCGGGCGGGACGATCGTCCCTACAGGCGGCTACATTGCAGGTCGAGCCGATCTAGTAGAAGCGGCAGCATGTCGGCTTACGGCTCCCGGTGTCGGCAGCTTTGGTGGGTCAACCTTTGACTTAAATCGGCTTCTGTTTCAGGGGTTGTTTCTCGCCCCTCAGATGGTCGGCGAAGCAATCAAGGGCAACCATTTGACGGCGTATGTCTTCGAGCAGTTAGGCTATCCAGTCAACCCCCTACCGATGGCACCTCGATCGGACGTGATTCAAGCAATCAAACTCGGTTCACCAGAGAAAATCATTGCCTTTTGTCGAGCCATTCAAAGTCATTCTCCGATCGGGTCTTACCTCGATCCGGTTCCTGGCGAAATGCATGGCTATGAAAGCGAACTTGTGATGGCAGGCGGCACCTTTATCGACGGCAGCACCTCTGAGTTTTCGGCGGACGGTCCACTGCGAGAGCCGTATATCGTGTTTTGTCAAGGTGGGACTCACTGGACTCATGTGTCGATCGCCCTAGAAGCCGCGATCTCAGCAGTGGGAGAAGCTTAGGAGGCTAGTGCAAATAAGTTGAACACTTTGCAGCTAAACAAGGGGCTTAAGTCCCTTGTTATGTGCAGCCTCATAGAGAATTGGTATAACTTGCCTATTTAGTTAAAAGCACAGTTTGAAGCATTGATAAAGATTGAACGAAGATAGTAAACATGAGTTTATAAACATCCGCCATATCTTGTAGAAACCTAGCTTGAATTGCTTAGATCTGACCCATTTTTAGCCTCCAAATCTCACAATTTTGGGTGAATTTAGTCGTTACTACCACGTAAGCAATTTCTTTTAGCAGGAGCGATCGTGTGAAGGTTAGATGAACCGGAAGCCCCAGAATGTAAGAATCTAAGCAGAATTGCTGATCTCTTCTTGAAGAGAGACAATCGTAGGTACAATCAATGAGAACTCGAGAATAAACGGTTGACCAAGTTACTGTTTTAACTCTAGTCAAGATGAGACTGAAGACCTGAAATTGTAAGAAGGTTTCTTCTTACAATTCCTCGAGATCGACAGCCTCAAACTTGATTAAACACAGTATTTGACTCAACCCGAAAACACTCAAGCAATATCACTCGGAATATTGATTTGAGTATCTGCATCTACCTGACTTTGCAAAAACTGATGGATTAGGGTTTCCAATTCGGCTCGTTGCACCTCTGTTCCCACAGTCACATTCCCCGGTGTTTCAAAAAAAATCATGCTGTAGATACTCGTCATCGCCAGCATTTGAAACAAAATCTCCATGACCGGAACAGGCACCGCAATCACGTTCGGATCAGAAAGCGCAAACGGTCCTGCTGCCACATCCTTTAAAGTGGGAAACGCATAAATCACGTTTTTCTCGACTTCCGTTTGCGAACGATGACCCAGGGTAATCATTACCCAACTGTCATCCAGGGTTTGCATCACATAATAGTGCAAATGCCGCAATCGGTGAGCCAGGGTTTTGAGCACAGGCGCGATCGACTCAATCAATTGAGGAGTCGAGCCATCTTGAGGCGCACCCTCAACCAGCGCTTGAATCTGTTGGTCTAAGTCCAGGGTCAAATCCGTCCAAAATACTCAGGGTTTCTTCTACCTATCATTGTGATCTAGCCGTCCCAAAATTGAGAGAAAGCAATTGATTTGTAAGACCTTAGAGATCGTTGGGGATATCTGCCAGAGCGTGGAAGCAATCTTTCAGCTACTATCGAGTGAATTGAAACAGGCAACCACCGCGTCTGAGCAGAAAAGTTGTCACGGTGTTGCCGATCGCCTCACTCAAGAAGTCGAGCGCATTTGCACCCAAAGCAACCGCATTCAGGCTTCTGGAGAAGCAGACGCTTGGGCAACCGCTCTAGCACGACACCGACTTCAGCAATGTTTGACCTATTATCGACTGGGTTCGGTGCGAGGGCGGGTAGAACTCCACAGCAACCTGAGCGCAGTCGTTTATCGATATATCAACCCGTCTCCTAGCCAGTCGAGCTATCAAGCCCGCCTGACGCTGATCGAAGACTTTCTGCAAGGGTTCTACGTCGAGTCGCTGACTGCCTTTCGGCGGGAAACCAAGCTAGGGGCAACCTACACGCCCCGCACCCTCATCGAACTGGCAGAATACATGGCGTTCACCGAGCGCTACGGCAAACGCCGCATTCCCCTGCCTGGGCACCGAAGTCAGCAGCTCATCATTCTCCGAGCGCAAACCTTCTCACAGCAGCAGCCTACCGAGACTCTGGTTGACCTAGAACGGGCAGCCGAGGGAACCCTATTAGAATCTGAAACGCCGTGGAATATCGCGTCGATTCAGCAGGTGCGAGAGCAGATGGTGGCTCAAGAACCCGAAATGGCAGAAGACACCCTGCGCCAGACGGTGATCAAAGAACTGATCGCCTACCTCGAAGAACGCAAGCAATCTGACTGCATCGAATATTTCGTGCTGCGTCTACGAGATCTGCCTGCCCACGAAATTGAACAATTGCTAAAATTAACGCCGCGTCAGCGAGATTATTTACAGCAGCGCTTTAAATATCATCTGATTCGATTTGCCTTTTCTCATCATTGGGAACTGGTGCATCAGTGGCTAGAGGTTGACCTAGAGCACCGTCTCGGCTTGTCAAACAAGCAGTGGCAGCAGCTTCAAGACTATCTTGTGCCATCACAGGCAACGCTCTTAAATCTGAAGCAGCAGAAAGCGCCCGATGCGGCGATCGCCCAGACTCTCGGATGCACCGTGAATCAAGTTCAGAAACAATGGTTTAAACTGCTGGAACAGGCTTGGGAAATTCGGAATGACCAAGATTCCGGAGGAAGCCAATCTCCTCATGAATAGGGTGTTATCACAATGGATCGCGACTCAGAAGCATTACAGAAAAATTACCTAAAGCTGTTGCAGAAACTTGGTTTGACTCCTCCTGATCTAGAGGTTGACGGCAGTGATCCCCAGATTACCGCCGCTGCCGTCCAGGAGTATCTCTCTAACGTGCAGCGCTCTAGTTCTGAGATGCCAGAGTTCGGTTCTGACGACCTCTTTGAGGAGGACATGCTACTAAAACCGGGAGAAATACCTGCTGTGCAAGACCGTTTTCACACTCTGTTGAAAAATCGATTACAAATTGAGATCCAAAATAAGCCCCCTCTCTTTCCCTGGGAAAAAGAGATTTCTGACTATGGCTCAGATGCCGCTAATGAAGTCAAACACCCCATCTTTTCAGCCGCCTCGTCATGGATGGCTCAACTTCGCCAACTCAGCCTGCCAGTACCCTTGCCCGAATGGGTCTTGTTAGAACTCTTAGAGCAGTGTCAGTCAGTCTTGCTGTCTCCTCTGCGTGAAGGTGCCAAGCTCGTTAAAGCAGTAGATTCCTTGTTTCCGGGGCAATCCCGTCTGCTGAATGATGTTGCTGGCTACATTATGGTGTCTCCTGCCCGTTCAACTGCCGTCAGTTTGCAGCAGCTTGCGACTCAAGCAGGCGCAGAGCTTCCGAGTCAATATGATGACGCGATCGAGACTCAGCAGATGGCGTTGTCGCTGCTGGCAGCACGAGAGATCATCAGTTCTCTAACGCTGAGCGTCTCACCCAAACAGCCGACGATCGAGCGGCAATGGCTCACCGATCAAGGCATTCTTACGCTAAAAGTGGAGCACCAGTTTGGTCAGGAAACTGGACGGCTTCAAATTAAGGCAGATCTACCCTGCGGTGGCAGCTTGCAGTTTCAGGGAGAGCAGTGGCAAGCGCTCGCAGATCGTGAAGATGCGGGTAGCTTGAGTGTAGAACTTCGAGAGCTAAGTCTTAATCGCACCTATCCTCTAGAAGTGCGGCTAGGCGAAGCAGATATGATGATTTTTGCGATTCGACCGATGAGCGCAGGATAAACGAGAGGGGTAAAGGGTTAAAAGCGAGAAAGAAATTGGTAGAGTCAGGTGAAGCATTCTAGGTAGCCTCCGGGTGCATAGGGGCACCATGAGCCTTAAACGAATCTTTCACCCTTTACCCTTCACCCTTTTTAAATGAGACAGTCATGGTGGCAGCGAATCCAAGCGTTGCCGATGCCAGAAATTGAAGAGTCGATTCTGTTTAGAATTCTGACTCAGGCGTTGGTCAGTGTCGGAATTGTGGCGACTGATATTGCCGCAGATACCACTCTCAGTTTTTGGGCAGTGCCGCTTAGTTTGCTGGGAGCCACTTGGAGTTGGATGCGCCGCCGTGAGCGTAATGTTCCGACTAAGTTTTTGTTGGCGATCGGGATGCTGGTCGCATTGGCGGCGTTTTTTGTCCGCATGATTGGCGGACGGGAACTCAATGACACGCGGCTGGTGTTGGCAGAACTGCTAATTCAGCTTCAGGTGCTGCACAGTTTTGATATGCCGCGTCGTAAAGATTTAGGCTATTCGATGGTCATCGGCATTATTTTGATCGGGGTAGCAAGCACTCTGAGTCAAACGATGGCATTTGGGGGAATGCTGCTGATGTTTTTGGCGATCGCCCTCCCCGTCTTGGTCATGGACTATCGACCGCGATTGGGGCTGACTCGATCGGGTCAACCAACTCTCAAACTTCGGAAGGTCAATTTTGCGGCTCTACCGTTGACGTTCTTATTAACGTTAGCGTTGGGGTTAGCAGTGTTTGCTGTGATGCCGCGCTTTTCTGGCTATCAACTGCGAAGCTTTCCGATGAGTTCTCAAATCGCG
>JBBQYE010000068.1:0-12794 GCA_038208945.1 Leptolyngbyales cyanobacterium | reverse complement strand
AGTGACCCAGAGAGCTTGTGAGCATTTTGCTCGGCAGACAATCGCAGCGCTGGACTCAGTTGGTTAGTTTGCAAAGCAAGGCTAGCTTGCTCGATCGCAGTGGCACATTGATTAAGTTGGTCGCGAATATCTCGCCAAATCTCACCCACTTCGGCTTCAACTTGGGCAGCAGAAGATTTGGGAAGCCCCTTGCAGTCTGCGGTTTGCGGTTTGAGTCTTTCAGCTTTTCGGAGACGATAGCCGATTCCATAAACGGTCTCGATCGGATCTCCAATCGCTCCAGCCGTTTTGAGTTTGTGTCGCAACCCCTTGACGTGAGAGCGAATGGTTTCTTCGGCGGGGGGAGTTTCGAGTGACCAGAGATGGTCGATTAAAGCACTCGAACTATAGACGCGCTGAGGGTTGCGAAGGAGAAGTTCAAGCAGGCTATATTCTTTGGGCGTGAGGCGGAGTTGCCGCGAGTTACAGGTAACCTGACAAGTGCTAGGGTCGAGATTCAAGTTTTCCCACGTCAGCAGAGGCGGTAGTGCAGATCCTCCCCGACGCAGCAAAGCGCGGATGCGGGCTAATAGCTCTTGCAGATCAAACGGTTTAACCACATAGTCATCTGCCCCTGCGTCTAACCCTTGCACTTTTTTGGTGGTGGTGTCTTGAGCCGTCAACAATAGGATCAGCGTTTGGTTGCCCTGCGATCGCAAGCGCTGACAAAAACTAATTCCGTCGAGGTGAGGAAGCAAAACATCGAGCAAAATCAAATCGTAGCTAAACGATTCTGCGAGTCCCCATCCTTTTAAACCATCAATGGTATGGTCTACTACATAATGCTGGTCGTTTAGGGCTTCGATTAGGGGAGTTGCAATGAGCCGATCGTCTTCGACTAAAAGAATCCGCATGGCGTGAATGATTCTGTAGGAAGATTACTGAGATGAATGTCTCTAAAAAACAGCTCAACGGGAACACTAACCACCAGTGTAGGGGAAATTACTGAGTAAGTAAATCTTATCGTGAGAGAATGTCACTCTTATCCCCGCTCAAATCAGCAACCGCGCTAAACTGGGCAAGGCTTCTCCGTAGGTCGGGTGAATGTGAACTGCTTGCTCTAACAGTTGCCAAGTTGCTCCCGCCTCCATGAGATCGAGGAACACATGGACAATTTCAGCCGCTTCATAGCCGACGAGCGTTGCGCCCAAGATTTTGTCGGTGTCTTGGTCAATCACCAGTTGATAAAATCCTAAGTCGTGTCCCCACTCGATCGCGCGCGCAATCTGAGACATCGGCAATTTTACAGATCGAGCGTTGATGCCTGCTTGCTGTGCCTGCTCAAGCGTCATGCCGACTCGCCCGACTTGAGGCTCGGTATAAACCGCATAGCCGAGAACTCGATCGTGGCGGGTGCGTTCTCCGCCCGACAAAATCGCTTTTAAGCGGCGATAGTCTTCCCATGAGACATGGGTAAAGGCAGGCTGGTTTGCCGCATCTCCGATCGCGTAGACTCCCTCACAGGCAGTATGAAAGTGGTCATCAATTTTGACGTAGCCGTGATCGTCTAGCTCGACTCCGGTTGCCGCCGTGTTGAGAGCTTTGGTGTTGGGTTTGCGTCCGGTCGCGACTAACAAGGCTTCTGCTTCGAGGCGATCGCCATTACTCAACGTCAGGGTGAATAAGTCGTTTGCATACTTCACGTTCTCGACCGTGACGTTGAAATGAAGTTGCACTCCGTCTTGTTCTAATGCCGTAACTAAAACCTCGCTGACTTCAGATTCCTCGCGATCGAGCACCCGATCGCCTCGCACAATGATCTGAGTCTGACTGCCTAACCGTGCGAGTCCTTGTCCCAATTCTAAGCCGATGTATCCACCGCCGATCACAAGCAAACGCGGAGGCAAGATCTGCAAATCAAAGAAATTGCGGTTCGTTAAATAGGGCGTGTTTGCTAATCCGGAAATGTCGGGAATCAAAGCAGAGGTGCCCGTGTTGATGACGACGATCGGAGCTTGCACCTCTAAATCGCCTCCTGCCACCGATCGAGGTGCGGTAAACGAGGCTTCTGTACAGACGATTCTTACACCCGCCGATTCCAATCGGGTTCTAACCCCTTGATGAAAGCTATCTCGAATACTGCGAACTCGCTGCATCACTGCCGGAAAGTCAACCGTGACTTGAGCGTGAATTCCTAGCTTTTCTGCCTGCCGTGCCCGACCTGCTGCATGAGCCGCCGCTAAAAATGCTTTTGAGGGAGTGCAACCATAGTTAATACAGCTTCCTCCCAAGGCATCGCGTTCAAAGAGCACCACGTTACGTCCTTCTTTTGCAAAATCACTGGCAAGCGGAATTCCGCCTTGACCACTGCCGATCACAATCAAGTCTGCGGTTTCCATTGGGCACGCTCTCCTAATCGAATTTGGGATTTTAGAATTGACTCTTTGCTAGGCTGAAATCGCGCCTAGCTCTTGCAGCAACGGCATCCAGTTAACGGCATTGCGAGTTTCTAGAATCTGTCCATTGGCAACGCGATAAATACTGATGCCTGTTAGTGATAGTGACTTGTTAGTTGGAGAAACGCCTGCAAATGTGCCTGTATGAGTCAGCGTCCCTGTCCAGCGAGCAACGACTTGATCTCCGATCGCAACTAAATCGTCGATCGTAAAGTGACCATTGGTAAATGCGGCACCCATCCCACGCATATCTTCCCGCACTCCTTCGCGCCCCCGTCCTGGCGGAGTGTGACCGTAATCCAGATAGTCGGAAGCGATGATTTCGTCAATGACTTCTTCACGTCCCTGATTGAACACCTCTTCATAAAAGCGGCGCACGACTGCTTTATTATCTTCTTCAACTGGCATTATTTAATTTTCTCCATGATAGAAAAGTAGATCTTGGTTCTCCGTTTTAGATCGTATGCAGATTAAAATGGCGGCTCATCTTTCTGAAGGAGTGAGTTTGAGAAATTAAAGGTTTGTCATCACATTCACCTCCGATCGCTGCCCTAACTGAAGCGCGTACAGATTGGCATAAACGCCCTGTTGTGCAACGAGTTCGGCGTGAGTGCCATGCTCTACGATCGCGCCCTGCTGGACAACCAACACCTGATCGGCTTGAGTCACGGTGCTGAGACGGTGAGCGATCACAAAACTGGTGCGCCCTTCGAGCAGTCGAGCGATCGCAGATTGCACCAACGCTTCGGTGCGGGTGTCGATGCTGCTAGTGGCTTCGTCGAGAATCAGAATGCGCGGATTGATCAACACAGCGCGAGCGATGCTCATCAACTGTCGTTGCCCTTGGCTGAGGGTGGCTCCTCGTTCACCCAACAGCGTTGCATATCCTTGAGGAAGAGCAGTGATGAATTCGTGGACGTTTGCCACTTGAGCTGCCGCCTCAATCTCGGCTTGAGTCGCATGGGGATTGCCAAACGCAATGTTTTCGGCAACGCTGCCGCTAAATAAAACGGTATCTTGTAAAACGATGCCAATCTGACGACGTAAACTGGCCTGAGTCACTTTGCGAACGTCGATGCCATCGACTTTGACGGCTCCCCCAGTCACGTCATAAAAGCGCAAAATCAGATTGATGATCGTGCTTTTTCCGGCTCCGGTCGGTCCGACAAGGGCAATCATTTGTCCGGGTTTGGCATGGAGAGAAACGCCATTCAGAACGCGCTGATTAGAGGTATAGCCAAACGTCACCGTCTCGAACGTGACCTCTCCGCGCATGGGGGGCATCTCGATCGCGTCGATCTCGTCTTGAAGCTTTGATGGCTCATCCAACAGCAAGAAGATGCGCTCTAACCCCGCAAAAGCAGACTGAGCTTGGGTATAGAACTGGCTGAGAATCTGAATCGGTCGAAAAAACTGCTGAACGTAGAGCAAAAATGCAGTGACAACGCCAACGGTTGCTGCACCTGTTACAGCGAGATAACCACCATATGCCAACACGCCCGCAGTGGCTAGAGTATTTAGAAAATCGATCGAGGGAAGAAACGCTGCGGTGATTGCAACCGCTTCAATATTTGCATCGCGATTGGCAGCGTTAAGTTGTTCAAATTCTTCAATGTTTAGAGACACCCGATTAAATGCCTGTGCTTCTCGAACGCTACCGATATCTTATTCTAACTTGGTAGATAGCTCTCCGATCGTTTGTCGCGTCACCCGAAATCGCGTTCTCGCCCATCGTGCAAACAGCCCAGTTGTGAAAATCATTAACGGGACGACTAAATTACTCAATAGCCCCAGTTGCAGATTGATGAACAACATCGCAATGATAATGCCAACGATGCTAAACAAGTTGCCCAACATCTGAGCGATCGTTTGTCCAAACGCTTGATTAACGGTGCTGACATCATTCAGCAAACGGCTCATCAGATCTCCCGCTTCACTTTGATCAAAAAAGCTCAACGGCAAACTTTGAATTTTGACAAAGATATCTTGCCGCAGTTGCGCCAGCAATCGCTGCACAATCCAACCGACGCGCAAAATCTGACCCCGAATCGCTTGGACTCCTAGCAAATAGACCAGCGCCAAGATGCCTAGCATCAGCAACAGTCCGGGCAGGTTGCCTTGAACGATCAGATTGTCGATCGACCAACCGATTAAAAAAGGTCCGATCGCTTGAGTGGCTGCCCCGATCGACACCAGAATTAGCGCAGTTGGCACCTCTTTTCAATAGGGTCGCAAATAGCGCAAAAAGCGTTTCAGCGTCGAGATCTGCTGACGTGGTTTTTCGTCAGGCGCAGCGATGGAACCTCTCATGTGTTTTCCTCGATCGGTCGTTGATTTCTCTAAGAATAATGCCAAACCTGCTTTAGAGAGCACGATCGAGAGGCTGCTGAATAAATGACCCGATCGCGTCAAACACTGGTGTAAAAGGCTTTCTCAGACATAACCGTCGCCAACGAAGCCAGGTTTCTGAGATGAATATAACTATTGATTAACTTTTATAAAGATTTGTGATAGCTTAATCACTAGGGAACGGAAACGTAACCCACGAACATTCTGCTTTATTCTTAAGTCAGTTGAAAACTTAGTGAGGCGATATTCCGCATGGCAATTACTATTGATTCTGCCCGTGGTATTTTTCCCGGAACCCTTTCGGCTGATGCAGTGCCAGCGCTGACCGCGCGATTCAACCAACTCAGCGCTGAAGATCAATTAGCGTGGACGTGGTTTGCCTTCCTAGAAATGGGCAAAACCGTCACAGTTGCGGCTCCAGGTGCAGCCAATATGCAGTTTGCTGAAGTAACACTCACTCAAGTCAAGAAAATGACCTTTGAGGAGCAAACTCAGGCGATGTGCGACTTGGCAAACAACGCAGACACTCCGATCTGCCGCACCTATGCCACCTGGTCGCCCAACATCAAGCTGGGCTTTTGGAACCAGCTTGGGGAGTGGATGGAGCAAGGTGCAGTCGCGCCCATCCCGTCTGGCTACAAGCTCTCAGCTAACGCAAACGCGGTGCTAGAAACTCTCAAATCCCTGGATCAAGGACAACAGATTACCGTCCTGCGGAACTCGGTTGTCAACATGGGCTTTGATGCCGGGAAACTCGGTGGTTACACCCGAATCTCTGAGCCTGTAGTTGCGCCTAGAGAGATGTCTCAGCGCACTCAAGTTGCTCTTGAAGGTCTCGACGACCCAACGGTGTTGAGCTATATGGACAACCTGAATGCCAATGACTTTGATGAGCTAATCAAGCTCTTCGTCCCAGATGGTGCATTGCAGCCTCCCTTCCAGAAACCGATCGTCGGCAAAGATGCGATTATGCGGTTCTTCCGAGAAGAATGTCAGAACCTCAGTTTGCTTCCAGAGCGCGGCGTTGCCGAACCCGCAGAAGATGGCTATACCCAGGTAAAAGTCACGGGCAAGGTTCAGACCCCGTGGTTTGGCGCGGCTGTAGGCATGAACATGGCGTGGCGGTTTTTGATCAACCCTGAAGGCAAGATCTTCTTTGTCGCCATCGACTTGTTAGCGTCTCCTAAAGAGCTTTTGAACCTGGTTCGCTAGGAAGTGGACGAGTCGATCGGGTGAGCGCTCTCTTAGCCAAGGGCGCTCAATTATCTTGAGCAAACGCAACAAATTTAACCCATTAACACGGCACGAGTTTTAGATTGAATTATGCAAGTGAGTGACCCTGAGTGGACTGATATCGAGAAAACCATCGCTCGAACTGCCTTTGATAAAGCCCACACACGAGAAGTTGAGGCACTGCTAAGACACGTTCGAGAGGAGGCAAGCACGATCGTAGAGTTGGGGAATCTCTGGCAGCTACACGATTTCTTAAGCGCCAAACGATTTGGAATTGAGGGCAAGTACGACTACCAATATTCGGGTCTGCTTTTTGTCTTTGCGGGACTCATTAAGGAGGGTTGGCTTCATCTCAACGAGCTAGAAGGGCTAGATAAAGACAAACTGTCAAAGGTCGCTGTTTTATCACGGATGTAGTTTAATGTGGCTCACGTTTACGGCTTGACTCTGCAATGCTGTCTAGGCACCGATCGACGAGGTGCTGTCATCCAAAACTAAGCGGGTTCTAGCAAAGAGCGTAAAATTTTAGTATCGTTGCTCAAGCAAATCTCATGCGCGTCTCTCGAATTCGAGACTTCTTCATCGTGACCCTGTTGTCTAGCAGTTTCCTAAACGTCAAACCTCTGCTAGCGCTCACCTCGGCTCAATATCGTGAGCGCGGCATCCAATATCGAGATCAAGGGCAGCTTGAGGCGGCGATCGTGGCACTCCAAAAAGCGGTTGAGCTTGAGCCAGCTAATGTCAAGGGTCGCGTAAGTTTAGGATGGACGCTGCATCTGGCGAAGCAAGACCCGTTAGCGGCAGAAACTCTAGAACAGGCAACGTTCCTCAATCCCTTTGACGTGACGACCTTCAACGCACTGGGAATTGTCTATTTGGTCAGCGATCGCCTAACCGATGCCGTGATGGCGCACACCTGGGCAACTTTGCTTGCTCCAGAGAATGAGATTGCTCACTACAATCTTAGTCTGGAATTTTGGCGATTAGCTGCCTACGATTCGGCGATCGCGTCTGCAAAATGGGCAGCGAAACTAGAGCCGAATAATCCTCATCCCTGGGTGGCACTAGCGATCTCCCACTGGAGTAATAAAGAACAAACGCTCGCTAGACAGGCTTATCAGCAGGCGATCTCGCAGGATGGCAGATATCGCGATCGCGCTTTTTTAGCTAACCTGGACGAAGCGGGATTCAGTTTGAATCAAATTAAAGTATCTGGGCAAGTTCTTGAAGCATTGCAGTAGGGCGATCGTATCTAAAGATTAACTTTGGCGATCGGGTCTAACGAACTAACGACCCCGTTCACCCGCCGCTAACATCTTCTCGAACTTGACCAACCATCTCTGAACGGTCGGGTGCAACGGGATTGTTAACCTGCGTTTCATCAGCCAATGTCACAAACTGCCTGCCGCTCTGTTTTTGTCGCTTCCGCCAATCTTCACAAATTTCCCTAACATCGTAGTTGAATGCTTTTGCATGTTCCTCGCGGATGCGATGAAGTTCTTCTATGATTTCGTCTTCCCACATGATTCAATCTCCCATTAGTTCGTAAGGTGTACAGATAATCGGCAACGTGTACCCAAAGTCTGAACAAATCTTTAACAGCTTCTTTTGAATTTGAGCGTTGGCAATGTGCTTACAATTCCAAGTTAACAGGTAATCAAGGCTGTTGACGGTCGCCAACGCAATGTGAATCGCATCATCGGAAGCTTTGGGCGGAAGATTACTTCTCGTCATGAACTGAATAGCTAAGTTTTGTACAGCTTCTGTTACTTCCAGCAGCGGAAAACCGCGAACAGCCTCCAACCGTTGAGCCGCAATCTCTTCATCACCCCGTGTTGCTTCATCTAGAACAACCTGTGAGATGTAGAGAGTAAAAGCACTTCGTCGCAATTCCCACCAATCTCTAGTCATTTCAATATTTCCAGCAAGGATCAAGTTTTTGGTCGATCTGGCTGTCAGATAGCCTAAGATGCTGGTTTCGATGTATACACTTTCACTCATACAGGCATCGACTCTCTAGCTGTCTACAGAATTAAACCAGATTTGTCATCAATACGACTAATCCAATAGATGCTAGAGCGTATAAAATTGCAAATAGACGCAGCACTTCGTGTAGGGGACTGAAAGTGAAGGACAGTCTTGTTCCAAGCTCCGCAGAGAGTTTTTCATGTTCTCTATCTAAAGTATCTGCGAACGAAGATCCCTTGAACCATAGATAAGTAAAGTAAAACCAGCATTCATAATCAATGGAAGGACAAGACTCAATTTAATTAGTGGTTTATTAGTGTTCGATAAATAATATGAAGTGATCCCGCCTGTGATACCAAAAATAAATATGCTGGCTTTCAGCACCATATCTAGATAGAACTTATACAGATCAATACTTTTCTCGAATTCCTTCCATAGGTCTTCTCTTTCCACAATTTTCGTGCCTCACCGATAACCTCTCAAGACACTTCAAACTATAGCTTAAGCAGGCTAACTTCTTTTTAGAGAGAAAGATTCCGCACATCACCCTAAATCAGGGGAATAGGCAGATGGCTTCCTTGTATCACTCTAAATTAGGTGGATCGGCGGAAACTTTCCGCATCTTTTCAAATTGAGTCTGACTGGCAGCACACAGATTCACTGCACGGGAGAGGTTCGCCCTAGCATTGCCTATGCTTTGATTGCTACACTCGATTTTTGATGCGATCGTCCCAAACGCTACAGTAGCTAGACAGCGTTTTTCTCAGCCTGAGCATCTTACAGTTTAGGAGATTCTGACTGACGATCGTCCAGCAATCAGAATGAGGAGTTTTAATGCCTTCGGGTCAATTTGACTATCGAGTTCCAGCCAATGCGACTGAGGTGCAGCAGCTTGGGCAAATTTTGGCACAATGCTTCAACAGTCCGCCATCTGATGAATCGGTCTATTTAACTCGCATCGGCAGCGAGAACGTTCGCATTCTCTGCGATCGAGAGCGGGTGATTGGAGGGTTGGGGCTGCTACAACTGGGGCAGTGGTATGGCTCGGCGTGTGTGCCCATGATCGGCATCGCAGCCGTGGGGATTGCACCCGACTACCGAGGGAAAGGGGCGGCGATCGCCCTCATGCAAAACGTCCTGAAAGAGCTTCACACTAAAGGAATGCCGCTTTCAGTCTTGTATTCGGCGGCTCAACCCCTCTACCGCAAAGCCGGATATGAGCAAGCCGGAACCCTTTGCACCTGGAAGATTTCAACCAGCAGCATTGAGCTTCGAGACGATTCACTGCCGATCGAGCCAGTCTCGCTTGACTCAAGTGAATTTGTCGCCCTTTATCAACGGCAAGCCCAGCAGATCAATGGCTATCTCGATCGCAGTTCGGTGATTTGGCAAGGGTTACTGGAATCTCAAAAAGACATTCCTCCCTATGCCTATCGATTGGGGACGGCAGCCCAGCCACAAGGCTACATCATTCTTCGGCAGCAGGGCAAAGGCGATCAATCTCGGCTTGTGGTGAAAGATTGGGTGTTGCTCACCCCGGCGGCGGTCCGGCGATTTTGGTCTTTTTTGGCGGCTCACCGTTCCCAAATTGAGACAATTGAGTGGCGAAGCGCTCCGATCGATGCGTTGACCCTATTTCTACCAGAGCAAAAGAACGTCAGAATTCAATCTTTGACTCGCTGGATGCTGCGAATCGTCGATGTAAAGCAAGCACTGGAAGCTCGCAAATATCCAGCAGGCATCATGGCAGACTTGCATTTTGAGATTCAAGATCCGTTGCTGCCCGCCAATCAGGGCAACCTAATTTTGAGTGTCACCGACGGCTCTGGGACAGTTACCCCTGGAGGGCGAGGAGACTTGCAGCTTGAGGTCAGCAGCTTGGCACCGCTCTACACGGGGCTGTTTTCTCCTCACCAGCTGCGAGGGTGCGATCGCTTAACGGCAACTGACCCTGCCTTAGCGATCGCCACTCAACTCTTTGCGGGGTCGCCTCCCTGGATGCCGGATGCTTTTTAGGGGTTGGGTTTGCTAACCGATGCCACGCTGCAAGCGACCTCTGCTCCTGACTCAGGCGGTAACAGCGCGACGACATGAGGCACGGGGCGAGGCGTGTAGCTCATCATCGACTCACCTTGGTAGGCTAAGGAGGCGCTAGCTCCCGAATCGAGCATGACCGCATCCCGCAATCCAGCCCGACTGAGAACTTCCCCAAACTTTACTGAGTTGACATAATCGCCCGATACGCCTACTACCGGACGGTTTGCCCAATCGATGCCCCAAAAAGCCCGATCGCGATCGGCATCAAATCCATATAGCTTACCAAAGCTTTGAGCGTCTTGAGGCTGACCCTCTTTGACGAGCCAAGCCGCCGCGACAAACGCATCGGTTAGCCCCGGTAAATCACTTTCCATGCCCGCTTGGGTGTTGTGCCGACTTGGATCAAAAGGCACAAACCGAACCGTATTGGCGTTAATCAGCACCAAGGGTCGTCCTTTGATCAGAGGTAATTCTCCGCGATTTCCTGGAATGAATGTGCCCGTCGTTTGACTGAAAACCGGACCAATCATTTGATTGGAATCGAGAGATTTGAGTGAGAAAAAAGCGCCATCCACTGCCGCGATCGCCGTCGTTTTTGCAATAATTTCAGGAACCTGATAACGGCTGTCGGCATGAATAGTGATCGGTTTGCCGCCAGACGCAAAAATTAGCGGCACCTTACTAACCGTTGTGCGGGTGAGTTGAACGGGCGCATAAAAGTTTGACGAGTTGCCCAAAAAGTTCAGAGAGGGTCCGCCATCGGCTTTGTCGATTACTTCCGCTAATTGAGACTGACCAATGCGATCGATCGTCAGCAGATTTTCTGAATCTTGAGCAAATCGGGTTTCTTCGTCGTTCATCGTCCAGGCAGCCTCATACCCGGCTTGCTGAATGCCTTGCTGAACGCGCTCGTCATTTTTGCCAGACGGATACACAAAATATTTAATCGATTGACTGAGTTCTTTTTCTAAAATGCGCCTCGACTCGACAAACTCCTGCTGAAGCTGCGCGTCTGTAGACTCTCTCAAATCGGCGGGATGGGTGAGACTATGAGACGCGATCGTCACGAGCGGATCGGCTGCCATTTCTCTCAGTTGTGCCCACGTAAGGCTCGATCGCCCTTTTGTTGTGCCCACTTTAGCCGGATAAATGGCAAACGCACCGGGGTATCCATACTTCTTTAAGAGGGGATACGCGAACTGATAATGCCCTTGATAGCCATCGTCAAAGGTCAGCACGATCGGCTTTTTGGGCAATGGAATTCCGGTCTTGAGATGCTCGACCAACTGATCCAAACTGATGGGCGTGAGACCGTTTTTCTGAATTAATTGCAGCGCTGCCTCAAATTCAGTGGGCGTAACATCAAAGAAGACTTGTTTCTCGGCAATAATGTCGTGATACATGATCACCGGAACTTTTGCCAATCGTGCTCGCCCATGAATTTGAGGAAACGGCGGTGCCGCGATCGTGTCTTTCCAGACTGGGGCGATCGCTTCTAGAAGACCGCTCACGTTCGCATCCCGAACTGCACGATTTGGGGCACTGAGCGCTGTAGAATTGCCTATCGAAGTCGAAGCTTGATAGCCAACTGAGTTGCCTTGACGACACAAAGGGGTCAGAGAAATATCAAAATTGGAGAGCATCGGCGAAAATTTCTTCGCAGCTAACAGCCCCATCCCTGCGGGATTGATCAGCGATAGTTTGGGCAGCATCCCATTTGACGTAGAGACCACGAGTGAAAGCGTCAAAATAAACAAAGGCAGACTGACCCATATGAATCGGTTAAGCCTAGACTTTAGACACCCGCGTTTTAACAGATTGAGAATCCGGTGGGCTAGCTTCATGATCGGCTTTAACAGCAACTCCGTTGCTAGATCTAACTGATTTTGAAGATATTTTAAGGTGTTATGGATCACATCTCCTAAATCTTTCGATACTGAATCAAGCGATTTAGAGGAAGATTCATTCCTTAAGCGCTGCCTCAATCTCTTGCGTAGAGATTGGTGTGTTGGCTCGATCGGGGATCTCGACCACAATCAAATAGCCCGAAAAGTTCTGTCCACCAACGGCGGTTAGAGCCGTCAAAATCTTGGGCATATCTGCTTTCTGAAGTCGTCCAGTTTGATCATAGAGTTCTAAGGCAGAAAGGCAGCCGATCGTGGGGTTCCAACCTGCGCTATTTGGGTAGCGGCTGTTGTTTGTAAAAAAAGCTGGATCTTCTCCACTCCCATGAACTCGGAATAGCCCTCGACCTGCCTTTCCTGCCCAATAGCTCTGCTGCATCGAAAAATCGTTGCGCCAACTAGGTGGCAGCAGTGACTGATAGGCAGACAGCCCCGCGATTTGACCGGGGCGATTGGGCAAAAATGCTTTCACTCCAGGCTCAAAAGGCGTAAACAGCTTGACTAACGAAAAGGTGCCGTAGGCTCTAAAAAATTCGGTATCTGGTTGAGGAACGCTGCCCTCTAAGCGATAGAGTCCTTGCGGAGTTTGCCCACGAGTAAAGACGCTAGATAAGCTGTGCAGCGATCGCGTCAGCAAGGGAACCGTCCACAACTGCCCGTTTTGGCGCACAAATCGACCCTGACGATCTTTTAAAATCGACTGACAGAGAACGCCGCGATCGGGGCGGCAAATCACATACATCTGAAGCTGACCAGGGGCGATCGTCCAAGTCAACAGATCTTTTAAGGGAGGGGTGGGACGAGGGCGATCGAGCGTCTCGATTGCTTGAATCGTCGTGATCAGAGCCGGATGAGTTTGCCAGCTAGG
>JBBQYE010000067.1:0-12836 GCA_038208945.1 Leptolyngbyales cyanobacterium | reverse complement strand
CTTATCGACGTGAGAAGTTGAAGAAAGCCCAGTGGTCGGGCATTGTGAGCGGTTAGAGAAAGCGAGATTCAGACGGTTTGAATCCTTCGATTAGCGGTTGCCGTAATATTTTTCTAGCAGCGATCGCAGCATATCGACCATCGGAATTCCTTCTTCGACAGCTTTGGCTTTGATGGCTTTGTGCAAGGGTTTCGCAATGTCTAACGTCAGCCGTTTCATCTTCACAGGTTTTTCAGAAGTCTGCTCTTTAGCGGTCTTTTTAGAAACAGGTTCGGCTTCTTTTTCCACAGGCTCGGCTTCTTTGACTGACTCTGCGACGTTTGTTTTCGCTGCCTTTTTAGACGCAGGAGTCAATTTTTCGGCAATGGGTTCTGCGGTGGCAACGGGGCTTGCAGCAGGCACTGACGATTCAAGAACAGGACTTTTTTCGACTCTGCTGTGCGCAGGGGCGGACAGTTGATCGGGCGTAGCGTTGGCTTTGGCTTTTTTTCTAACCATGTTCTGTGAATACGATTTAGTGGTCTTACAGAATATCGTATTTACAGAAGAAAGGATCAATTTGTTCACGAGAATCGTCTGGTCACCGAGGCTAGGTAAACTGCTGACTCAACGTCACCGGGTTGTGAACGGTGATCTTTTTCTTGTGAATTGAGATCATTTTGTCTTGACGTAAATCACCCAGCAGCCGAGTCACCGTGACGCGAGTTGACCCGATCGCTTCGGCAATTGCCTGATGCGATAACTTGAGGTCGATCGTGATTCCGTCTTGACTGGGCACTCCAAAATCGCGGCAGAGAATCAGCAAGAAACTCACCAGCCGCGACCCCATATCTCGATGCGCCAAAGTTTCGATCATCATTTCGGTTTGCAAAATCCGAGATGACAAGCCTCGCAGCATCAGCATCGATAGCTCAGGGTCGTCTTTAAGGGCTTTCTCGACTTGCTCGATCGGCACCGAGAGCAACTCAGCCGGGGTAAATGCAACAGCGTGATAGAAGCGATCGGCGCGTTGCCCTGTGATCAGAGACAACACTCCAAATACGCTGTTTTCGCGCAGCAAGGCGACCGTAATCTCTTCACCCGCCTCGTAGACTCTAGAGAGCTTAACTGCCCCTTTTAATAGAAAATAAACCCGCTCTGCCGGATCGCCTGGAAAAAAAATCGTCTTGCCGCGCTCAAATATCTCTACGACTGGTGGAAAGGCTCCTCCGCCAAGTTGACGAAACATTGTCGCTAGGGGTCGCTCTTTGGTCACTACCATGTCCTTTGTCGTAACTCCTACTCTGGATCTCTCCACGTCATCAAGGGCGCGACTCATGTGAAACGTCTCTGTGAGAGATTGATGACTTTAGAACACTTAAACTCACTCTCGAAGTAGTTTTTGTGCTTAATACTACCTTATTTCTCTTAGCGTCTCCAATTTTTCAGAAAACTGGGCGGAAACCCTCTTTATATTAAGTTTTTTGATGCCTCAAGCGAGATTTTGCTCACCTCTCAGCGCTATTTGCTCGTCACCCGTCCACCTTCACACGGTAGTCTTATAGATGCTATTGAAATGAACGTCTATGTTGAATCTGACTGGAAAAAACGCCCTAGTGACTGGGATCGCAAATAATAAATCGATCGCGTGGGGCATTGCTCAACAGTTGCACAAAGCGGGAGCAAATCTCGGCATTACCTATTTGCCCGATGAACGGGGGAAGATGGAGAAAAAGGTCGCAGAGTTGGTAGACCCTCTACAGCCGAGTCTCTTTTTGCCGTTGAATGTTCAAGATGACGACCAGGTTCAGTCTACCTTTAACACGGTGCGCGACAAGTGGGAGCGGTTAGACATTCTCATTCACTGTTTGGCGTTTGCGAGTAAAGATGATCTGTCGGGTGACTTTAGCAAAACGAGTCGATCGGGGTTTAATACCGCTCTAGACATCAGTGCCTATTCGCTGATCAAGCTGGCTGGAGCCGCAAAGCCTTTAATGACCGATGGTGGCAGCATTGTGACGCTAACCTATCTAGGCGGTGTGAAGGTGATTCCTAACTACAATGTGATGGGCATTGCCAAAGCAGCGTTGGAGATGAATGTGCGATATCTCGCGTCTGAGATGGGGGCACAAAATATTCGTGTGAATGCGATTTCAGCAGGTCCGATCCGGACGTTGGCTTCGTCGGCGGTAGGCGGCATCCTGGATATGATCCATCACGTTGAGGCGGTGGCTCCCCTAAAACGGACGGTGACCCAAATCGAGGTCGGCAATACGGCGGCGTTTTTGTGTAGCGACTTGTCGAGCGGCATCACGGGACAAGTAATCTATGTCGATGCGGGCTATGAAATCATGGGCATGACTGGAACAAAGCCAGCCGCAGAGTAGTGATTTAAATTCCATTGCAATCAATCCGGTAGTGTTTGCAAGAATGAAACGCTGTCGGATTTTTTAATGGCTGCGATCGCGCCTAAGCCGAGGAACCGTTTCTAACGTTAAGCTTAGTAAACGAGCTAAAAGGCTCTTAAACTCTCACTCAGTTTTTGCTTGATTGGCTGAAATGGTTACTCAAACTGATTCTTTAATTTCTTTGTCGATCGCACCTGCCCAAGTGATTCGAGGCACAGGTGCGCTAGAACAAGTCGGTGATGCGATCGCTCGACTGGGTTCTCGTCCACTGTTGGTAGGCGGAAATCACACGCTAAAAGTGATTCAGTCTCGTCTTGAGCCTGTGTTGACAGCACAAAACTGCACGATCGCCCAGGCATCCTATGGGGCAGATTGCAGCGAGTCAGCGTTAATGTCTCTCAAACAAGCCGTTGCCACCCATCAAGCCGATCTAATCATCGGGATCGGCGGTGGCAAAGCGTTGGATGCAGCAAAGCTGCTGGCTGATCAGTGCAGGCTTGCGATCGTCACCATTCCCACATCGGGGGCGACCTGTGCGGCTTGGACAGCCCTCTCTAACGTCTACTCAGACGCAGGTGCGTTTCTCTATGATGTCAGCTTGGCGCGATGTCCTGACTTGTTGGTGTTGGACTACGATTTGGTCGCCACCGCACCTCAACGGACGTTAGTAGCAGGAATCGGAGACGCGATCGCCAAGTGGTATGAAGCTTCCGTCAGTAGCGGTCAGTCAGACAAAACTTTTTTGATTGCAGCGGTTCAGCAAGCGCGAGTGTTGCGCGATATTTTGTTTCAAAAGTCGGCGGTCGCGTTGCAAGATCCCGGAGGCGACGCGTGGCGAGAAGTCGTCGATGCCACCGTTTTGATGGCAGGCGTGATTGGTGGCATTGGCGGCGCACAGTGCCGAACGGTTGCGGCTCATGCAGTCCACAACGGGTTGACTCACTTGCTCGAAAGTCATGACACGCTGCACGGTGAGAAAGTTGCCTTTGGTATTTTGGTGCAGCTTCGGCTAGAAGAAATGATTCAAGGAAATCGGTTGGCAACGACTTCGCGACAGCAGCTTTTAAAGTTTTATGGCGAGATTGGGTTGCCGCAGACGTTGACGGATTTGGGCTTGGCAGAGGTCTCGATCGCCAACCTGCAACACGCCGCCGAAATCGCGTGCGCTGACTCGTCTGATATTCACCGATTGCCGTTTAAGGTGGCTCCGACCCAACTGATGGCAGCGATGGTGTCTACTACGGCACCTGCTTATAATCTGAGGAATGAGGAGAGTTTTGAGGTAGAATACCCAACTCAAACCCTAAGTCTCAACCCTTAAATTCCTCCCTTTCCCTAGAGAGATTGCGACATGAGCCTAAGCTGGATTACCCCCGCCGATCGTCTGCGAACGTTGCCCCCCTATGTGTTTGCGCGGCTAGATGAGCTAAAAGCCAATGCACGAGCGCAGGGCGTTGATTTAATTGATTTAGGAATGGGAAATCCCGATGGGGCGACCCCGCTGCCGATCGTCGAAGCCGCCACCGAAGCACTCAAAGACCCCAAAAATCACGGCTATCCCCCTTTTGAAGGAACCGCCAGCTTTCGTCGCGCTATCACCAATTGGTATCACCGTCGCTATGGCGTGACGCTTGACCCCGACAGTGAAGCCCTGCCTCTGCTTGGCTCAAAAGAAGGGTTGACGCATCTGGCACTGGCTTACATCAATCCGGGTGATTTGGTGCTGGTGCCAAGTCCTTCCTATCCGCCGCATTTCCGGGGTCCGTTGATTGCGGGAGCCGAGCTATATCCGCTGATTCTCAAAGCCGAGCAAGATTGGTTGATTGATCTGGCGGCGATTCCCGATCGGATTGCCGAGCGCGCCAAAATCCTCTATTTCAACTATCCGAGCAACCCCACGACTGCCACGGCTCCCCGTGAGTTTTTTGAGGAAATCGTCGCATTTGCCCGTCGTTATCAAATCATGTTGGTGCACGATCAGGCGTATGCAGAATTAGCGTTTGACGGCTATCAGCCCACCAGTTTGTTAGAGATTCCGGGGGCGAGAGACATTGGCGTGGAGTTTCACACGCTGTCTAAAACCTACAATATGGCAGGCTGGCGAGTCGGATTCGTAGTGGGAAATCGTCACATTATTCAAGGATTGAGAACGCTAAAAACAAACTTAGATTACGGTATTTTTGCGGCACTGCAAACGGCAGCCGAAACAGCGCTGCAATTGCCTGACAAATACTTAACTGAAGTGCAAGATCGGTATCGCACTCGCCGCGATTATCTGATCGAAGGACTTGGGAAACTCGGCTGGTCGATTCCTAAAACCCAAGCGACCATGTATTTGTGGATTCCTTGCCCGCCAGGAGTCGGCTCAACCGATTTTGCGCTGTCGGTGTTGCAAAAAACAGGGATAGTTTTGACTCCGGGCAATGCGTTTGGGGCAGGTGGCGAAGGCTATGTGCGAATCAGCTTGATTGCCGAGTGCGATCGCTTGGGTGAAGCACTCGAACGCATGAAGCAAGCCAATATTCGCTACGATGTCCCGTCTTTAGCGCTTTAGTAATGCTACAAACCATTCCTGTAGTCGATTTACAAGATTTTTGCTCTGATTCACCGCAGCGACAGCAGGGTTTTGTGTTGTCGATCGGTGCCGCCTTAGAAGATATTGGATTCTTCGCGGTGGTCAATCACGGCGTTGACTCCACTTTAATTCAGTCTGCCTATCAGGTTGCTCAAACCTTTTTTGAGTTGCCCGAAGCGGTAAAACGACGGTACGAAGATCCTCAACTCAACGGGCAGAGAGGCTTTACGAGCTTTGGTCGAGAACACGCCAAAGATCATCCCGTCCCTGACCTTAAAGAATTTTGGCATGTCGGCAGAGAATCCCATTTGCCGAATTTAAGTCCCGCAGAAGTCGCTGAATTTCAGCCTGTAATGAGCGAACTGTATGCCCAGCTCGAAGCCTGTGCTGCTAGCTTATTAGAAGCCTGTGCGCTGTATTTAGGAGAATCTAGAACGCTGCTGCGTGATCTGACGATCGACGGTGACACCATTTTGCGAGTTATCCACTATCCGCCCGTCTCGATCGAGGCACACCCTGCCAGTTTACGATCAGCTCCTCACGAAGACATCAATCTGATCACGCTCTTGTGTGAAGCCACCGCAGAAGGGTTAGAACTTTTGCAACGAGACGGCACTTGGCAACCCATTCACGCTGTTGAAGGGCAAATCATCGTCGATAGCGGCGATATGTTGCAGCAACTCACAAATGGATTACTCAAAAGCACAACGCATCGAGTGACAAATCCTGACAGCGATCGCACTCGCCGCTTTTCAATGCCCTATTTTGTCCATCCCACACCCAAAGCCGATTTAACGCCTTTACCCAACTGCGTCACCAAAACCGGAGGTCAGGCAATCTTTCCCTCGATCACGGCTGGCGCTTATCTTCAACAGAGACTCAAAGAAATTGGACTCAAAGGAAAAGGATGAACGTTCATCTCATCTTCATCCCCCAGCGGCAAAGGTTGCCATGATCAGCACCGATAGTAAAAGACCGGGAGACAGCATTAAAGCCAGCGTCAATAAATCGTGGGTCGTCATAAACAGTCGTCTCCTTAAAAGGTGCGATCGCGAAGGCTAAATTTGACTACTGTTCAAAACAGCCCATCAGCGCTCTCTATTATTATGCTAATTAAATTAGCATGGCGTTCTTCCTGGCGTGGGGTTGAGAAAACCTAAAGATTCATCGATCGTCAGATTGCTCAAGACTCGCTCCCATATCATATCGTTGCCCAAAACTGTTTACCAGAGTCAGCATCTCACCATGAATCACTTCTCTTTTGACGAGTTGCAGCGAAAAGACCTATTCATTGCACTAGGGCTATGGGTGACAGTGGAGCTAGTCAGCTTCATCTTTTTTCCTGCCGTAGCATTGATCAATCCGGGCGATAGACTAAAAACATGGTTTTTGATCAGCGTCCCGTTGGGGTTGGGTGGAGCACTGTTGATTAGCGCCAGTTCTCGATTTTTAGCGATGTCCCACGATCGAGCCGCCGGAACCAGCAAGGCATTATTTATCATCTTGGGGCAGTTTGGCGGCTGGATTGGGCTAGTGGGCATCTTGTTTCCCTTTTTTATGGTGTGTTCGGAGTTTTTCTCAAACATCAAACTTTAGGATCTAAACCAGATGGCAAATCTGAGCCATGCGCTAAAAGAATGGGCGATCGCGGTGGATGCGCTAGAAAAAGGACGCACGATCGTGCTGCTCAGAAAAGGCGGCATTCGAGAACAGGGACGCTTCACAATCGCTCAAAATCAGGTGTTGCTCTATCCCACCTATGAGCATCAGCAGCCGCATTTATTAAAAGATGACTACCAATCTCAGGTGCAGTCTGTCTCTTCTGGATGGCACCCCGATCAGGTGCAAATTGGCTCAGTGGCAGAGATTACCCACCTATTCCAAGTCAGCGAGGCAGCGGTTTTAGACGCTCTCCTACCGTTTCACATCTGGATTTCGCAGTTCGCCGCAGAGCGTTTTCAGTGGAAGCCAAAATCGCCGCTCTATGTCTTGCTGTTGCGGGTGTCTAAGTTGCCGCAGCCGCAAATTATTGCTTATCAGAGTGAATATGGTGGGTGTCGATCGTGGATTGATTTGGAAGTCGCGATTGACCTAGACAACGCAACCCCCGTTTTGAGCGACCAAGGTTACTCAGATCAGGTTGAGAAAATTCAGAAAATTGTTTCAAACTCAACACTTGGCATTATCCTATGAACCAGGTTTGTTGAAGGCTGTCACGTCACCATGAAGAAAAAAGCGCACAACGGGTTGGGCAACCATGTCTTTTATCTAGTTCCCCTTGCCGTTTGTCTAGGCACTTCGGCTCCTGTTTGGGCAGCCCCTCTCAAAGGATGGCAATATGACCCAACCACAAACCAGCTAGAAGTCACTCTTAAAGATGGGGTCAAACCTCGATATTTTTTGATGGTGCGACCTGCCCGCATTGTTTTAGACTTGCCCGACACAGAAGTGGGCAACGTGCAAAGACAACAAACCTATAAAGGAGCAGTGCGGCAAGTTCGCGTCTCGCAGGTGAAGCCGGGGCTAACGCGCATTGTGCTAGAGCTTTCACCCGACGCAACTTTGATGCGGGGGCAAGCTCAACTTCAGCGAGTGGGCGATGCGGAACAGTCGAGCGATCGCTGGGTGTTGCGTCCTCTAATTGCCCAAGCGTTGAGGAACTCACCTGCCGCGATCCCCAGTCTGCTGCCGACAGCACCACTGCCGCCCACTGCAATTCAATATCCTCCGGGTATGTCGTCTAGTGAGACGGGAGGTAGTGCTCGTCAAGTTGATCGCTCGATCGCTCTAGTTCCAGACAAGCCGATCGACATTGCAGTGCCTCCTCCTGCGGCGACTGCTGCGATCGCAACCAATCCGCCTCCGACCAAGGTGCTTTTAGCGATTGCTGAACCAGCCCCTAAAATCGCCGATCTTCCGACTCCGCCAGCGCCCGAAAACTTTCCGCCAGGGATCGCTCCGACGCTCGAACAGCCGACTACGAACCCGACTCCATCGATTTCGAGTGCGTCGCCTGCTCAAGTTCCCGCGATCGAGCCCGCTTCTAGAATTGCTCAAAAGCCAGCACTGAGTCTGCAACTTCCCGATATCAATCCGAGTTTAGCGATTCCAGATTCGCTGCCTCCGGTCACGGCTCCTGATGTTCCAACTGCCCCGACTGTCAGTGTTCCACCCTTAGATCGCAGCAGAGTGTCCCAAAACCTCTCGCCTGAGTTACCTCCTAGCGATGTCACCAATCCAAAGACTGCCGTGTCAGTGCCGCCGTTACAGTCCCCTGCACCGACTCCAATCACAGCGGAACGTCAGTCTGCGAAATCCCAATCGAACACGATCGAGTTTGGTCAACCGCTGCCAACCTTGCCTGTGATGGAGCGATCGCGGTCTCAGTCTTCTGGATTGATGAGCTACAATTCTGCACTGCTCCCGGCTGGAACGGTGTTGAGTCTGCGATATCCCGGCACTCAGGCACTGCCACTGTCGTCTGAGCCTCGGCAAGAAATCTTGCTGTTGCAGAACGATTTGCGCGATCGATCCGGTCGTTTAATTGCCTCAGAAGGCACCGAGGTTTTAGGAAAATTTGAGGCGAGTGGAGGCGGCAGTCGCTTTATCGCTCAGGCCATTTTGCTGCGAGGGCAGAATGTGACGATCGCCGCTCAGTCCGATATTTTAGGGGGTGCCCGAAAGGTTTCTAACAATCGGCTCATTCGCAATTCTGGCATTGGGGCGTTGGCAGGTGCCGTCTTGGGCGGACTTGCAGGCGGTAATGTGATCGGAGGGGCGGCAGCAGGGGCGGCGGTGACCTATGCAACGGCTCCCAAGTCTGCGACGATTCAACCCGGACAAATTTTAGATGTGCGGCTGACCGAAGATTTCAGGTAGTTCCGAGCTGATCGCCGTATCAAAAATCCCCGGCTTCTCGCGAGGAGCCGGGGATTTAAGTGATCTTGAACGCTCTAGAATTTTTCGTTTTCTGGCGCAGTCGCTCCCGATCCAGGGGTAGTTAGAAAGAGGTTTTTGGCGTTGTCGCTCTGATAGACACAATCGATTTTAGGATTGCTTTCTAACGCGCCGACATATCCAAACGTGTTCATTCGTTGACGACATTCACGCGTTTGATCAGGAGTAATTAGATTGCGCTGCTCTAGTATCTGCCAGTTGGCGCTTCGCAACACGCACCCAGGTTGAGTGCTAGCTTGAGCAACATAGACTTTGAACGGATTGAGCGTCACAAAAAAGCGGGTTTCTAATGCGATCGCGCTTGCCCCGTTTTGAATGCAAATCTCTGGGTTAGGGGCTTTTGCGTCAATCTGCACGTTGCTAACCACATTCGAGTCGTTAGTCGAAGCGGTGGAGCTAAACCCAATGCCTACGCCAATGCCGAGAATAAAAATGCCCGCAATGATAAAAAGAGAGGTGTAGTTAAACGGCGTTTTTGGCTTACTCTGCTTGCCCTTGTCGGGAGGAGTGTAAGCGTCGTCATCTCTTTCATAATTGTAGGAATCGTTTTTGGTTCTACGTTTCATAGTGGCTTGGCGGATTGAGAAACTACCGACGGGGCGTGCCCTTCTGTAATACAGTATGACGAATCTCGATGCTCGTTGACAATTGACCTGAAGTGGGTTCACCCGGCACGTTCAGAAGTTAAATTGGTTTGAGAGGGGCAGCGATCGTTTATCCTAGATGCACCCTTGGGTTATTCTACGCAGGCGCGATTATTTTTCTATGTCTGAAGCGCTCTTACAAAACCGCGATTATACGATCGTCGTTGCCAAAACTGCCGCCAACCTTACCAAAATGCCCCCCGGATATGAGCAGCGCTGGTTAGCTGCCCACGACGCAATTCTCTCTCTGGCTCAAACGTGCGAGACATTTGACCCTGACGGCATCACGGTTTATATCTCGTGCCGAGACGAATCAGACTTATTCAAACAATATAAGCAAGTGTTGCCCAGTCAAATCACTGCGATTTTTGATGCTCACTATCCGCCAGACGCGCTCAATCTGCTCAACGTGCTGCAAATAGCGCTAGATGACTATTTCGTGCGTAAAGCATCCGCTCAAACTAAGCCCAACGGGGAAATGATTCTCGTGTTGATTGATGGAGAACCACAAGATCGCATGGCGATCGCCAAACTTCTGATCCGCACAACCGAAAAACTTGACCAAGACCACGAACTCGGCATCGGCTTTCTTCAGCTTGGAGACGACTTTATTGCTAGAGGCTTTCTCAACGCGTTAGATGAAAACCTCAAGTCAGCAGGTGCCAAATTTGACATTGTGCACACTCAAGTTTTTGAACAAGTCACCCCAGACTCGCTGACTGGGTTTCTGCTCGACGTGCTCAATGACTAAACGCCGAACCTCCCACAACCTGATAAGCTGAAGGTGAAACCGGACATTGCAACTACCGACTTAAAAGCTTATGGAGTGGCACTCATCAGATGCCCAGAGTCTCGCGATTATCGATCGTGAAATTGGCGACCACGGCTTCTCACCTGCCGAATATGAGATTGTCCGTCGTGTAATTTATTCGACCGCAGACTTTGAGTATAAATCTCTGATTCGATTTTCGGAGTTGGCGTTGCAGTCAGGCGCAGCAGCATTAGCAGCCCGGACGACGATCGTGGTCGATGTGCCGATGGTGCAAGTGGGCATCACGACCAATATTCAAGCGACCTTCTCTAACCCGATCTATTGCAGCATGGAGGCGATTACCCGCCCCCAAAAAGAAAAGACTCGCGCCGCTTGGGGCATCGAAACTCTGGCAAGACGCTATCCTGAAGGAATCTTCGTGGTCGGTCAGTCTCAAACCGCGCTCTCTATTCTAGTAGAACTTATTGAAGCCGAAGAAATCAAGCCCGCTCTAGTCATCGGCACCCCCGCAGGATTTATCGATGTTGAGGTCATAAAAGCCCGCCTAAATGATTCACTGATTCCTCACATTCGCACTGAAGGACGCAAGGGAAGCGCGGTTGTGGCAGCAGCGATCGTCACAGGTTTAGTGGATCTCGCTTGGCAAGCTTATGGACGTGAAAGCAACGGGGTCGGATGAAACTTTCACCTAGCCATCGACCCCAAAGCAATCCTAAATAAATGATCTGCAAGCAGGACAAGTTTACTAACCCTCTAGGAAAGCATGGAGATGCCATATAGACATTGATTTCCGTATTGCACGGAGAAATGCCTAAGTCTTGAATAAGTTGGTTAAAAGCTGATATTTAGGCATTTGACCGACCGTTCAGACGTGAGCAATTTGCCAAACACTCGCTTTAAAGTCTCTTGAGGTTGGTGTGCGTAAGTTCAGCAAGAATAAACTCTTCTGCTCACAAAACGATCGCCCTAAACCCACTAGCGAAGCCCATCCAGTGTAATCTTGATCGAGGCTTCCCCTCTTACCCGTCCAAATGTCTCAAGTCTCTCTTCAAGCCTTAATCAACGGCGTTCGCTCTGGTCAGCAGTTAGCCAGCTTTCCGACCGATACCGTTCCCGCGTTGGCAGCTAGACCCGATCGAGCCGACCTGATCTTCACCACCAAACAACGCAGCTTAGACAAGCCCCTGATTTTGATGGCGGCAGAAATTTCTGACTTGTGGCAATACGTCACGGGCACTGAGACAGAGCGGCAAATTTGGCAGCAGTTGGCTGAACGTTATTTACCGGGGGCGTTGACTCTCGTGCTTCCGGCTAGCGATCAAGTCCCTTCAGCGATGAATCCCAATGACCCCGCTACGATCGGAGTCCGAGTTCCCAATCACCCAATCGCGCGGGCAATTTTGACCGAGACAGGCGCTTTAGCCACTACTAGCGCCAATCGATCAGGGCAACCTGCCCTACAAACGATGTCAGCGATCGCAGCCGAATTCCCAGAGGTGATGACTCTGATGCCTTCTGAGATTAGTCGCTTAGGGCTTGACGATCGGGCGGGTTCTGGAATGCCTTCTACTGTGGTGAAGTGGAGTGCTCACGGATGGACAGTGCTTCGTCAAGGCACGATCGAACTATCAGTCTAGGCAACAGGTTGAGGCAGTCTGGCAAAGTTTTCGCGATAGATTTTGATCGTCGCGTCTGCATCTTCACGAACGGCAAGCGATCGCTGGATTTCACCGAGATAGAGTGGCTCAGACACACCCGGTTCTGGATGCACGTTGGTTCTTAAACGAATGGTCAGGAGAGGTTCTCCCTGAGTCATACGACCCGGTGAATAGAGGTCGATCGCTGCCTGACGCAGCGTAGCCTCGACCTGTGGCTCTGTCACCGTCGGAGGCACCACAATCACAACTTGAGATGAAGCCGTGTCAAAAATCCGAGAATAGTGGAGCGCACCAGGAACGTTTGGACGAGTGTAGATCGCCAAACTGAGGGCAAAGATCCCCGTTGTCAGAACCGCCATGAATCCAGTGATCCCCACTAGCCGAAAGCGAAATCCCCACTTTAAGACAAACCCCAGCACCGCTAGAATTCCTACCACGATCGTCAAGATTCCTGACCATTGGGCATCGGTTAAAAGTTGTGCAGGTTCAAACATGGTGAAAATGAGGGGTGAATAGAAGTGCTTGCGCGCCCTTTGAGATTATTCGTTGCTGACAAACCCGACGGGCTGCGGCTCGTTTGACGATTCGAGCGCCGCTTTTAGAGTATGCCAGGTTAGCGTCGCACATTTGATGCGAACTGGGAACTGAGATACGCCCTGCATGACATTCAGCTTTCGCTGCTCAGTAGGAAATTCTGCATTGCCCTGCATCATGCTTTGAAAACGCTGCACCATTTCTAACGCTTCGTCGGTGCTTTTGCCGCGCATTGCCTCTGCCATTAAATCAGCCGATGCCATCGCGATCGCGCATCCTTCGCCCTCAAACTTGACATCTTCAATGCGA
>JBBQYE010000066.1:0-12939 GCA_038208945.1 Leptolyngbyales cyanobacterium | reverse complement strand
CGCATCTGACACGCCCGACCCGTAAACTTCGCAGGAATTATTAGGACTCTCGATGAGTTTGACTTTATAAAGCTGTGCGCCAATGTTGTGAATCGGTTGCTCTAGCAAATCGCGAATGTGAACCGCGATATTCTCGGCTGTGGGCACGACTTGCTCAAAATAAGGGATATCTTTGTTCAAAAAAGTGTGATCAAAAGGTTCTGTAACGTAATCTTCGATCGCTTTCTCAAACGCTACTAAATCCGCTAACATTCCCGTTTGTGGATCGATTTCACCTTTAATCGTCACTTCTAGGTGATAGTTGTGACCATGACCATTCGGACGAGCACACTTGCCATAAATCTCGCAGTTCTTCTCAAAGCTGAGGTCAGGACGCGCCAGACGATGAGCCGCGCTGAAGTGTGTACTAACGGTGAGAAAAGCTTCCATAGAATTTCCTTGGTAATCAGCCCAGAGTTCGGGGTGTTCATAGAGGCGAATGTTGACGATCGGCAGATGAGATTCGAGGCGTTGCCAAATCACCCGTGCGATATTCTCGGTCGTGGGAAGAGTCTGCTGAAAGTCTGCCCACGCCTCATTGAGAAACGAAAAATCAAGCTGGCTAGTGACTTCTTTTTTGATAACGTGCTTGACATCCGACAGATTGAGCACCATGCCATATTCGTCTAAGTCACCCAACATCGAGACATAAAGAACATAGTTGTGTCCGTGCCCCATCGGGCGAGCGCAGGCACCAAACCGCTCAACGTTTTCAGCTTCGCTCAGTTGGGGCAGCCAATAGCGATGACTAGCCGAGAATTGAGCACGGCGATCGATGATGCATTTCATAAATTGGTTAGGGAAGATTGCAGGTGTTAAGTTCCGTAAACTTGTGCTCTCTTCAGGATACCGAATTGAATCAAAGATTTCAGACTCGCTGAGTTTTATAGCGTTTCTTGTTTTAGTGAGATATTGTCATTCCTCAGCCTTCTCTCCCTACGGTCTGCCTCACTTCTCTGGATAGTTTTCCACACCAGACATCCAAGGCATAATCAAACACAATTAAAGCTGAAGGCTAAGGAAACCACTATGAAAGTTCCATTTTACGACTGGTATCGCAATCTCATCCGCAACTCAAAATATCGCTGGGTCATTATCGTCGGCACGCTGCTTTATCTGATTAGCCCGATCGACCTATTACCCGACTTCATTCCTTTAATCGGACAGATTGATGACGGCATCGTTGTCACCTTGCTAGTTGCCGAATTATCTGGAATGTTGCTCGATCGAGTCAAAGCTCAGAAGAACAAAAATGTAGAGGCAGATACGACGGTGGCATCGGCTGAGACGGTGGATGTGAATGCAACGTCAGTCAAATAGCCTGAATAATCAATTTGAAAGTGGTTTGTGATTAGAAAAGCGTCTGATTACGAGCCACTTTTTAATGTACGATCAACAAAAATTTAGACTCATTCAAATGTTACAGAACGTTCTATTCACGAGGGCGTTATCTGAGTCGTGTGTTAAGCTTATTTCAGCAAAGATTATTTTCGGCTGTGTAATTCGTTCTCACAAGCGTTTCTCCGAATCTAACTCGCTACAACTTCTGATTCTGGAGATATTTTATGTCGATTTACGTAGGCAACCTGTCTTATGAAGTCACTCAGGATGACTTAACACAGACATTTGCAGAGTATGGCAGCGTCAAGCGCGTTCAGTTGCCAACAGATCGGGAAACAGGTCGGTTACGCGGATTTGCCTTTGTCGAAATGGGAACCGATGCAGAAGAAACCGCTGCGATCGAAGCATTAGACGGTGCTGAATGGATGGGTCGTGACCTCAAGGTCAACAAAGCAAAGCCCCGTGAAGAAAGAGGTTCGTCAGGTGGCGGTGGCGGCGGCGGCTGGTCAAATCAAAATCGCGGTTCACGCCGTTATTAATTGACAAGAGCCGTTCGCTCTTAACTCTTGAGGGCAGACTATCTTGTCTGCCCTTTTTGTTAGAACATCAAAATCTGCTGTCCTACATTTCTCAAAAAATATGAATACGAAAGAGTTCTTGAGCCGATATGCGGCAGGGCAGAGAGACTTTAGAAATCTTAATCTGATGGCAGCTAACCTGAGAAACATCAATCTCAGTGGCGTGAATCTGAGTGGTGCTAACTTAACCAAGGCAAATCTGACCAGAACTAATTTAAGCCACGCCAACTTGAGCGACGCAATTTTGACGGGGGCGGTCTTAACGCAAACCAATCTGACCAGAGCAAATTTGCTTAACGCTGACTTAAGTCAGACCAGCTTGGCAGATGCAGAGATTGGTCAGGCTCGTGTCAAAACGACGATCGCCGCCGAAGCCGCAAATATGATTCGTCAAACGCCGACCGTCCCAGATTCGGTTTAGGGGCTACGAGTCTTAGTTGAGGTCAGTCACAAAAGCTTTTCTCACACTACAGTATTGAGAAGCTCGCAGTGCGCCAGCTACATTTAGTGTGATCTCAGATGACCCTGTGAAGCCAACTTTCACCCAGTGCTGCAAGCGTCTGAGACAGCTATCGTAGTGGAAAATTTGGTGGATGAGAGTTTGAAAGCGTTTGCTCGTCGCCAACCTGACGTTTGAGATTTAGACTTTGAATCAGGAGATCGTAATGGGTTTTCGGAGGTTCTTAGCGCGTTCGATCGAGGGCAATCACCTCATACCCGCCATCTCCAGATCGATCGGAGTGTCGAATTAGCTGTCTTTTAATATCAACGATTCGTAGGGACGTTCTCATTAGAGCGTCCCTTTGCATTTCATAGACTAAACGTTGAATCGGAACAGCATCACATCGCCTTCCTGGACGACGTATTCCTTTCCTTCACTGCGAACTAAACCTTTCTCCTTAGCAGCGCCCATTGATCCGGTGGTCGTCAAATCTTTATAAGCCACGGTTTCAGCGCGAATGAACCCCCGCTCAAAATCAGTATGGATGACCCCCGCCGCTTGAGGAGCCGTCATTCCCGCGTGGATTGTCCAGGCACGAGTTTCTTTCGGTCCAGTCGTGAAGTAGGTTCGTAGCCCCAAAAGCTCATAGGTGGCACGAATCAGAGATTTTAAGCCGCCTTCTTCAACGCCGAGAGACGCAAGAAAATCTAACCGATCGTCCTCACTCAGCTCGACTAATTCGGCTTCGACTTGGGCTGAGACAACTACGACTTGAGCTTTTTCTCGCTCTGCTAGGTTTCGCACCTGTTCAACAAAGGCGTTTCCAGTTGCCAGGTCGTCTTCTGCTACGTTAGCGGCAAAGATAATCGGCTTGCGAGTGAGCAGCCCCAATGGTTTGAGCAAGAGTTCTTCTTCTTCGGTGAGCGTGACTTGACGAGCAGGCTGACCCGCATTTAGCACTGGGATGAGTTTTTCTAGAGCAGTCACTTCGACTTGCGCTTCTTTGCTGGTTCGAGACTGTTTGCGGGCGCGATCGACGCGTTTTTCAATCTGCCCTAAATCAGCGAGGATTAATTCTAAATTAATCACCTCAATGTCACTGACGGGATCGACCGCACCAGAGACGTGAATGATATCGTCATCCTCAAAACAGCGCACGACATGAACGATCGCATCCACTTCGCGAATGTTGGCTAAGAATTGGTTACCCAACCCTTCGCCCTTGCTGGCACCTTTGACCAAGCCAGCGATATCGACAAACTCGACGCGTGCGGGCAAAATATCGATCGAGCTAGAAATCGTAGCTAACGCCTTGAGACGCTCATCGGGCACTGAGACGATGCCCACGTTTGGCTCGATCGTGCAAAAGGGAAAGTTGGCGGCAGTTGCCTTGGCATTGGCAACAAGCGCATTAAATAAAGTCGATTTTCCAACGTTGGGAAGTCCAACAATCCCGGCTGTTAGCATATTGAGTTATGAAGGTAGGCGAGAAAACGGTTATACGGGTCCTGGAATAGTCTGAGGAATCGGTGCAGGAACGGGTTCGGGCACAGGACTGGGAATCGGTTCGGGAACAGGACTCGGAATCGGTTCAGGAACGGGACTCGGCACAGGTTGAGGAAACGGAGGTTCGATAGTGGGGTAGACCATAGAATATCCTAACGAATAATTTGACCTTCCCAACGTAGATGACACCTTTAGATATTGCATCTTCCCAAATGGCGACTCCGTTGCTTGACGTTTTAGAGCATTGCGCTCAAAGCTCAAATGCTGCTTTTTATACGCCTGGACATAAGCGAGGGCAGGGAACACCGGGGATTCTATCCGATTTGTTTGGGGGGAAGGTATGGCGATCGGATCTCCCAGAATTGCCCGAACTCGATAATTTATTTGCTCCTCAAACGGCGATCAAAGCGGCTCAAGATCTGGCAGCAGAAGCATTTGGTGCCGATCAAACCTGGTTTTTGGTCAACGGCTCAACCTGCGGAGTCATCGCCTCAATTTTGGCGGTCTGCGAACCGGGAGACAAAATCATTTTGCCGCGCAACGTGCATCAATCTGCTATTTCAGGGCTGATTTTGTCGGGTGCCGTTCCAGTCTTCGTCAGTCCTGAGTATGATGCTGACCGACAGATAGCGCATAGCGTGACTCTTCAAGCTGTTGAAGAGTCTCTCAGACAGCACCCAGACAGCAAAGCGGTGATGATAGTCTACCCGACTTATTATGGAGTTTGCGGGAATGTGAGGGCGATCGCTGATCTGGCTCATCAGTACAATCTTCCTCTACTGGTCGATGAAGCGCACGGTGCCCATTTTGCCTTTCACCCTAACTTACCGGATTCTGCACTGTCGGCAGGGGCTGATTTGACGGTGCAGTCGATTCACAAAACTCTGTCTGCCATGACTCAAGCCGCGATGCTGCACTGTCAAGGCAACCGAATTGATCGCGATCGGGTCAGCAAAGCACTCCAGCTTGTTCAATCCACGAGTCCGAGTTATCTGCTGTTGGCATCGTTGGATGCGGCGCGTCAGCAAATGGCAACGCAAGGAGCGGCACTGATGGAACAGACGCTACGATTGGCGGATCAGGCACGATCGCGCATCAACCAAATCCCCAATCTCTCGACGCTAAACCCTGAGCAGTCTCCTGGATGTTGGGCACTCGATCGCACCCGTCTCACCGTCACCGTTTCTGAGTTGGGAATCGACGGCTTCACCGCAGATGAGATTCTGCACCAAACGCTAGGCGTAACGGCTGAGTTACCGTCCTTGCAGCATTTGACCTTCATCATCAGTTTAGGAAACACTCAAGCGGATATCGATCGCTTAGTGCAAGCCTTCATGATTCTTGCCAAAGAACCCAGACCAGTAGTTCTGCAATTCAGACGATCTGAATGTCTCATGCCTCAATCGCTCCTCACGCCTCGTCAAGCTTTCTTCGCACCTAGCGAAACCCTCCCGATCACTCAAACCGTCGATCGCATCAGCGCCGAGCTAGTCTGTCCCTATCCTCCTGGCATCCCCGTTTTGCTGCCCGGAGAGCAGATCACAGAGGATGCGATCGCTAATCTGCAACAAATTCTCGCGGCTGGTGGCATGATCAGTGGCTGTGCAGACTCCACTTTAGAAACGCTGCGAGTCGTCAAACGCGCATGAGAATTCCAGCATCGCTAAATCTGGGTAAGCATTGCCTCAACTGCCTTTGGCGTACCAATAAGCTCGATCGAGAGACTCGTGAACGACTCTACAAGACTCATCAACGACTCTTGGAGATTCATCAACGACTCTTGGGAACTCATCAACGACTCTAAAAGACTCATCAACAATTTCCAGAAGCTCATGAACGATTTCCAGAGACTCATCAACGACTTCCAGAAACTCATGAACGACTCACAGAGACTCATCAACGACTCTTGGAGATTCATCAACGACTCTTGGGGACTCATCAACGACTCTAAAAGACTCTCTAACGACTTCGAGGAGTTGAGCTAGTTGCCATCTCATCTCCTTAAAGAATCTCCGTGGAATCTAGATTATTCTAGGGGCAGATCCCAGGCAATTTTACCAGTGCTCAACGCACAATTCAGCAACGCCAGAATTCCTCACTGCGTCGTCCGTGAATGGCAGTTTCACTCAACCCACGATCGACCCATTGAGAATTAAGCAAAGTCGAAGCCCGATCGAGTGAACCGCGAGTCTCTTAACGTGAACTCGACAAATTCGCGTCAGAATTCGGATGAACTCATCACTCTCCATTCCTCCTGCTTATGCCGTCCCCCCTCTGGTCTTACGTGACTCCCGGCATCCCCGACGATTTGTTTGAGAGTTTGCCCGGAATTCCCATGAGTCAACGAGAAGTTCGGCTATTGTTGCTTTCTCATCTGCGGCTAAAAAGCGATTCGGTGCTGTGGGACATCGGCGCAGGGACTGGAACGATTCCCGTTGAGGCGGGATTGCTGTGTCCGGGGGGACGAATGATTGCGATCGAGCGTGATGAAGAAGTCGCCAGTCTGATTCGTCGTAACTGCGATCGCTTTGGAGTCAAAAACGTCGAAATCATTGAGGGCAGTGCCCCGGACTGTCTCAAAGGATTAGCGCCTCGCCCCGATCGGGTTTGCATCGAAGGCGGACGATCGGTGAAAGCCATTCTCAAAGAAGTCTGGCGACACCTGCAACCTCAGGGGCGAGTGGTGGCAACGGCTACCAGTTTAGAAACGCTCTATCAAATTTCAGAGAGTCTTGCCGAGCTTCAAGCCCGTAATATTGAAGTGGTGCAGTCCGCTGTCAACCGTCTTGAGACACGCGGCACCAATCAAATCTTTGCAGCGGTCGATCCGATTTTTGTGTTGAGCGGCGAAAAGCTCTGACCAAAAAATCCTTCACCCGTCCCCCGTTCTCCGTTAAAGTGTTGCAAAGCACGGCTTAACCTTTGCCTAATGCGATCGAGGGCTGAGAAGACGCATTTCTAAACCGCTCCACTGGGTTATCTTCATCCAATATTAGTGCTATGCCTTGGTCTCGAATCGGTAGTGGAATTGTCGCGATCGCCCTTGCGCTAGGCATGATGTTGCTGGGCGGATGGTACTTTACGGCTGGTTTTTGCATCATTGTCTACCTGGGGCAGGTGGAATATTTCCAGCTTGCCCGCGCTAAAGGGTTTGCCCCAGCCGGGAAAACAACGCTGGTAGTGAGTCAAATTTTATTAGTGGTGTCTAACATTTCGCCCCCGATGGCAGATGCTATCTTTCCAGTCGCCGGGACGTTTATCTGTTTTTATCTGCTGTTTCAGCCCAAATTTGCCACGATCGCCGACATCTCGGCTTCGATCATGGGCTTATTTTATGGCGGCTATCTGCCCAGTTATTGGATTCGCCTGCGATTTTTAGGTCAAGCCGAAGTCAGCAATCTGCCCTTCAACGGCTTCTGGACTACTTCCTGGCAAGGCTTAGATCAGCTTCCGATCGGGCTGACCAACACCCTCTTAGCCTTTCTCTGCATTTGGGCAGCGGATATTGGCGCTTACACGATCGGACGCTGGATCGGGCGAACTCGGCTCTCAGACATCAGCCCCAAAAAAACCGTTGAAGGTGCCGTGTTTGGGGTGGCGGCGAGTGTTGCGGTTGCCGTCCTTGGCTCGTGGTATCTCGACTGGTCAGGATGGCCGATCGCCGGAGTTGCCCTCGGTCTGCTGATCGGCGTTGCCAGTCTGCTGGGCGATTTAACCGAGTCGATGATGAAGCGCGATGCCGGAGTCAAAGATTAAGGACCGCTAATTCCGTGTCATGGGGGAATTCTCGATCGGGCAGACAGCTATGTGTTTACGGCTCCGCTTGTCTATTACTTTGTGACGCTCGTACTGCCGTTATTGCCCGAATAATCAAGGACTCACAAATAGATTTGCCTGACAGGTAATCTGTCCCAGTTCTAAATTGAGTTGCTCAATCTGGGTGTCTGCTCCCAGGTCAAACGTGTAGCCGTTGAGGTCGCTCAAGGGCAAGCCTCGCTTGGCAGTAGCATGGGGCAGCCATTGGGGATTGACCAACCTTAGCTCGTGAGGACTGGCTAACTCAAACCCTGTGCGGATGGCGATCGCCGTTGCGTCACCAGTTACTGAAATCAGCGACGCACTTAATGTCACTAAACCCTCATCTAAGATGATTTGAAGATGTTGCAGATTCAGCCGGGGATCGGATTCAGACGGCAACTCGCCCAGGTCACTCGCGCTCAAGAGCGTCAACAAAAACTCGGTTACGCCATTCGCCAGCAGAGGCGCTGTGAGTGACAAATTCAAGTCAGCTTGTTGCAGCAGCACGGTTCCCTCAACGCGAATCGGTTCTAGCACTCGTAAGGGCTTCCCTCTCAAGACTTGCCCCAAATTGATGCGGATATTTTGCCCAATCACTCGAACCTGGCTCAGGTGCAGCCCTTTATAGACCGCTTTTCGCGCAGAAATTCTGACCTGTGGAATGCAGCCCGACAGAATCTGACGATCGCCTGCTTCAATTTCAACCTCTAGATCTTCGATGTGCTCGACTTGCGATCGCAGCCACAGCCCCACAGCCGGAGCCAATCCCTTCCGAATCAAACCGTGTTTTGACGAGCGATCGGGCTGGCTTGCTCGCGTCTCAGCATCGCTATCCCAGACATCAGACTTAGAAGAATCCATACACACCGAAAATCGGACTTTACAGCAGTCTACAGGAAACGATCGAGTTCCTGATTATTCGTTCCATACGCTTAAGTCAAGAAAAGGTGACATTTAGATTTCTTTTGGGATCTTTGTACTCTAAACCATGAATCACTCGATCCCCGACCTAAACAAATGTCATTGTTTTCTGACATTGTGATCCCCGAATTGCTTATAACTTCGTTGATCGTCAATAAATTCAACCGTCTCCATCCTTGACCAAAAGATGTCCTATCTGCAACATTTAGAAGAACAAGCGATCCCCATTGTTAACAAAAATAAACTTAAACAATTTCGCTATTCAGAAAGAATCCGTTTGCATGATTGGAGCTTGTTTTTATGGCAACCGAACGTCCTCCGTTAGACGAAATGACTCTCCGGCAACTGCGACGTGTCGCGAGTGAATGTGGCGTGTCTCGCTATAGCCGGATGCGAAAAGACCAGCTTCTGGAAGCGATCGAAGTGATTCAGCGCAGCCGACTCTCAGCCACTCAAACCCGCAAACCTGAGGCACAAGAAGAAGTGGAAGCAGCAAAATTTGATGTTGGGCAGAGCGATCTGACGAGTAGTGCTAGTGCGTTAGCAGCAGTAGACGCAGACCTTGCTGAACTTCCCGAAGGCTATGGTGAAAGCCGCGTCGTGATTATGCCGCGCGATCCCCAATGGGCATATACCTATTGGGATGTGCCCAACGAGCACAAAGAAGATTTGCGTCGTCAAGGGGGGCAACAGTTAGCGCTGCGCCTCTATGATGTGACCGACATCAGCATCGACTATCAAAGTCCCCACAGCGTTCAAGAATATCCCTGCGATGAGTTAGCGCGGGAATGGTATTTGCCGATTCCCGTCAGCGATCGTGACTACACGGTTGAGACGGGCTATCGATGTGCAGATGGTCGTTGGCTCGTGTTGGCGCGGTCTGCCCCGGTTCGCGTTCCTCCGGTCTACCCGTCTGATTGGGTCGAAGATCACTTTGTCACCGTCTCTTGGGACGAAGACCTGCGCAGTCAAACCATTTTGGAATTGGTTCCTCTCAGTCAGCCCACAGCAGCGACAACAACTGCTCTCAATGGCGGTAGGGACAACCCCACTTACGATCGAGTCTTTGGCATAGCGGAAACCTCAGAGGCACAGCGCATCGCGGGTTCTCTCTATGGCTCAATGCAGCAAGCCCCAATTCACGAAGAAGCGATTAGCTCTTATGTCTTCCCATCAGGCGTGGGGCTGTGGGCAGTTCCGACCACTTCGGGCTTAACCATGTCAGGAGTCAGCTTCGGCGCGTCGGCACCTCCCATTCGTCCGCGTCAGTTTTGGTTAGTGGCAGATGCCGAATTGATTGTTTACGGCGCAACCGAACCCGATGCCACCGTGACGATCGGTGGGCAGCCTATTAAGCTCAATTCCGATGGCACTTTCCGCTTTCAGATGTCATTTCAAGATGGGGTGATTGACTACCCAATCATGGCGATTGCGGCAGACGGCGAACAGACTCGCGAAGTCCACCTGAAGTTTGAACGCGAAACTCCTAGCCGTCGCGCCAACACCAAAGAAGAAGCTGTTCAAGAGTGGCTAGTTTAATCGTTTCATCCCGATAATCTCCCTAGTTCGTCCCTCGATCGCCTGTCGATCGGGGGATTTTTTTCAGACCTGCTCAGGGTGTAGGGTGGAAGAGAGCTACTTTATAGAAACCATGATTACAGAAGAAATCGCTAAGACATTGACTGATTCATTTGGCGCATCGGTTCAGACCTTAGATACTAATTCTTATCAGATAGAGACTGAATCTTTTCGGCTATTGGTGTTGCTTTCAGATGATCAGTCTTGGCTAAGGGTTTTAGTGCCGATCGCCCCGGTGCAAGATGCCCAACCTTATCTAGAAGAATTCTTAGAAGCCAACTTCGATACGACTCAAGAAGTTCGCTATGCGCTGCATCAAGACGTGTTATGGGGAGTCTTTCAGCACGGTTTGGTAGGATTAACGATCGCTGATTTTACCGCCGCCATTCAACGATTGCTTGCTCTCAACGAACTGGGCATCAACGATGGGTTTAACACTTTTGCTGAAAAGCGAATTCGTCAAATCATTCAAGCTGCAAAACGCCAGGGGCAATCCCTAGAATTGACGATGCAAACCCTCGATCGCTTCTATCAAGAAGGCATGATGGGCGAAATGGAAATGGGAACGCGATCACGAGAGGAAGTCCTAGCCGCATGGCAACGCCAATTAGAACGGCTTTGGTCAGAGGTGGAGCCTTAACATAGAAAAGAGCGGTCGCTCTCTCAAGAACGATCGCTCCTCTAACGATTCTTTGCAGGGACATTACAACGAATGCCCCTAACGCGATTAGTAGTCGAAGTCGCCGCCGCCCATGCCGCCGCCACCCGCAGGTGCGCCGTCTTTAGGCTCAGGCTTGTCAACCACAATGCACTCAGTGGTTAGCACCATGCCCGCGATCGAAGCCGCATTTTGCAACGCAGAACGAGTCACTTTTGCAGGGTCAACAATGCCAGCCTCGAACATATCTACATATTCGTTGGTTGCCGCATTGAAGCCCACGTTGAAGTCTTTTTCGCGAACTTTTTCAGCGATGACTGCACCATTTTGACCTGCGTTTTCAGCAATCCGCTTCAGGGGAGCCGCTAATGCCCGTCCAACAATCAACGCACCTGTGAGTTCTTCACCTTTCAGGTTAGCGTGTGCCCACGTCTCTAACTCAGGGGACAGGTGAGCCAAGGTCGTGCCACCACCGGGGACGATGCCTTCTTCAACAGCGGCTTTGGTTGCGTTGATCGCATCTTCTAGACGCAGTTTGCGATCCTTCATTTCGGTTTCGGTTGCTGCGCCGACTTTGACGACAGCAACGCCACCCGCAAGTTTAGCAAGACGCTCTTGCAGCTTCTCTTTGTCGTAAGAAGACTCGGTTTCGTCCATTTGACGACGGATTTGCTCAACACGAGACTTGACTTGAGCTTCGTTGCCTTCAGCCACGATCGTGGTGCTGTCTTTGGTGATCGTGATGCGACGAGCTTGACCCAGCATTTCGAGCTTGACAGCATCAAGCTTGAGACCTGCATCTTCGGTGATCAGTTGTCCACCAGTCAGCACTGCGATGTCTTCGAGCATTGCCTTACGACGATCGCCAAAGCCAGGAGCCTTGACGGCTGCCACGTTGAGAACGCCACGCAGACGGTTCACAACCAACGTTGCAAGGGCTTCTTTCTCAATGTCTTCTGCGATGATCACAAACGGACGACCTGCACGAGCCACTTGCTCCAACACGGGCACGAGGTCTTGCACCAAGTTGATTTTCTTGTCGGTGATCAAAATGTAGGGGGTTTCAAACACCGCTTCCATGCGTTCCATGTCGGTCGCAAAGTAAGGCGAGATGTAGCCTTTGTCAAAGCGCATCCCTTCGGTGATTTCCAACTCAGTGGTCATTGACTTGCCTTCTTCAAGGGAGATAACGCCCTCTTTGCCGACTTTATCCATCGCGTTGGCGATCATTTGACCGACTTCATCATCGTTACCCGCAGAGATAGCGGCAACTTGGGCGATCGATTTAGAATCTTCAACCGGACGGGCGTGTGCCGCAATCTTTTCGACCAAGAAACCGATGCCTTTGTCGATGCCGCGCTTGAGGGCGATCGCGTTGGCACCTGCGGCAACGTTTTTCAGACCTTCTTTGACCATCGCGTGAGCCAAAACGGTTGCCGTAGTGGTGCCGTCTCCAGCCGCGTCGTTGGTTCTAGATGCCGCTTGACGAATCAAGGCAACGCCAGTGTTTTCAACGTGGTCTTCGAGTTCGATCTCTTTCGCGATCGTTACGCCGTCATTGACGATTTGGGGTGCGCCAAACTTCTTCTCTAGCACCACGTTGCGACCTTTAGGACCGAGGGTGACTGCCACCGCTTCAGCCAAAATATCCATGCCGCGCTCTAGAGCACGACGGGCGTTTTCGTTGTAAATAATGCGCTTTGCCATGATGATAATCCGAGGTGTGGGGACAAGATGGGACGGTTGAATTTAGACGTTAGGACTCGACGTGAGACCTACTGAACGATCGCTAAGATGTCTTTCTCAGACAACAAAACATACTCTTCAGAGCCGAGTTTGATGTCGGTGCCTGCATATTTTGAGTAGAGAACTTTGTCACCAATTTTGACTTCTGGGTCTTGACGAGAACCATCGTCGTTGCGCTTGCCAGGTCCGATCGCTGCGATTTCGCCAACTTGGGGCTTTTCTTTTGCGTTATCGGGCAAAAAGATGCCCCCTGCGGTCTTTTCTTCAGCGGCGCTGACTTTAACAAAGACGCGATCGCCCAAGGGTTGAACTGTGGATACGCTTAGGGATAC
>JBBQYE010000065.1:0-13117 GCA_038208945.1 Leptolyngbyales cyanobacterium | reverse complement strand
CGCCGGAACTTGATGTTCGTCGGCTTTGCCAATCACGATCGAGCCTAACCGCCGCAGTTCTTCATGCAGCAACCCAGAGGCGCGATCGGTAGCTTGCGCTCCAAACGAGTTGCTGCACACCAATTCGGCTAAATGCTCACTGTGGTGGGCTGGGCTGGGTCGCTGAGGGCGCATCTCGTGCAAAATCACAGGCAAGCCCGCCTGAGCAATTTGCCAAGCGGCTTCGGTGCCTGCAATTCCTCCACCAATCACCTGAATCGGTTGCAAATCTGTCATAGTTTCTGAGCGAAATCGTTTTCTATCCTTTCTAGGATACGAGAGAGGACGAAGGAGTAGATCGGATTATCAAAAGCTGAGGTGCGATCGACGAACCGACTACAATCTTAAATAGTTAGCGATCGAGGGTCAAAACGATGCCAGTCATTGCAGTAGTGGACTACGACATGGGAAACCTGCACTCGGCTTGCAAAGGGCTAGAGAATGCAGGGGCGACCACTAAAATTACGGATTCTCCGCGAGAGATCGAGCAAGCAGACGCGATCGTGCTTCCGGGGGTGGGTGCCTTTGATCCGGCAGTGCAGCACTTACGATCGCGTCATTTAGAAGAACCCATTAAGCAGGCGATCGCCAGTGGAAAGCCGTTTCTGGGCATTTGTCTTGGCTTGCAAATTTTGTTTGACGAGAGTGAAGAAGGCACCGAACCCGGACTGGGTATCATTCCCGGCAAGGTGAAGCGATTTCGTCACGAACCTGGAATCACGATTCCGCACATGGGATGGAATCAATTAGAGTTGAGGCAACCTGACTGTGCGCTCTGGCATCAACTCCCCGCCGATCCCTGGATGTATTTCGTCCACTCTTATTATGTAGAGCCATCTGACTCGCAGATCCGAGCCGCGACGATCACGCATGGAAGTCAAACCGTGACGGCGGCAGTTGCCTACAACAATGTGATGGCAGTCCAATTTCACCCCGAAAAATCTTCGACAGGTGGGCTGAAGATTTTGTCTAATTTTGTTCAGTTAGTGCTTGATCGTCAGCCATCAGCCGCAAAGTAACATATGAGTTTGCGAATTTATGGTAATCGACTGATCAAAACCCTTCCAGGACAGGAGACTCGCCCAACCTCTTCGCGAGTGCGAGAAGCCTTGTTTAACGTTTGGCAAGGCACGATCGCACACTGTCGATGGCTTGATCTGTGTGCTGGAAGCGGCTCAATGGGCGCAGAAGCGTTGTGTCGAGGTGCATCTGTCGTCGTAGGAATTGAGCGATCGAGCCGTGCTTGTGCAGTCATTCAGCAAAATTGGCAACAGGTGGCAAAACCCGATCAAGCCTTTCAGATAATGCGGGGTGAAGTGCTGCAACGACTAGATAAACTGGCAGGACAAACCTTCGATCGCATCTACTTCGATCCGCCTTATACGAGTGGGCTATATCAGCCTGTGCTAGAAGCGATCGGTCGTCATCAGCTATTAGCTCCGCAGGGAGAACTCGCTGCCGAACACAGTCCGGGGGCTTTGAGTGACGAGATTCCTGGTTTAGAGATCTGTCGTCAAAAGATTTATGGAAACACAGCCCTGACATTTTATCGAGCGATCGATTCACATCAATCTGTGGTTTTACGTCTGCTGACTTGATAGTCGCTTGACTTGCCGCCCGTTTTGCTCGCCAAATGAATTTGCTCAATCTGAATCGATTTTTCTAGCGCTTTTGCCATGTCATAGAGCGTCAAGGCTGCGATAGAAACCGCCGTGAGTGCCTCCATTTCGACTCCAGTTTCTGCTTTGGTTTTGACCTCGGCTCGAATCTGATATCCCGGCAAATCTGGATCGGGGGTAATCACTACTTCGACTTTTTGCAGCATTAGAGAGTGACAGAGTGGAATCAAATTTGCGGTTTGCTTGGCTGCCATAATTCCCGCTAGTCTTGCAGTCCCCAACACATCGCCCTTAGGAGCGTTGCCTGCGGCGATCGTGCTCATCGTCTCTGGCAACATTCGCACCCGCCCCACTGCCACTGCCTGCCGAACCGTTGCCGACTTAGTAGACACATCTACCATTTGCGCCTGCCCGTCAGCGTCGAGATGACTCAGAGACGGTTCAGAAATCGAATTTTCAGAAGAAATCGAAGAATTCTTTGTCATCTGGTGCGTAGTAATAGTATGATGATCTTATCAACACAAGGGCTTGTAGCTCAGTGGACTAGAGCACGTGGCTACGGACCACGGTGTCGGGGGTTCGAATCCCTCCTAGCCCGTCATAAAGAGGAGACGTTATTATTGCGTCTCCTCTTTTTTGCAGAACTCTAAAAAATCCCCTCGCTTTAACGTCTAAAGCGAGGGGAAGAGGACGTTGAATCGTTTATAGCCCAGTGCTTAGCGAGTGGTTGGCTCGACATAAGCAGTGGCAGTGCGAGGGCTGCGAGTGCCAACAGCAGCACCAATCAGCGAGGAAACCAAGCCCAGCAGTGAGCCTAAGACAAATGCCCAGCCAGCTTTCGCTCCACCATCTGCGATGTCACGAGTGTTTTGAGCGGTGACATTGGGGCTAGGAATCGCATTAGGGTTAACGTTGGGGAGTCCAGTTTGAGGTAGAGCGGCACCTGCAATATTAGAGGCTGACGAAGCAGCCAAGCCGAATGCACCCGTCACGCCGCTTGTGAGTAACCATGCGCTCAAAGCAAGCGTGGTCGCCCACAAAATTGCACCGTTGAGCAACGCTGTGCTGCGATTCATCGGACCGCACGCTCGCGCCATCACCCAGCTACCAATAAATAGCGAAATCAGCAAACTCAAAATCGCCCACCAACCAACGGCTTGACTAACACCGCCTAAATCAGTTCTAGGGGCACCAGAGTTAGCAATCGTGGTTGCACCAATCGCAGCACCCAGGGCGCTTAGAATCAGTTGAGAAGCCAGCGCGACGAAAAGACCAGAGATGATCGGACCCCAACGAACGCGATCGTGGTAATCACCAACGGGTTGAACGATAGTCTGGTCAACCATAGGTCTATTAGCATAAGACATATTGATTATCTCCTCAAAGCGATAGTTTTTGCAAAGGAATTACACTTGAAAACTAGCATAAACCCTGTGCAGTTTGGGTATCTCTACCAGTGGAGTGAGTGTGAGAGTCTATCGTTAGAGTGAATTGAGCGAGGGAAGCAGCATTTCTGACGATCGCGCGGTTTCCTACTTTCCTTTGACACGCGAGGACAATAAGCTGATAGAGTGTCTTTCTGCATGAATTGACATTAAATTTATCTCTGTAGTGCAAACCGCGATTCACTCCCTTCCTCACAACTCATGATCCACAGCGCTAAAAACTCAAAGGTCTGTTGGCGATCGACGTTCATTTGCTGTCTGATCGGGGCGACTTTTACGGTGTCACCTCAAGGAGTCTATGCTCAAGCAACCAACCTTCAGAGCGGTCAGACCAAGCAGGAGCTAGATAACCTGCTCAAAAAAGGACGTGAGCTAGTGGATGCCAAAAACTGGGCAGGTGCGCTGCCGATGTTTCAAAGAGCCGCCGCGCTGGATGAGAAAAACCCTCGAATCTTTTCTGGAATTGGCTATATTCAAGCGCAGGCAGGCAACTTTCAAGAAGCGATTAGTGCCTATCAGCAAGCGATCGTGCTTGATCCCAATAATTCTGACTTTGAGTATGCCTTGGGCTTTAGTTTAGCGAGTGCTGGAAATGACCAATCGGCAGCAGCAGCCTACCGACGCGCCTCTGAACTAGATGGCAAAAACTTGAACGCTCATCTCGGTTTAGGGACGGTTTTATTTCGGCAAGGTCGCCTTGATCAAGCGCTAGCAGCTTATCGAAAGGTGATTGCGATCGCACCCAAAAATGCTGAGGCATACGAAATGATGGGCTTGATGCTGCTGCAAAAAGAGCAGATTGACCAGGGGATCAGCGCCCTCCAACGAGCCGCAGAATTGAACCCTCGCAGCAGCAGCATTCAAATCAATTTGGGGATTGGTTGGCTGAGTCAGGGCGCTCGTCAAGCGGCTTTAGCTGCCTTTAATCGTGCCGTCAAACTCGACCCTAGCAACAGCAATCTACATCTGCAAACGGGCAAAATTCTTCAAGACGTTGGAGACACAACGGGAGCGTTGGCAGCTTATCAACGAGCCGTAAACACTAGCCCCAACTCGATCGAGGCTCAGTTAGCGCTGGCAGATCTGGCGATCGAGCAGCAAGAATTTATTCGAGCGATCGTGGCATATCGGGAGGCAACTCGGCTTGATCCCCAAAATGCTCGCGCTTATTATCAGTTGGGGATCGCCCTCAAAGCTCGCGACCGTCGGACAGAAGCAATCACAGCCCTCCAAGAAGCTCAGGCGTTGTATCAGCAGCAAGGCAAACCAGACGAGGCTAAGAAGGCTGAGTCTGCGCTGAAGGATTTGAGGTGAGAGTCGATCGCTGTCTGAGAATAAACTCAGCGATCGCCAAGTCTACCGGAGTCGTCACTTTTAAATTTGTTTCTTCACCTTCGACGATCTGCACGGGGAGATTGCACCGCTCAAACAGGGCGGCATCGTCTGTGACTTCCCAGCCGTTCTGTCGTCCTTCTTGATGACATTTTTTGAGCAGCGGCACTGAAAAGCCTTGAGGCGTTTGGGCTGCCCAAAGCTGGCTGCGATCGGGCGTGCTTTCAATCAGCCCCGCGTCGCCAACGACTTTAATGGTGTCTTTAATGGGGACGGCGGCGATCAATCCTGGGCAGGTCAAGACAGCTTGGGCACAGCGATCGAACAAGTCTGGCGTGGCTAAACATCGCGCTCCATCGTGAATCAGGACGTGTTCGGCATGGGGAGGAAGCGCTTGCAATCCGTTATGGACGGATTCTTGTCGCGTCGAGCCACCCTGGATGAAGTGAACGGGCTTTGTTAGAGAAAGTTGGGTGACGATCGCTCTGAAATCATCCCAATCGCTCGGCTGCCCAATGATGCCAATCCAGCAAATTTGGCTCGAAGCGTCTGCGGCTAATAGCGTCCAGGCGAGAAGTGATTTTCCAAGCAGAGTCAGCAGCAGCTTGTTGCGGGAGGCTTTGCCTTGGCTTTGCCACGCGCTGCCCATTCGACGACCTGACCCGGCGGCTGGTATGAGTAAATACACAAATTTTTCCTTTAACTTTAGAGTTTGGGCGTTGATTAGAATCTGGATTACACGCAATTCCTCAAGGGCTGCTCTAAAATTCAATCAATTCAAAATCCAAATCCCAAAATCGTTTGACTAGGGATATCTTCCCCTAGAATTAAGAGCGAATATAGCTTTAAGAAGCGTAAAGAAACGATTATGCGAATTCTTGCCCTTGTCCCTGGTGGAATTGGGGATCAAATCCTATTTTTTCCGACTTTAGATGATCTGAAAAAAACCTACCCTGACGCGCAGATTGATGTCGTGGTTGAGCCGCGATCGCAGAGCGCCTATCGGGTTTCTAAGTCGGTTCATGACACGATTTTGTTTGATTTTAAGGGTAGCAATAGTTTGGCAGATTTTGGTAATCTTTTGGGGGTGATGCGCGATCGTGAATACGACATTGCTATTTCGTTAGGGCAGCGCCGCGCGGTTGGGTTTCTGCTGTGGCTAACCGGGATTCCGACTCGCGTTGGCTATGGGGGTGGCAGCGGAGATTTGTTTCTGACAAATGCCGTTCTGCTCGATCAAGATCAGTATGCGGCAGCGATGTATCACGACTTGCTAAAGGGGTTGGGCATTGACAAGCCGTGTCCAGAGTTAGCGGTGAGTGTGCCTGCTAGAGATTTGGAGTGGTCAGACAACGAGCGCAAGCGGCTAGGAATTCAAAACGGCGGCTATGTGCTGATTCATGGCGGGTCGAGTCAGCTTGCCCAGATGAAAGGCATTGACAAGATTTATCCCGTCAAAAATTGGAACGTCGTCATCCAAGATTTTCAGCAAAAGCAGCCAGATTTGCCGATCGTCGTGGTCAAAGGTCCTGACGATGGGGCGTTTGTTGCCAGTCTGCTGCAAGCTGCCCCCAAGCTTAAAGTCACGGCTCCGAGCAATGTGGGTGAACTGGTGGCAATGATCGCCGGGGCGAGTTTGATGCTGTGTACGGACAGTGCTCCGATGCACTTAGCGGTTGCGGCTCAAACTTTTACCCTGGCGCTGTTTGGTCCGACTGATCCCGACAAACTATTGCCCAAGAGCGATCGGGTTGTTGGCATCAAGTCTCCGACTGGAAACATGGCGGATATCTCACCGCAAACCATCCTCTCTAAAGTCTGGGGTGGCTAACGTTATGGCACGACCTGCCGTTTATCTTGATCGAGATGGCGTTCTCAATCAAGAGGCGGGCTATATTCACCACGTCGAAGACCTGCACTTAATTCCGGGCGTTGCTCAAGCGGTGCGGCACCTCAATGATGCGGGGCTGTTTTGCTGTCTCGTCTCTAACCAGTCAGGACCGGCGCGGGGATATTATCCCGATCGTCACGTTCAGGCACTGCACGATCGGCTGTGTCACCTTCTCGACACCGAAGCGGGGGCGCGATTAGATGCCCTTTATTACTGTCCGCATCTCAGCCCTCCTGAAGGCGGCACCCAGGCAGAATTTACGCGCTGGACGACGTGGCGCAAGCCCAACACGGGGATGCTCGTCGCTGCCGCTTGGGAGCATAATTTAGACATCGCTCACAGTTTTATGGTGGGTGACAAAGCCACCGATATCGACATGGCACACAACGCTGGCTGTGTGGGGATTTTGGTGCAAACGGGATATGGCGATCGAGTCCTCAGTGGCGATTATCAACATCACGCTAAACCGGATTATATTGCTGCCGATTTAGCCGTTGCCGTAGACTGGATCTTGCAAAAAAGGGGTTAGGGACTGTCAGACGGTGGAAATTGACGCGATCGCACCTCTCCTGAATAATCTTGCACGGCTTGAGTGATTAATTCGTGCAGATTGACATAGGATTTTGCAAACGGGGGTTTCCAGGTGCCCAGACCCAATACGTCGGTCGTCACCAACACTTGACCATCACAGTGAACGCCTGCCCCGATCCCGATCGTCGGAATCGTCAGCTTTTGAGTGATTTGCAGCGCCAAGTCAGACGGAACGTGCTCGATGACGATCGCAAATGCCCCGGCTTGTTCGAGGGCGATCGCTTCTGACAAAATGCGTTCTCCTTCTGCGGGTGATTTTCCCTGCTGCCGAAATCCTAGCTGCTGAACCGATTGTGGAGTCAGCCCGATATGCCCCATCACCGGGATTCCTGCTCGAACCAGATGAACGACGGTCTGGGCGATCGCCGGATAGCCTCCTTCCAGTTTGACTGCCTGTGCCCCCGCTTCTTTGAGCGCCCGACCTGCGGAATGAATGGCTTGCTGAATGCTTTCTTGATAGCTGAGAAAGGGCAGATCCACGACGAGCAATGCCTGTTTGACTGCACGACGAACGGCTTTGGCATGGTGCAGCATTTCATCAAGGGTGACAGGCAGCGTCGTCTCGTAGCCCAACGCCACCATCGCCAGCGAGTCGCCCACTAAAATCACATCCACGCCCGACTGGTCTAAGATTTGAGCAAATACATAATCCCAGGCGGTGAGGGCGACGATCGAGCGTCCCTGCTGCTTCCACTGAATCAACTGCTGGGGCGTAACTGGCATGTTGGTAACAAACCGAAATGAAGGAAAATAAATCTATCTTACTCATCTCCCGTCATGAGTGAGAATTCAGACTGACTATCTTAGGAGGTTAGTAAAAATAAGTTGAACCTTTCACAGGAACAGTTCGCGCTAAACAAGGGGCTTAAGCCCCTTGTCTGTCCAAGTTATTTCTCTAGCCTTCTTAGGGATTGCTTTTGCTAAAAGTAAAATGAGGTTGACTTCGATAGGTGCTGAGACTCACCCACGCCAACCCATCAGTGGTGCCGACCCAGAGTTTGTTTCCTGTGTTAGGAGACAGTGCGAGGATCTGACTCGACGGCAAACTGCCCACCTGACCGACGATCGCGCCATTATCAGGATTGAGGCGAAAGAGTCCGTTATTGGTGCCAACCCAAATGCTGCCTACGTCGTCAAAGCGGACTGAGAGAACGTTGCGTCCTCGTAGTTGGGTCACCGATCGCTGAATTTGCGCCGATCGAGTCTTGACCTCTAGCAAGCCGCCGAGGGTGCCTGCCCATAGCGATCCTCTAGAGTCAAGGGTGAGCGCTTGCACGACCCCTCCCGGAATGTCTGAAATTTGATTCATCACTCGCGCACTGGCAGTATTTACCTGCACCAGGCTTTCTAGCGTTCCGACCCAAAGCTGACCGTCTGCGTCTAAACTCAGCGCGTTTGCACTCACTCCAGGCAAATTTTTGAGCGTCGTCATCAGCAAGCCTTGATCAGGACTAATCAGCGCTAATCCCTGGTCAGTGCCGACCCAAAGATAGCCTCGTTGGTCGATCAGCAACGACAAAACTTGATTAGACGGCAGCAGAAAGTTCTGCGCGGTCACTTCATTGGTTCGGGGATCGACGCGCAAGAGTCCTTCGTAGGTGCCGACCCAAATTCGTCCCACTTTGTCTTGAGCTAAGGCTCCGATCGTGCGATTCGGGATCGCGATCCGACTCAAAACTTTGCCCGTATTGGGGTTAATCTTCGCTAAACCTTGCCACGAGCCGACCCAAAGATTGCCCTGATAGTCGGGCTGAAGGGCACTCACCCGATAGTCTTCGCCGACCGAGCGGTCTTCTTGCTGTCGCTGACTCGGTAGCGGGGGAGCTAGAGGGGGAGGGGCAGCCGGAACATAAGTCGGCGGTTTTTGAGGAACGGACGTAGACTGAGCGATCGTGCCTTGGAAGCGAGGAGACTCTGCAACAGAAACTCCTAAAGTGGACACGCTCAACACGGCGATCGACGTGACTCCGATTCCGACACGCACCCAATGACCCGACAGATGAAGCCTTCTCACAAACAACCCTCACAGCTTTAAGGGTCGAAGATGCCAAACGTCCGACCCAACGAATTTTATGATGCCCATGATACTGCTACAAAGTCAGGACATCACAATAATTTCGAGCGCGAGAACTTACCAAAAACTAAAAAGGGACGAGAGCTATGACTCCCCTCCCTTCATGATTGATCTGAAACTTGAGCTATTTGTGACCGCCAAACCACTTTGCTGCGATCGCGCCCAGCGCTGCCCCAACCATCGGGTTGCTGAGAAACTTCATCATCGCAGGCTGATCTGCCAACACCTCTTGGAAGATGTCAGGGTGATTGTGATAGGTGAATGCTGCCAGTTTGCTGACATCATCGGCTTTCATGTGATTTGGGTTGTGAGTCGAAAGCCCCAGTTGTTTTTCTAGGTCACGATCGTGCAATCCCCGCTTTTTGAGTTGATTGAAAAATTCTTTGGCGACATCATCCCGCTCATTGGGTTTGATTTGGGCGATCGCCTTTTGCAATTCGGGTTCCATTTGGTTTGAAGGAATCCGATCGGGGTGAAACGATTTGCCAAACAATTGTCGCCGTTCTTCTTTCGACGATCGTTGAGCAAAATCGTCAAAGTTTTGATAGTTCTCTACCGAATCAGTGGGAATAACATCGTCCGCAGATTCCTTGTCTCCACGAGCCAAGTCTTGCATGACCTGACGTTTGTAATCATCGCTGCTAGGCATTTTAGTTAAACTCCTGTGTCGTCGTTTTTCAGTCAGAAACAGCGTTGTTTAGCTGCTTGTTCCATACTGAATTTGCTTGGTGCTATTGTCATATTTTGCGGTCAGAACTAACTGTTTGTCAGGAGCATACATTAAAACAGTTAAGTCGCGATCGGGCGCGTTCTTCCGAAAGCCTTGAACTAACGATTTCGCCAAAGTACGAACTTCGGTAGGACGGACTTGAGATGAAATCACAACCCCTAATTTATCACTCCCTCGAACATAAGCATCCTGGACTAGCCCGTGACCCGTTTGCACGACCCACTCTCCAAAGTTTTGCCCTTGCTGAGTAGTGCCTCGCTCAATTTGTCCATAGCTCTGAGTGTTGCTAATCCCAGTCTTATCAACGGTCTTAGCCGTTACAGCAGTGCCGCCACAGGCTGTAATCGTCAGGGATAAAATGAGCGTTAAAGCAATGAGAGCCTTACGAAAATAATGAGGTAACCTCATCAAAACCTCCTGTTAAATCTACAACGAAGTGAATGAATATCCGACGCTTCTAAACAAAAATGGGTCTAGATAACTCAAGATTATCTAGACCCATTTGAGAGTTGACTACGCTTTATCGACGATATCTTTAACGCCATCTTTCACGTCTTCTTTAGCGTTGCGAGCAGCAGCTTCACCCTGTTTAGCTTTGCCTGCTGCTTGGTCGCCAACATCACCCGTCACGTTTCCTAAAGCTTCTTGCGCTTTACCTTCAATGTTTTTACCTGCTGCCTTCGCTTTCTCTTCTAAACTCATGATAGGCTCCTTACTTTTTATTTAGTTGGTTAGCTTTGTAAGCTGTAATCTGACTCACCGCTTACCCTTTAAATAATAGAGGCGAGCTTTTGATCAAGCACTCTTCCAGAAGTTGTATTAATGATTACAGTTTTGGTTCTTATCTCTACTAAACGGACGATTGTCGTTTTGAAGAAAGCTGCAAAGCGGCTTAGATAGGTCATCTCGATCGCTCCTTGCTCGATCGTCGCCACTATATCTTTCTTGAATTGCTAGGGAAAATCCCAAATACAATGAATATCTAAGGGTCTTGATAAGCTGTCTTTATTTTTCTTCCATAGCTGAGGATGTTTGATTTGGATACTTTGCCGCGAGATTGGGCTGAAATTCTGGTGATCGCTCGCTCGATCGGGTGGGGGGCTGCCGAGATTCTCTCAGCCGCGCAACGAACCTCATTTGGCATTGAGCGAGCGGGTGAAAGTCCGGTAACGACGGCTGACTTAGCCGCCAATCAATATATTCTCGACAACCTGCAAGCTGCATTGGGACTGCAAGTTTTTGCCTATTTAAGTGAGGAAACGTTTCAATCACAGCCGATCGCAGACCGACTCGATCGCCCGTGGGTGTGGATTATTGACCCCTTAGATGGCACCAAAGACTTTATCAATCGCACTGGAGAATATGCGGTTCACATGGCATTAGCGCATCAGGGTCGCCCTGTGTTGGCGATCGTTGCCTGCCCCGAACAAGACAAACTCTACTTTGCAACGTTGGGCGGTGGCGCATTTGTCGAAACTTGCAAAGCCGGAGCCTCCCACACTCAGCCTGTTAAAGTCTCAGCCAAAAATCAGCCCGAAGAAATGACGATCGTGGCAAGTCGCAGTCATCGCGACCAACGATTTGACCAACTGATGCAGCAATTTCCTGGTAAAGATCAGCGTCAAGTCGGCAGTGTTGGAGGCAAAATTGCAGCGATCGTCGAACAGCAAGCCGATGTCTACATTTCTCTCTCTGGCAAGTCTGCCCCCAAAGATTGGGACTTTGCTGCTCCAGAGCTAATCTTGACCGAAGCGGGCGGAAAATTTACCCACTTTGACGGGTCGCCGTTGCTCTATAACCAGAAAGATGTGAGTCAGTGGGGCGGCATTCTCGTAAGCAATGGGCAGTGTCATCAGGCGCTGTGCGATCGAGCAGAAAAAATTCTGGCAGACATCGATCGTGAATCAAACCTCTGAAGTCACACGATTTCTGAGACGGAATTAACTTCTCATCAAATCCTTATGTCTACCTCTAAAAAAGCTCAGATTCTCATCGTTGACGATCACCCAATCAATCTTAAAGTTTCATAAGCGACTACGACGGCTATTGACCCTCTGCGATCGACCAATCGATGTTTGATTACAACTATCAAGTAGGTGGGAGCCTCAAGCAAGATGCTCCTAGCTATGTCGTCAGACAGGCTGATTTAGATCTCTACACGGCTCTAAAATCGAGTGAGCTTTGCTATATCTTTAATTCTCGGCAGGTGGACAGGCCAAGTCTGCGAGTAAGAACAATGCATCGCCTAAAAGCCAGCGGAGTGCGGTGCGGCGTAGCAGATATGACCCTAATCGGCATCCAGCAAACCACGCCAGAGCAATGCTATGCCTCACTGATTGCGTCTCTGGCGAGTAGTTTTTGGCTTACCGTTGATGTCGGAACCTGGTGGCGTAGCTACGCTCATTTGTCGCTCACCGCCCGTCTAGGAAGATTTTTAGAAACCGTGCTGTGTTTCAGTCTGGTCATAGGGCAAACGTCTCAGCAAATCAGACCGTCAGTTTCTCAAGGCTAGTCAAGACCTCGATCGCCAAGAAGCCCACCAGACCGCAACCGCAGAGCGCGCTAGAGAATCTGAGGCAGATCTGCGGTAACCGATGAAGCGGGTCACCAAAGAGCTAACCCAGGTAAAAACGCAGCGGCTTTTGTGGTGCTTAATCAGCCTTGCACTGGGACTTGTGATCGTGTGGGAACAGGTGTAGCGCTATTGGGTGACTGATTAACTAATTGCTCAATCAGGCGAAGAGGAGTCGCTTGACGAAAAGCCCCACAATAGTGCATCGTCAACACCGCTTTGAATGCCCAATGATTAGGTGAGACATCGCTAAAAGGGTTGGGTAATGTCTCAGCCCGATTTTGCACACAGGCCTCTAAAATTTGTCGAGTCGTGGGTTGCACTTGATCTGCTTTCGCGGGCATTGCTAACCCCACGATCGTCAGCAATGCAACGCCTATTAGAGAGTTAATGTTCATCCGTTAATCCACACGTTTAAGATAGGCTCTTCCCTAGTTATAGCGAATCGCTTGCAACGAATTGAAGACCCCTACTGAGTCACTAAGTCTGAGCAAGAAGAAGCATTCTTGACTGGAAATATGGCATTAAATCATCCACTTAAGGAATCGCCGTCAGAGTCACGTTAATCGTGCCCCGCAGTGTTCACCAGAACAGATCAGACAATTGAACTAGCTACCACACGAAGTATTGGAGCAAGAGACGCTTTATGTAGAACGTGAAATTCAGCGTGTGACCTCTATATCGAAGGCAGTCACAACACCACCACGCCACAGCGGCAAATAGATGCCTAAATTAACAATGTCGCGTCCAGACAGAAATGGAGCTAAGCGGGTTCGAACCGCTGACCTCTGCAATGCCATTGCAGCGCTCTACCAACTGAGCTA
>JBBQYE010000064.1:0-13160 GCA_038208945.1 Leptolyngbyales cyanobacterium | reverse complement strand
ATACCTGCTCTCAGAAACCCATTCCGTCGGTCGCTCTAAAGCCAAACGGCTGCGGGTAGTTGGCTTCAGCGATGAGAATGTCGCTATTCTGGAGCAAGCACTTCTCCAGATTGCCACCTCTCAACCCGTCAAAGATGCGATCGAGACTTCTCACGGCGTGAAGTATGTCATCGAAGGCACAATCACCACACCCACCGGAGCCATTGTCGCCTTTCGCACTGTCTGGATCATTGATACAGGAGAAACGTCTCCTCGCTTTGTGACTGCCCATCCTCTGTGAGCTATCGCCATGAACCCACAACTCGATATACAGATTCAAGAATTAGATGTCGTCGCCCTGACTCACAGCCTGCCAGAACACGGATTAAAGCAAGGCGATCGAGGCGCGATCGTCCACGTCTATCCCAACGGTCAAACCTTTGAAGTCGAATTTGTCAATCCTGATGGCACTACCCAAGCACTTTTGACGATCGCTGCTAATCATCTGCAAAAAGTTATATCCGTTCAGTCAATCCCCAACCCATAAGTCACCCCCATGTCTAACCAATCCAAAATTCAGATGAACTTTCACGGCTCAGTCCACGGTGCAGCCGGAAACGTTGAAGGGGACATGATTGTGAATCCTACTCAGCCAGAAAGCGACACAGCCCTCGATGCGATCGTGCAAATCATTCGCTCCTTAGAGCACAAATACACGTTCGTAGAAAACGAGCAACAAGCACTCAGAATCATTGATGCAGAATTTACAGAGATCAAAGCCAAGCAACTTCCGCAATGGCAAGACCTCATGAGCCTCAAACGACTTTACAACGGCGGCAAAAAAGCAGCCCTCAAAGTCGGAGAACACTTTGCAGAGCAAAACCCCTGGGGTAAAGGCTTCATCGCCTTTCTCGAAGGAGTCTCCGAAGACGTGAAGTAACGCGAATTCAACTGCGATACACTGAACACAGAATTCGCTCTGCTACGTGTAAAAACTATGAAGCAGTTCAAAATCATTATCGAAAAGCATTCCGATGGATACGTCGCCTACCCGATCGGTATCGTCGGAGCGATCGTCGGACAAGGTGATACCTATGAAGCAGCCCTATCCGATGTGAAATCAGCGATCGCTACCTACATCGAAGTCTTCGGTAAGGAAATCTTAGAAGATGTGTCACCTGTCGAAGTGTTTATCGACAAGGCAGCGATCGTTCGCTAATTTCTTGAAGTCACAGGCACGATCGACAGCAACAGATAACTCACGATTGATCGTCCTCTGCTTGAATATAAACACGATCGAGTTGGAGTCATTGTGCTGTTAGAAGACGATATTGATCCCGACGATACGCCCACCGCAGAAGAACATTGCTCGTCGCATTTGTCGCATATAAGACTCATCCTAAGTCTCAGCAGTAGTCTCATGTAAGACGGGTAAGCTACAAAATAATCCTCAAATAGTTCTATGAGATAAAGTACTAATGATGAAGGATGAAGTTAGAGAGTTGAGCAATCTTATGAAGCGCCCCATTCAGCAAACCACCCTCACGATCGCTGCCCTCGTCCTTAGCACTTTCTTCTTCCAGTTTACCCCAGCCCTTGCCCAAGCTGTTAGACCCCAAGATGCCTGGAAGCAAGTCTATGAGCAGATCCCCGACCTGCCCCTAGAAAATCAATACATCAACCGTGAAACTAAAAAAGTTGACCCTAACAATACCCTTGTCAGCCGCATGATTCGCTATCACCAATATGTCAAAGGTCGCCCCATCAACTACCGCCTCGACTGGAAAATGACGTTAGGCGACTATCTAGGCATCAACGAACCCATCATTGACTCCGACTATCCCGGCTCAAACAACCTGAGAAAAAATCCTTTAGACCGCGATCGTGCTGTCATTAACCGCCTTACCCTCAAGCAGCGCAACACTCTCGTTCAAACTTTTGTAAACCTGTTCAGCAGTAGGGCTGAACAGCCTACAGCCCCGGCTTCCCGCCCCCAACTCCCTCCAACCATTCCCGATCGCCCGATTCAACCCAGCGGTGCTCAACTCCTCAAGCCCTAAATATAATGGGACGGTTATTAAAAAGCGGCAGCGATTGGCGTATTGGCTGGGATGCCGAAGCCCCCAAATTTAAAGGACTCCTCGGCGGAGACCACTGGGCGATCGAACTCACCGAACTCGAACTACAAGACTTTTCCCGTCTGCTTGAACAACTCAGCCGCACGATGCAGCAAATGACCACTGAACTGATGGATCAAGAAACGATCGCCTGCGAAGCCGAAAGCGCTCTCCTCTGGCTAGAAGTTGAAGGCTATCCCCACGCCTACAGTCTTCGATTAATCCTCCTCACAGGTCGCCGAGGTGAAGGGTTTTGGTCTGCCTCAGCCGTTGCTCATCTCTTACCCGCTCTTCAGACGCTTCAAGTTTTTTGACCGCTTGGTTGGATGCAATCTCCTATGCTATATTTGTTAAGCGACATCGGGGCGTAGCGCAGCTTGGTAGCGCACTACTTTGGGGTAGTAGGGGTCGCAGGTTCAAATCCTGTCGCTCCGATAGGCACAAAGCCAGTCATTGACTGGCTTTCGTCGTTTAAACAGATGCACCTTAATCGGTCAGACACTATCAGAAATAGCCAGATTGATTCAGGGTTTGTGTACGGGTTGTGCACGACGCTCAAAATTGATAACGTCCAGCTAACGCCCCATTAATGTCCAGCCTGAAAGCCGCTCTCAGAGTAGGGTCAGGACATCAAGCTTGGCTGGACGTTATTTTTCACCCTTTTTCTAGTGGGGATAGTGTCTTTCTTCCCTGCCCTTCTTTCTCCTTTTTGTTGAAAAAGTGATGTTCTAAACGTCCTAACGTCCAGATTATCTACTGGTACGGGTTTGAGGCGGGACGTTTGTTGAACGTTAACGATCGGACAATCCAATAACGTCCAGACTTGGATCTCAAAACTTGAGCCTGACTTGCAGGTGAAGGGGCTGCCATTCTGGAATTAACCTTGATTGGAATCCTGGATGACATTATTTTTGTGGGTCTTGCTGATTGTGGGTTTCGTTGCCGCCCTGGGCGCAAACAGCTCCGCTGCGGGGAACCCGTTCACGTTTCTGGTGGCAATCTTTTTGGCGTTTGAGCCGCGCTCTTAAGACCAGCCGCTAAAGTCTGACAACTCATCTGCAAAGTCGAAGTCGTAGGGGCTGCTTCCGGCTCCTTTGCTGATGGATTCAAAGCCCGACCAATCGACTGCCCCTTCTCCGGCTGCATAGAGGGTGAGGAAAAGTGCTCAGGCGCGATCGGCGCGACTGCCATTTTCACGATCGGCATCAAAGTGGACATTGCCGATCGCCGTGGTGGACTTCTTGAGGCTGTGCAGTCTTGCCGGACTTCAGCCCGTGCAGGAATGCGAATCTTCCTCGCCTCAAACTTTTGTTTGCCGATCGTGGCGAGGCTGAGGTTAGTTGGTGCGCTGAACGTGACTCCTTCTGCGACTGATTCACCGTAGAGTCGTTGATAATCCTCGACTGTTTTCTCACCCATACCCGTCTGGTCAATTGCCATCTGTTCGATTTGATAGCGTTTCATCCACCGATCGACGACCTTATCTTGCTCTGCAAAGCTGGCACGTCTAAGCTCCACTAATTCTCTGCACCACAAGACATCGCCGATTTGCTCTAGAACCCACGCTACTCATAGATTATGACGACGGGCGATATCAATGCCCATAAAGCACGGTCTGCCTTGATAGAGATCTGTCTTATCTGCGTCGGCGTGTTCATAGGTTTCGATTAGCTCATAGGGTAGTCAAGCCCTTGCTCCGTCTAACCCCTGCAACTCATACTCTTGCGCCCAGGCATCGGGGTCACTAAGGGCGGCGCGTAGCATTTCTACATCGCGGGGCAGCCCATCTGCAACTGCCTGATAGATATTGACTCGGTGCTTACTCCAAAGCTCATCTTGCGATTCCATCAGCTCATAAAACTTGTTGTCTTTGCCGTTACCCGTGCTGGTGACTTGCAGCATGAAGCCGTTGGACACGATCGAGAACATGACTTTCCAAATCTCTCGACTGTCTTGGTGGAAGGCAAACTCATTTAAAAAGACACTGGCGCTGAAGCCGCGTGCAGGACAGCGACTCCATCGTCGATTGCAGCTTCTCTTGAATTTCTTGCTGCCACTTGCGATGGGCGACATCGGCGCGGTTGATTTCGCCGATCGCTTTAACGATCTCGATCGGACTTAAATCCTCTAGACTGAAGCCCCCATCCATCACAAACTCTAAAAGCTCCTGTTGAATCAGCCCCGTCAGAGCGGTGCCCATTCTGGGGTCAGAGTCGGGAAACGCCTCGGCGATCGCTCGTGCTTTAAACGCCGAGTCTTCAGCCCGTTCGACGCGCTCTTGTAGATCTTTGCTGTGGCGCTGCACCGATGACTTAGAGATTTGATAGCCCTGGGAATCTAGCCAATCGACTAATGCCTGATGCTCTTTAAAACCATTGGCACTAAGCTGCTTGTTTAACTTGGTTTAAATCACCTTGGGCAGTTGTTTGACCGTCGATCGTGGTGACATGGGAAGTGAGTCTATCCAGGTTTACGCTCGCTTTCTTTTTTGAGCAGGTAGGTGCCCCCCGCGACAGCAAACAGCAGATTCACCGACTTGGCGATCGCGCTTTTGTTGCCGTTCGTCAGGCTCCATCCACACAGGCTGAGGAGTGCAGCCGACAAGCCCAATCCGACTTAGCGAATCGCTTGCCTTGATAAAAGACTCCATTCGCCAATTGCAGCCCTTTGGGATTGCCGTTGTGTAGGTCCCAGTCATCACCCTTGCGTTTGAGCGTTGCCTGCGATCGAGACAAATGATGGTTGGTTTCAAAGAATGAGTAGCTGCAATTGACCCCCCGACCACAGGTAACGACTTCTAAATCTAGGGTGACTTGCCGCTCATGGACTAGCTTGCCATCGCTAAACCTACTACTCTGTAGTGTGTTTCTTAGGAGCTAACCGTCTAGCGATTAGTAATACACGTTTAGGCGATTATGAACGCTCGATCGTCTTATTTAAGACTACTCTTAAGACTCACTCTTAGTCTCAAACAAGACAGTTGGGATGAGTAGCCCCTGTCGTTTTGCCTCCAGAAGATGTCACGTTTGTTCTAGCAAGGCTGAAGTAAAATGCACTGACAGATCATCACAGGGATCAACCCCGACAAACTAGGTCAAAAAGAGGCTCTATTTTCAGTCCATTTTTAGTCCACTCTATTTTTCTAGCTTAGAATTAGGTCCTGAAATCACCGTAGAGAAACAAGTTTGGGAAGTAGCTAGATTTCTGAACTTCTGTGTGCTGCACAGAAGTTCAACCAGGGAATCAAGGATTCGGCTCCTTGAAGCGAGTTGAATTACGCTTGTAACACCCCTGTTTGCTGTACTATTCAGTCCAACCTTAGTCTTCATCTGGTTTAATGTGTTTTTCGACCGATTCTGTCCACTGATCATTCGCTAATCTTGCCCGCAAATTCCTTAGCGTTATTTTTGATTCAAAAGCTAGTGCGCCGAGCGAAGCTCGGCGCACTAGCCAGAGGTAGAATCCAGTACCGAAGGTCTTGGTCAGTCATCGGGTACCGAGGTCAGCCGCAGGACAAAATTGCCCTCCTGGACTCGTTCAGGAATGTGAATCAGGTCTTTGATCAGCGTCGTGGCAGAGTCGGGTCGATCGAGTTTCCTTCTGTTATGCTCTAAGCTGCGATGGGCTAAGAAATTAGCAGGTCGCAGCCGGGTAAAATGTCTTCGCCGGACAGGGTGACTGGATAGGGCAGCGTTTCTATGGGTTGATTGGATCGGTAGATTTCAACTTGGCGGTCTTGAGGATTGATTAACCATCCGAGACGTAAGCCGCTTTGCAAATATTCCTGCATTTTCTCTTGTAGTGAAGCCAATCGGTCTGTACGAGAGCGCAGTTCAATCACAAAGTTGGGGCAGAGGGGCGAAAATTTTTCTCGATCGGTCTGAGTCAACGATTCCCATCGATCGCGCTTTATCCAGGCAACATCGGGAGAGCGATCGCCTCCATTGGGTAATTTGAAGACAGTGGAGGAGCTAAAGACAAGTCCAAGTTGGGTTTGCTCGTTCCAGATTCCGACTTTGATGATCAGGCTGGCTTCTTGGTTACCGCTTTCGCCTCCTACTGGGGTCATGATGATTAGTTCTCCTTTGGGCGATCGCTCCATCGAGAGATCGCGGTTTGCCATGCACAGTTGGTAGAACTGCTCAGGGGTGAGTTGGATGATGGGTGATAAATCGAGGACGGTCGCCATATTTTTTACCCCTGAATGGTTCAACTAAATGGGTTAAACCGAACGCCAAGTGTTGATCAATTATGGGTTAGTTGAAAGGATTTTAGGCATTGGATTCGATCGAGGAATCTGTCAAGAATGTCTCGTTTAGAGATTCTTCAAACGAGTAGGGGCACTCGATCGGGAAGGTTTCATAGGGTAAGCCTGTTTCACGGACGGCAATGTTTAACCCTAGTTTGTAAGCGATCGTGAAAGCTTTTGAGGAGTACGGCTTGAGACTAGGGTTCTCTTCTAGCAGCAGTTTTAACTGTTGTCTCTGCTCTCGGACGGTGGCTAACCAGCTATTGCTGCGCTGCGCTGGTTGAAATTGCCATTTTAGTAAGTGCCCCAGCAACACGCTCAAACGGTTTCTAAGCTCTTGTCGCTCTCGTCTTCCCAAGTCTGCCAACTCCTCAACCAGATTTTGCACATCTAAACTTTGCCATGCCTGGTCTTTTAGCAGGTGGATCTGTTGCTGTGTCCAGGCGTAAAAGTCCGATTCGTAGAGTGATTTCATTGAGGTTTCTCCACTCGTCTGTAGATTTGGAATCATCAGCGGCGATTTAAGCTAATTTTGTTACGCCTTGCGGTGTCGTCAAGAATCGTTGATGATCGAGAGACAGACACACGCGGAATTTAGACACTCATGCAATTACCCAACGGACCCAAAACTCCTCCTTGGCTGCAAACCCTACAGTGGATTTTTCGTCCCCTTGAAAGTCTAGATGCTCGCGCTCGTAATTATGGCGACACCTATCGAGCATTAGGGCAACAGATGCCACCGTTGCTCTATTTTAGTAGCCCTGACGCGCTAGAAGCGATTTTCACCGCCAAGCCCAATCAAGTTAGCTCGGCAGAAGGCAATCAGATTTTAGAGCCACTGCTTGGCGAGAATTCGCTGATTTTGCTAGATGGCAAGCGCCACCAGCGTCAGAGACAGCTTTTGATGCCTCCGTTTCATGGCGATCGGATGCGATCGTATGGGTCGTTGATTCAAGATATCACGCGGCAAGTCAGCCGTCAGTGGGTTCCTGGTCAGCCATTTGTCGTGCGTTCTGCAATGCAGGAGATATCGCTGCGAGTAATTCTTAGCGCCGTGTTTGGTATACACGAAGGGAAACGCTATGAGCAACTGCGGCAGGTATTAGTCGAAATGCTAGAAGCATTCGGATCGGCAACGGGTTTTATGTTGCTCTATTACCGAGTTTTGCAGAAAGATTGGGGCGCTTGGAGTCCGTGGGGACGGTTTTTGCGTCAAAAGCAGCAAATCAAGCAGTTGCTAACCGAAGAGATTGACGATCGCCGCGCTCACCCCGACCCCGATCGTACCGATATTTTGGCGTTGCTCCTTGCCGCACGAGACGAAACCGGAGAGCCGATGAGCGATGCCGAACTGCGAGACGAGTTGATGACCCTGCTGTTTGCGGGTCACGAAACCACCGCGTCTGCTCTGGCTTGGGCACTTTATTGGATCGCTCAACTGCCAGACGTTCGCAGCAAACTGAGGGCAGAACTCGATCGTCTTAGCTCTGATGCTGACCCCATGACGATCGCGCGTCTCCCTTATTTGAGCGCCATTTGTCAGGAGACTTTGAGACTCTATCCGATCGCCATCAACGCCTTTCCGCGCATCGTTAAGCAACCGATGACTTTAATGGGCTACTCACTCGAACCGGGAACAATTTTGCTGCCGTCCATTTATCTAGCTCATCAGCGTTCTGATGTTTACCCAAACCCCAAGCAGTTTAGACCCGAACGATTTCTAGAGCGGCAGTTTTCACCTTATGAATATCTACCGTTTGGCGGCGGCGATCGTCGCTGTATCGGGTCAGCCTTTGCGCTGTTTGAGATGAAGCTGGTTTTAGTCACGCTGTCACAGTTCGATTTAGCGTTAGTCAATCGCAAGCCGATTAAACCGATGCGTCGAGGGCTAACGATCGCGCCTCCGAGTCACTTAAAAATGGTTGTCAAGCGCTCAGTTAGAGAGCAGCAAAATTAACGAGCTTTGACTCCTAAGAAAAGCTATGATCACACAAGCATTCTTTGCATCTATGAATCGAGACTCTTCACAACCGTCTTTTCGTTATTTATGCGATTCGTCAAATCTACCCCAGAGCATTGACGAGAGCATTGCTCAAATTAAAGCGTTTGCGTTGCAGGAGTTCGATCGAGAAGTCGTTGAGAAGCAGCTTTATTATCACAATCGGGAGCATCTAGAGAACGTTCGGCGGCGGTCAACCCTGATTTTGAAAGCGATCGCTCCAGTTTGGGAGACATGGCTACAGCAGCAGGAACCCTCAATTGACCTGTCTCGAATCGAGTTACTGCTTGATTTATCGATCGCTGCTCACGACATGATTCAAGTGTTTATTAGCCAATCTGATCTCCACGCAACGCGACGACGAGAACCCGGTGTCAGCGAACGGGCAAGCTTTGAGCGGTTACTAGATTACATCAACGCATTAAACCAGCAGTTGCAAAAACACGATTCTGACAGTCCAGCCCAATTAACCGATCGCGATATCGCAATCATTCAAGAAGCGATCGGGGCGACGATTTGCACCTACGCTCCAACCGAGCAGGCAATCTATCAAGCTGATTTATATGATGTGCAGCATCCTCCCTCGATCGTGGCGCGCATTCTTGCCCTAGCAGACATCGGCGCACTAGGAATCGACGGCATCGAAGTCTATAGCCAGGAAGGAAGCCTTCTGTTTTTAGAAGAAAATTTAGACGTGATTCCGCTGCTTTTGGACGAAACTATTGATCGGTTAGAATCGGATGATTCGGCGCTCTATCAAAATATTCAGCAGCGTTTATTAAAGCGTTGTCGATTTCAGGTGAACTTTGCTAGAAGTCGAGCTGCACGGCTTAAGTCTGAGTTAGTAGGGTTTCCAGAAAGTACGCTCGACACACTGACTCATGACGTATTTCAATATTTGAATCCGGCTACCATTCAAGCGATCGAAGCCACTACACCCACGGCTGAAACCGCTTCGTTAAAGTCACTGCTTGAGTTTTTTGAGCTTGAACGATATCTCGATCGTTAAGAGCGGTTCAGAATTGAAGACGAGATGCGTCAAAGCCTACACTGCTCAGTGCACCAAAGATGATTTGCTTTTAGAGGCTATCTTGACTCCTTGAATCAGCCGCAGCAAATTTTTGCCTAAGATCAAAGCTTCCTGCTGAGGTGGTAAACCCAACAACCGAACTTTGTGTAGCTCAACTCCTGGATGCAGCCAAGGACCATCTGTTCCAAACAAGACTTTGTGGGCACCCCCTCGCTCTACTGCCTGCACAAGGTAATCAAACCGACGTACCCCAGAGGTGTCAGCATAAACATTGGGGTAGCGATCGATTTGGTCGATGATTCGCAGATGAGCACGCCAGTCATCGGCAAAGCTGCCCAAGTGGGGAATGATGAAGTTGACATCGGGATATTGGGATGCCAACAGTTCAACTAAGTCGGTTTGACCTACTGGATCGTAGAGTAACGGTATGCCAAACGTTCGGGCAGCATCACACACTTCACGGGTTGCGGGTGCATCCATGCGATGCACTTTAATGCCGCAAAATTTCCAGCGGGTGACAGCCTCTCTGATGATGTGATCAACGCGTCCTTTGTCTCGCTGGGCATGGACAAAGGCAAACCCAATCAAGCGATCGGGTTCACGGGCAACAATCTTCGCCGTGTTGGCATTCGCCTGCTGATAGTTGCTGTGAAAGGGCGAAAAGATGACAGTCTTGTTAATTCCCGCCGCTTTTGCTCGTCGAAGATAGGTGCCCATGGGTGCATCAGTATCCCAGGGACCTGTGAGCAAGTCGCCTTTCCCAGCGTGGCAATGGCAGTCGATAATCATGGGGCATATTCCATTAGAAATCAAATCAGGAAATCATTCCTTATAATCGGCGCACTGCACGAAATGAAGGTGGGTACCCCGTGCCTTCGAGTACCGATTCTTCCTTACAGTCGCTCATTGTTGAACCATCGATCAATTTTCGACTGGAACTAAACCGATAAAACCATACATTGAATCCGTCCTTCGCTACTTTCCGAGTTACTAACGTCTGTTCGTGTCAGGGGCAGCGAGGATTATTGAACTTCGGACCATATTTCGCTACTGCATCTGTCCGAATGCGCGTAACCTCTCTAGTAAAATCGGCTTGAGGAATTGTCCGACGCGCGGTATGAGTGTATGTGTAGAACCTGCCAACACCTCCAAAGCCTGCTGTCACCCAAGAAGGTGCAGGGCGATCGCTAGAATGTCCTGCATACCAGGGAAGTCGGTCAAAGTTGCGGCGTTTGAGGTAGGCATTATCAAATAAATCCGTGACCCCAGTAAAGCTGATCCAGCAGCCGTTGATTAAGTTGATGGCTCTTAAGGTCTCAGACTTCGGTTGACCATCAAGCAGTCGAATCATCGTCGCCAACTCGGTCGTGACAGCCGCATCAAAATTTCCACCTGCAAGAATAGCTTTCTCGGCTAACAGCGTTCCCAGATAGTTTGAGCAAAGATCTTCTGGCGAAAAGGCAGAATTGTGTGATCCAGCTCCACTGATGTCATAGGTCATGATTTCGTAGGCAAATGAATCATCGTAACTAATTGATCGAGCCAATAGAATCCAGTCTGACGAGGGAACAGCGGTATGGACAACTGCTGTTCCGTGAGCAGTACGAACGGTGACAGGCACGCCTCGAACGGCGGCTATCTGGTCGTAAACATACTGGGTCAAATCACACAAATCGCGAGCGTGCCCCAGGTCAAAGAATCCAGCCTTCCCGGTGTAAATCAGTCCAGTCGCTTCGCTGGTCCGATGGGTTCCTAGACTCGATGGATCAACGAGATTTGAGTCGGAGCTAAGTGGGCTGACAGTCGGAGCGAGGATACAACAGGTGCGAGGAACTGGGGGAGTCGGAGTAGACGGGGGAATTGGTAACGGCGGAGTTGGGGGAGTCGGGGGGGCTGGGGAAGAACACCGTTGATAACAAGTGTTGCGGTTGGCAAGACAGGCTAGAGGATTGTTTGATACGTTTAAGCATCGTTCAAATTCCTGCTCACATTGGCTCGTGCTGATGCGGTTGCAAACTGGAGGAGTCGGTGGAACTGGAGGAGTCGGAGAGGGGGCGGTGATTAAGTGAATGTCTACACGGCGATTTCGCGATCGTTCGGCTTCGGTGCTTGGCGTTTGCACAACTAGCTGACTTGCACCCACCCCGACAACCTCCCAGCGAATGCGTGAGGAGATTCCGGGTTGGTTAATTTGTTTGATCAACGCATTTTTGATCTGAAGTGCGCGATCGCCACTAATTTTCCGCTCAAACTCTGGTCTTCTGGGCGTATCTTTGTCAGCATGACCCATCAGGCGAATCGTGCGAATCGGTTGCTGTCCTGAACGGTAGCTTTTAACAATCAGCCGAGCAAGCTGATCAATTTTTTGTTGTTCCTGTGGCGGAAGTGATGTTATCGAGTTGCTGTATCGCGGAAATCTGCTCACGGTTTCCCGCATAGAGGTGAGTGGCAGGGTTCCAGATTTGATAGTAATCGGTCTATTGAGACGAAAAGCAGGTCGAGAACGGAGAGGACTTTTTTGCACAGGAAGCTGTAGTTTGGGGCTTTCCCCTTCCCTCCCAGCAATCGTTTCAGCAGGTGCCTCAAATAACCACTGGCTCTGTCTGTTCATCGTTGATTCCTCAGTTTTAAGGAATGAATACTTTGGGTTTGAACCTCAATCACGATGCTCTGAGTCCGATCGCTAGAGTCCTGAACTTCAGAACTCAACCAATGGAGTTCTGAGGCTGAAAATTGGACTTTGTAGCTCAAACAATGAAGCTCGGAACTCAAACATTGGACTTCTGAGCGTGAAGTTTAGAGTTTAGAACTTGAACAATGGAGTTCGGAACTCAACTGATCACCTTCGGAACTCAAACATTGGGCTTCTGAGCTTGAAACGTGGAGTTTAGAACTCGATCACCCTATCCCACGACTCTTTGTGACGGCATCAGACCATTCGATCGCCCAAACACTGGGTCGCGTCCTGCACCGCTAGGGGGTGGTCCTTGCATATAAACCTGGCGCGGTGGTGGGGTGGGTCGGTTCATCTGCATCCCTTCAGTGCTAGAGAGCCACTCTTCCGAATATTCAGCAATGCGATAGAGCAAAGTTTCAAAGTCGGTACGGTTCTTTTGCAAGACGAAGGGTTCTGCCAACCAGCGGATGATCTCACGTCCGCTGACTGCCATACGATTTAGAGTGCTGGCGTGAACCGATTCGTGGAAATATTGCCACAGCACCAGTTCAATCATTTCCCAGGCGTTGTCTGCCCCAAACTGAGCTTTCAAGTCCTGAGAATCCAACACTTTAAAGGCTTCTGCTAGTGCCTGACTGGTTTCTACTCGCAGCACGTTGATATAGCCGTAGGAGGCGTTTTTCATATTGTTGCGGAGGTCAAGTCCGGCACGACGCACGATCGCCATCGACCCAAACGTTGGATCATTTGCCCGTTCTCGAATCACATCGCTGATTCGCTTATCTCGCCAATATTTGGCAACTTCGCCGATAAAGTGGCTAAACAACCCATGAAATTGAGGATTAGGACGGGCACCTGCACCCGGATTGACAGTGGTGTAGCCGAAGACTCGGCGATATGCCTGCATTCTGTCGCGCTGGTGATAGCGCAGAATGTTGTGCTTATCAAAGCGGTAGAGTCCGTAGGCTCCTTCGCCACTAGATATCCGCAGGGTGCCAGCGCGGAATAGCTCTTGCAGCTTGTTGATGACGCGAAAGACACCAAGGAGATCGTGGATGTAAAGGTAGTAGAGGTCGGCAGTTGCTAGGATGCGATCGCTGGTGACCGTA
>JBBQYE010000063.1:0-13256 GCA_038208945.1 Leptolyngbyales cyanobacterium | reverse complement strand
CTTGCAAGGGGGCAAAAATCCCGGAGAACTGAATTAACTGACTGATATCAACCACGCCTTCAATGCTGTCTTCAAAGCGCAGTAATAGTTGATAGCCTTCTAATGGTTTGATAGCAACAATGTCTTTGAGCATAAACCTTACTCTAGGGGTTGAACCGATTCTAGCGGCTCTTGCTGTCTGGCTAACTCCCAGTTTTGCAGCAGTTTGGCTTGATGAGTAGATGCCCACTCGATGACAAGTCCCAACACCCTGGGGGAAAGCTTCCCTTCTAGAAGTGCAAGGGACTGAATCTCAATGATCGCTTTTTGTTGACCATAGCGTACATGAAAATGAGGTGGCGGGTGGTCGTTGTAGTACATGGCAATTATGATGCCGAAAAAACGACTAATTTCAGGCATTGGCACCCCCTGTTTCAACCTTTTGCTGCTTTATGGCGGAGTCGGTGAAGGCGCAAGACTTGAGGGCGATCGCGTGATCCCAAACGAGGGTTCAGTCGCTTCTAAAGTGGTCGTAGACTGCGGCGAAGTCTCCGCATAGGGTGCAAGCACTTGGGCAACCTGCGCCTGCTGCTGCAATTGCTGAGTCGAAGAGGTTAACCCGCTCAACCCTTTAATCAAATTCCGCAGATCGTTTCGCAGTTGAGGGTCGCCCGTCAACTCGTCTAAGTCTGCCGTAATTTTTTGAGCATTTTGAAACGTGGCTCTGGCAGAATCGAGCGTCTGCTGTAAGACCGTGAGATTTGAGGGATTGTTGAGCCTGACTGACACATCTCGCAGATTTATAGATGCCTGAGCCGCATTTGCAGACAGCGTTTCTAGATTTTGAATCAGTTGCCCCTGCTGAATGCGATCGAGCGTCGGACTCAGCTTAGTTACCGTTAATCGCAACTGTCCACTGGTCTGATTGAGATTATCCAACGTCGAAACCAGAGTGGCTCGATTGGCAGTGATCAAACTGTTGACTTGCCCGATCGTCAGCCCAAACTGATTTGCCGCGTTGCTAATCGATTTTGCAGTGCCAGAAAACGTGCTAACTTCTTGTCTGGCTGATTTTACCAAGCCCGTGACTTCTTTACTCAAAATCACGATCTGAGCGGCGGCATCACTGCTGTTTTTGGTTAAAGAGTTGATATTGCCCGTAAACTGAGGATCACTATAAACTGTGGCAAACTTGATGCTGGCTCGCACCAGTTCATCGGTGCTGATGCCCAACGTCCCATGGATGCGAGAGCCTTCACAGAGAATAATTTCTTTATTGCAGTCTCGATCGAGGGGTTTTGCCGCAACCACGCCATCCGGCAAAGGCTTACGAGGAATGATATCTAGAACCGTTTCGCCGAGCAAACCCGCCTGATTGACCGTCACCTCTGAGTCACGCGGAATAATCAGATCAGCAGGAGCGATATCGATTTGAATCGCCACGCCATTGGGGTTGGGTGAGATGCGGCTAATTCTGCCAACCGTCACCCCGCGATAGCGCACAGGCGACCCTGGCTGAACGCCGCCCGTCGTCGCAAACTCCACTATGACTGAGAAACTGCGATTGCTTGGGTTAAAGCCCCGCAGCCAGAGAATCAAGCCCCCAAATAGCCCTACACCCGCTAAAATCAGCAGCCCTACCGAGCCTTCTCGAACCATTCGTGATCGCATAGGCTTATCCAATCACCTGTATGGGTCCTTCTACACTACCGCTAAAAAACTGACGGATGAGTGGATTGTCTGTGCTGTCAATCTCGTGAACTTTGCCCTGCCACTGCACCCTGCCCTGATGAAGAAAGAGGACTCGATCGGCGGTTCGACGAATCGTGCTCTGCTGGTGAGTCACCATCACATAGCTCTGACAGCCTCCTTGCCCCGTGAGATGCCTAACTAAATCTTCGATCACGGTGGAGGCGATCGGGTCAAGCCCCGCCGTCGGCTCATCGTAGAGTAGCATATCGGGCGTATCGTTCGGGTTGTCTGGATTTGACATAATGGCGCGCGCAAAGCTGACTCGTTTTCGCATTCCGCCAGAGAGTTCTGAGGGGTAGCGATCGCTGATGCCCGACAAGCCGACCATTTCTAATCGCTGTGTGACGAGTTCGCGAATGCGACGGCGGGGAAGGAGCGATCGCTGATAGAGCGAAAATCCGACGTTTTCTCCAACCGTCAGCGAGTCAAAGAGAGCCGCTTGCTGAAACACCATGCTGATATTAATCGGGTCGGCGGCATCTTCGATCAATCCCTGCCGCAATCGTCCTCCAATATAGACCTCTCCTGCATCAGGAGCCAATAGTCCAGCAATAATTCTCAGCACAGTCGATTTGCCTGTACCAGAGGGTCCGATAATGGCGAGGGCTTCTCCTCGATAGATAGATAGGTCAGCGTGATCTAGGACAACGTTTTGTCCAAAAGTCTTGCAAATTCCTCTCAGTTCGATCAACGGTTCGCTCATTCGTTTAAGAATTAGACCACAGGGTTGAGGAGAATTGGGAACAGGCGATCGGGTGACTTAGGTCTTAAAAATAGAAATCACTGAATTGAGGTCATGATCTCTATCACTCTCTTATGACTTTATCAGAATCCTTCTGCTTCCTTTTTCAAAGTGAAACCGACCTGCTCTGTTCTCGACTTTCTCCTTTCCCATTGTCAATTAGGAATGAGAAACTTGAGTTATCCTGCTGTCAAAGGCAAGTAATTCCTCTAAAATTCTGGTCAGCCTTTCTTCCGTTCTGGGCACAAAGCACCAATGACAACAAATCGTTTACTCAAGCAGGCAATGCGGACGATCCGGCAAGAATCTCGCCAGTTGGCCCCGATTTGGCTGGGGCAGTGGTTTAAGTGGCTGGCTCCAGGTTTGTTTGTCAAACGCTGGATGTTAATCAGTGCTGGAGGGGTGCTGCTAGTCAGTTTGGGGCTGGCGATTTGGGTAAAGCTGACTCCGATTTTTTATCTGTTGCAGTTTGCCGCCGATTTTTTAGAAACGTTAAGCCGTCTGCTGCCGAGCTATGTGAGTGGTCCGCTCGTCTTAATTGTGGGAGTGCTGCTGATTTTGTGGGGACAAACTCGCACCTTTGGCTCACTGACAAACGTGTTGATGACCGATCGCGATGAAGAATTAGTCGATGTGCTGCTGACGGCGCGCCGCTTAAATCGCGGTCCTAGAATTGTGACGATCGGCGGTGGCACAGGTCTATCTACGTTGCTGAGAGGGTTAAAGAGATCGAGCGCCAACATCACGGCGATCGTCACAGTTGCCGATGATGGCGGCTCGTCAGGGCGGCTGCGGCGAGAGATTGGCGGGTTGCCTCCCGGAGACATTCGCAACTGCATCGCTGCATTAGCCGACGAAGAGAAATTGCTCACAGAACTGTTTCAATATCGATTTAAAGCCGGAGATGGATTAGTGGGGCACAGCTTTGGCAATTTGTTCCTCACGGTTTTGAGCGACATCACCGGGGATTTTGAACAAGCTATCACCGCCAGTTCTAAAGTTCTCGCCGTGCGGGGGCAGGTTTTGCCCGCAACTCTCAGCGATGTGCGTCTCTGGGCAGAACTCGAAGACGGTCGCCGCATTGAGGGCGAATCGAGCATCACGGCGGCGAATGGCAAGATCGTGAGAATTGGCTGTACGCCTCCCAACCCGCCTGCTTTGCCGAGAGCGTTAGAGGCGCTTTATAGAGCCGATTACATTGTGATCGGTCCAGGAAGTCTCTACACCAGCGTGATTCCTAACCTGTTAGCGCCCGCCATTGCAACCGCGATCGCTGAACGACAAGTCCCGTGTGTGTATGTGTGCAATATTATGACGCAGCCGGGAGAAACCGACGGATATAGCGTGGCTGATCACATTCGAGCGATCGACCTCGCGTGCGGAAAGCCGTTGTTTGATGCCGTATTGGTGCAAAAGCAGCCGCCTTCTGCTAAAGCATTAATTCGCTATGCCGAAGAACATTCGCATCCGGTGGGGGTCGATCGAGATGCTGTGATGAAGCTCGGACGACGGATTATTCGTGCCGACGTGATGCATGAAGATGAAGAAACGGGGTTAGTGCGCCACGATTCGGAGCGGTTAGCGCGGGTGCTGCTGCGGTGGTATGGGCGACGATCGCGAGAAGCATAGTGCAGCGTCACTAAAGCTGCTTCATCACCGTTGGGATCAACGGAGCCGGAATCTTGGAGAATGCCAGGGTTTGTCCTTGAATGCCTTGACGATCGTGCAACGTTCTCACAGTCTGGACAAGATGAGCCATTGCGCTCTGATAAAAATCAGGTTTCTCTTGCCAACCCTGCACGGCTTGAACGTGGTGAAAGAGCGAAGCTTCTAAATAGTGCGATCGGGTTTTTGCCTCCAGACTGGCTCGATCGTCGGTGGCTAATTGATGATACGCCGATCCTAAATTGTTATGGGCTGCCCACACATCAAACGTCAAAGGGGGTGCGCCGACCTCTGCAAGAGAGTGAGCGGCAGCGAGGGCTGCTTGATATGCCGAGATCGCGGAGCGTAAATAGCCTGATCGGTCGTCGTAATGAGTTGAGGACAAGTTGGCGAGATGCCAGTAAGCCGTGCCGAGATTGTTTTGAGTAGCGGCATTGGCAGCAGGAGCCGATTCTAACGTGCGATAAATGAGGGCGATGCGATAGGCTCCGATCGCCAGCATCAAAAAGTCTTCTGGAGTGGCGTTGAGTTGCTCAGATGGGTCATGGCTGCGCGGACATTGAGACAGGTTCCAATAAGCGGTGCCTAAGTTGTTTTGAATCATCGCATAGTGAAATGGCTCCTGCTCTGAGTCGTAGTGATGAAGCGCTTCAATGTAAGCCCCGATCGCGCCCTGCAAATTCAGAATCGGCGTTTTGTGCTGTGCCAAGTTCCAGAAAGCGGTGCCGAGATTATTTTGAGTAGCGGCATATCGCGACGAATCATCGGCAGCAGAGCGAACCATCAAAGCGTTTTGATATGCCTTGATCGCTTGCTGCAAGTTGTCTACGGGATCTTCGCGGTAGGCTCGATCGATATACACAGAACCCAGATTGTTTTGAATCATGGCGTAAGTCTGCGATCGCGTTTCTGGATCGATCTTGCCTAAAGCGAACTGATACGCTTTGATCGCTTTTTCTAGATTTGGCAGTTGATCTACCTGACGAGACAGCATCCAATAAAGGTTGCCAATGTCGTTGAGCAAATCTGGTAGCTCAGACGAGTCTGGCTCTAAAAGACGCAGCACTTGCTCATAGGCGTGGATGGCGATCGTCAGCAATTCAGCCGATGAATTGCCTTGCTCAAGACGTTCTCGATAGCAGTCTCCTAGCTGTTGATAGGCAGCAGAGAGCGCGGCAGCAGGGGCTTGCTCAAGATGCAACGCCTCTAGGTGCTGCAAAATGCGAAGCGGTTCGCTAGAGTGCTCTACCTCGTGTGGGGAACTGGCTTCTGTCGCAGCACTCTCTTGTTCTACCGCAGCTAGAACCAAATGGGTGAGGTCGAGGTCTGCTTGCGATTTTGCGGGGATGGGTAACGGCTGAGAACTGACAACGAGCGGTTGAGTGACAGCGGACGATGGACGGCGGACGGTGGACGGATGAATGACTTGCGGGGTTCGTTTTGCCTCTCCAACTGGAGTCGGGTCTCCTTCAAATTCAAAGATTCCGGTGTGCCACTGCCAAAACTCAGGCACAGATTGCAAAATCGATCGACACCAAGGACGCGATACCCACAGCACTAGGTTAAAGTCTACGCTAGCGAACTGGTGAGCTAAGATTTGCAGCGAGTTGAGAAAGTCGCTCTGAAGGTGAACGGGCTGGCGGGTGAGCTGCTCAATGCCGATGATTTGAAAGCTGGTGATCGGGTCAAATGCCGATTTGATACGTCGAGAATTTGTCGATCGCCAGTGATGAATTTGCTCTAAAAGATTTGGGTTTGACAGACTAAGATTGAGCGTCACCAGTTTTGGAATGTCTGCCTTGCCGTTCGTTATGTGCTTTGATTTTGACTCTTCAACGCCAAAGTTAAGGGGCGACGTTTCTAAATCTGCTTGAAGTTTTGCCGCAAAGCGATCGCGCAGTCGCACATCGTCACAGACGGCAATAAAAATTTGACGACGCAGGTTAAGACTGAGCGCCAATCTTAAACGGAGGTAAATGGGTTGGTTCAAGCTTGAGCGATGATCAGAAACAAGCTCGGTCACAGAATTGCTAAAGACAGATTGATGGTCAACGAGTGGCATCAGCGGTAATCCGAGTCACGCAAAATGACGGTATAGAGATGTCACTCTTTTCGACCCAGTTTAGCCAATGTCAGGATGAAATAGACCCTTCAGAAATTGGATGACAGTCTAGCTGCTGACTATAGTAGGCGTTCTGTCGTAACTAGAGGAGTTCGATCGTTCGATAGAATGCAGCTACTGAATCGTAGCTGCTGTTCTTGATGACGCGACAAACGAGAGCCAGGGTCTCACATCAGCAAGCAACCTGGCTCTAAGCTATTAAATTTTGAATCCTACTGAGCAAGGGAACTGTCTTGCTTTTAATATCAAAGATTTTATGAGACAGCCACTGCAACATAAAGGAGTCCACCGACAAGCAGAGCGCCAACCGTGCCCATGATCAGATAGTTACGCTTTTGTGCAGCCGTAGGAGGAGTCGCTTCATAGACTTTGGGTTCTATCGCATAGTTGTTCAAACGTCCGCCTTCTTCAACGGTGTAGCGCATAGGAGTTTCTCCTGAAGTTATTCTGTTAAGTTTAGCAAACTTTTGGTCATCGCTCTCATTCCAAGGTAAGAAATTTTAATGCTTATAGCTTTTTGTCATAAATAGAGAAAAAGACAGGTAGGCAAACAATCACCTGCCTACCTAAAACCTAGCTATTAATCGTGCCTGTCAGCGGCGAACTCGCACTCGCATAAACCTTGATAGGAATTCGCCCAGCTTGATAGGCAAGACGACCTGCTTCAGTCGCGAGATTCATTGCTCTTGCCATCGCGATCGAGTTGACTGCCTGAGCGATTGCAGTATTCACCAACAGTGCATCGGCTCCCATTTCCATCGCTTGAGCGGCTTCGCTCGGTGCGCCAATTCCGGCATCGACGACCACCGGAACGTTTGAATTCTCAATAATGATCTGGATGTTGGCGGCGTTTTTGATGCCTTGCCCTGACCCGATCGGAGAACCCAACGGCATCACCGTCACGCAACCGACCTCTTCTAATCGCTTTGCCAGTAGCGGATCGGCGTTGATGTAGGGCAGCACAGCAAAGCCTTCTTTGACGAGTTGCTCGGCGGCTTGGAGAGTCCCGATCGGGTCGGGCAGCAAATATTTTGCATCTGGAATCACTTCGAGTTTGACAAAGTTGTTGTCTTCTTGACCGAGGAGTTTTGCCATTTCTCGACCCAGACGCGCAACTCGCACCGCTTCTTCAGCCGTTTGACAGCCTGCGGTGTTGGGCAGCATCCAGATTTTTGTCCAATCCAAAGCTTCAGCGAGTCCTTCGTGCCCTGGCGCTTTGGTCTGCACCCGACGCACAGCGACGGTGACGATTTCGCTGCCACTCGCTGCAATGCTGTGGCGCATTTCCTCAAAGGTGCGATATTTTCCGGTTCCGGTCATGAGTCGCGATCGAAACGTGCGTCCGGCAATCACTAAACCATCTTCTGAAGGATGTTCTGTAGGTCTATTGAGTGTCTGCATATCATTCCTTTCCTTCGGTTCCAATCAAATCGTCTGGGCTGTGACCCATTGCTTTAAGCTGCGCTTTTAAGCGATTGACCTCGGCTTCTGCCTGAGTTGCCCTTTGCTCGGCTCGTTCGGCTCGTTGACGTTCTCGCTCGGCTCGTGCAGCAATTTCCTCATAACGTTCAAATAGTCGCCCATCGGGTCGGTAAAGTTCTAACCCCCCGCCTTGGTTGAGGGTGAAGCGCACATTTAAGTGAGGACTCACCCATCCTTCTATCACCTCGATCGCTTCTAGCCTATCGTTTTGTCGAAGAAATCCTCCTAGACTCAAGCGATCGGGATCATAAATGTAGTATTCTTCCACGCCGTAACGCTCATAAAACTGAAACTTTCGAGTCATTTCAGGAATCGTATTGCCTGGAGAGATAATCTCGAAGACGACTTGCGGAGGAATATTGTCTTCTTTCCACTGTTGGTAGCTGCCTCTATCGCCCTTGGGTCGTCCAAATACCACCATCACATCGGGCGCTTGGCGAAGCTTATTGTTACCTTCAACGGGATACCACAGCAAATCTCCCCCGACAAAAATTTGTGGATCGTCACTAAATAACCAATCTACGCCTTTCTTAACGTAGATAATATACTCAAACTGGCGGGTGTTATCTGACATCGGCAACCCGTCAGAATCGGGATAAACGATCGAGGTAGGGATAGCGACCATTGGCTTTTTTCCTGCCTTTTGCTTTCAGATTGAAGCAAGAGTGAGAGTCTCAATTATGGCTGAAATCGAGACGAACCGACCGCAACTCCGAAAGCTGATGGGGCAAGACTTGGATGATTTAGCCCAAATTTACGTTACGAATCGTGACCAATGGAAATGCTCTAACAACGCGTCCGATTTTTGATGAAGCACAAACTCCGCAATCAATAAACCTGTGATCGGAGCCAGCAAAATTCCGTTGCGATAGTGCCCAGTTGCCAGGGTGAGATTGCGATAGGGACTTGTCCCTAGAATCGGCAACTCATCGGGTGTGGCAGGTCGGAACCCCCACCAGCATTCTCGAATTGGATACTGTTGCAACGTTGGATAGAGCCGAATCGCAGCCGATAAAAGGTTCTGAACTCCAAAAGGCGTATTGCCGGGAGTAAATCCAACATCCTCGCTAGTTGCGCCGATGATGATCCGTCCATCTTGTCGAGGCACGAGATAGCTGTCTGACCCATACAGCACGGTTTTTAGAGACATCGAGTCGGGCATCTGCACCGATAGCATCTGTCCCTTTTTGGGAGTCACAGGAATCGGCAGAAGCGTTTGTGACCAGGCTCCAGTTGCCAGAATGTAATGGTCAGCTTGCCAGTTTCCGGCAGAGGTTTGTAGATGAGAAACCCGATCGCCATTCTGCACAATTTTCTCGACTGTAATCCCAGTTTTAATCTCAACGCCCAATTCTTGAACGGCAACCCACAGCGCTTTTGCCAGCGATCGATTGTCTACCTGCGCGTCTTGAGGAAACCACTGACCGCCTATTACATCTGAGCCTAGTCCCGGTTGACGTTGATGAATGGTGGCTCGATCGAGCCAAACCGATTCTGAAGATTGAATATTGACGGCATCTTTTTGATAAGCAGGTGCCAAAATTCCACACGCCCAATAGCCCGGATTCAGCCCAGTGAGTTCTTCTAATTTTTGAGTCCAGTCGGGATAGAGATCACGACTGCGAAGACACAGATCGAGCATCGGGCTAGGGAGAATTTGTTCAGCTTGAGGGGCAAGCATTCCGGCGGCGGCATAAGTGGCGGCTTCAGTGAAGTCGCGAGTGACGATCGTCACCGAGGCACCCTGTCGTTTTAGCTCTAGAGCGATCGCCAAGCTGATCACACCGCCCCCAATCACCAAAATCTCGCCTGTAGACTTCATCGTTTGACTAAAACTGTGGACATAAACCCATTCAAACAGCAAGAGACAGTAACGATCGATCGCTACTGCCCCTCACTCACCTATTAACTTTTAGTGCCATCCAAGCGATAGGTTACGCAGGAATCAGCACGGTATCGATGATGTGAATCACGCCGTTGTCAGCAGCAACATCAGGAGTGATGACCTTAGCATCATTCACCTTGACCCCGTTGGAGGCATCAATTTTTACTTCTGAGCCTTCAACCGTTTTTGCTGATTTCAGCTTAACGACATCAGCCGCCATCACTTTGCCTGAGACAACGTGATAGGTCAGAATTTTCTTAAGTTTAGGAAGATCCTTGAGTAGACCTTCAACCGTGCCTGCGGGAAGCTTAGCAAACGCCTCATCAGTGGGTGCAAAGACGGTGAATGGACCTGCGCCTTTGAGGGTCTCTACTAGCCCAGCGGCTTTAACGGCAGCAACTAGGGTGGTGAAAGAACCAGCATTAACGGCGGTATCAACGATGTCAGCCATGAATTCACCTGATTTGTTTTGTGTATGCAGATACAATCTAACGTACTTTTACAAAAATTTACAATATCTATCCATTTAGATTAATTGTTGGTGAAGAGACTTTTTTCTGAAAAGCAGGTTTGGTGAAAACCCAACGGCATGGGGAGACGTTCGCCAGGGTTTTGAATTGGCTCCATAACTACAAAACCGGGAACATTGGGTATATCTGAAAGACCGGAAGACCAAGCAATTGCAGGTGCATGACCCCGTTGAATATCAATCAAAACATCACTGTCTAGCAGATACATTCGTGTTTTTGCGCCTGTGAGCGTGTTTCAGCTTCATGGTGCAAACATCGAGCGTGGGCTTGACTGGCGGTAATATCAGGTCGTGAATGAATGACTCCTTCGCTTTGCCAGTAGGCAACAAGCTCTGCACCCGCCTTAGATGAATTGCTCAGAACTTGTCTAGTAGACAGTATGCGTAAGATATAAGCAGGTAAGGGCAGGTTTAGCCGTGCAGCTTCAGTGGCTAATTCATTCTCTAGCTCGGATGGCAAGTCTACGCAAATGTTCATCTCTGCATTCCTTGTTCATTGAGATTCTAGATAGTATCTAAATCATAACCAAACGACTTGGCATGAATGTATGGGTTATTCTGCTGCTTCAATTTGGCAGAAGAGCCTTAATTTGATCCACAAAAGCTTGATGATCGAGCACAGGCTTTGAAATGTAGTCATCTGCGCCACTTTGCTTGAGAAACTTTTCTCGATCGCCCTCCATCGCATAAGCAGTCAACAAGATCACAGGCACATTCATCGTCAACGGATCGGCTTTGAGGAGTTGCGTAATCTTAATCCCGTCCATCATTTTGCCCTCGTAGACGCTGCGGGTGAGCGACACATCCATCAAGATTAGGGCGACCTCTCCCGATCGGGCAATTGCAATCACCTCTGCCACATCTTCAGTGTGTCTGACTGCCAAACCTCCCCGCTTAGTCAACACTTTTGAAAACACCCGAACGTTGGTGGGGTCATCCTCCACGATTAAGATAGTGGTCACTCGAAATTCCTCACAGTACGGGGATCAGTCAAAAAAATAATCTTCACGACTTGCTAAAATTAACTTAAGGTAGTACTAATGTTTTTATAATCGGAGAGCAATGTCTGATGATCGATCACGATGGTAGAAATGCCAGCACCCGATCGACGAACAATTGATGATCTGTGACGGGTTTTGAGATGTAGCCATCTGCTCCGCTTTGGGTTAGAAATCGTTCTCGATCGCCTTCCATCGCGTAAGCGGTGACAAGGACGATCGGGAGGACTTTCGTTTGAGGATCTGCCTTTAAAAGTTGTGTCAGTTGAATCCCATTCATAGGCTTGCCCTGGTAGACGCTTCTAGCCAGCGACACATCCATCAAGATGATGTCGGCTTCTCCTGCTTGGGCAACTCGAAGGACTTCCTCAACATTCTCCGTATGTTTTACAGCTAATCCGCCTCGATTCGTCAAAATCTTGGAGAAAACGCGAGCATTGATCAAATCATCCTCCACAATTAAAACGGTCTTCACAAGCGCTATCCTCTCTGCGCGGCTAAAAATAGGGCTGCGGTCAAACACAGTGGCAATCACGCCCCTGGCAGCGCAACCGTGGTAAGACTGATTACACTGAAATTAGAACGAAATTTTGTAACGTTCGGAACGAAGGGACAAGGCTCATGGCGAATCAGTTAAACATCCTCCCAACAGGACAGGTTATCACGACTGCCCTGCATACGGAGATGCAACAGTCGTATCTAGAATACGCCATGAGCGTGATCGTCGGGCGGGCGCTGCCTGACGTGCGAGATGGGCTTAAACCCGTCCACCGTAGAATTCTATACGCGATGCACGAGTTGGGGTTGACCCCCGATCGCCCCTATCGCAAATGTGCGCGGGTGGTCGGTGACGTGTTGGGTAAATATCACCCCCACGGCGATCAGTCAGTTTACGACGCGTTAGTGCGGCTGGTGCAAGAGTTTTCGAGTCGATATCCGCTGTTGGGCGGTCACGGCAACTTTGGCTCGGTGGATAACGACCCGCCTGCGGCAATGCGGTATACCGAGACACGACTGGCGGCGATCGGCAACGAGTCTTTATTAACTGAGATTGGGGAATCGACGGTCGATTTTGTCGGCAACTTTGACAACTCACAGCAGGAGCCGACGGTTCTTCCGGCTCAGTTGCCGATTTTGCTGCTGAACGGCAGTTCGGGGATTGCAGTGGGCAGGGCGACGAATATTCCGCCTCACAATTTGGGTGAAGTGGTCGATGGATTGGTGGCGCTGATCGATAACCCTGATTTATCAGATGCGCGATTGTTTGAGTTGATTCCGGGTCCTGACTTTCCGACGGGAGGCGAGATTTTGGGGACGGAGGGCATTCGAGAAGCTTACACCACGGGTCGGGGCAGCATTCCGGTTCGGGGCGTTGCCAAGGTTGAAGAACTCGCCGTCGGTCGAGGCAAACATCGGCGCACGGCGATTATCATCACTGAGCTACCGTTTCAGGTGAACAAGGCGGCGATGATTGAGAAAATCGCTGAACTGGTAAATAATGGCAAAATTGAAGGCATTGGCGATCTGCGAGATGAAAGCGATCGAGACGGCATCCGCGTTGTGGTTGAGTTGCGCCGAGATGTCAACCCGCAAAAAGTTCTCAATGCGCTCTATCGGCAGACGGCGCTGCAAAATAATTTCGGCACGATCATGCTGGCGTTAACGGGCAATCAGCCCAGACAGATGACGCTGCGAGAAATGCTGCAAGAATTTCTCAGCTTTCGGGAGACGACCCTGACTCGTCGCTATAACCACGCGTTAGAGAAGGCAGAGACTCAAATTCATGTGGTGGAAGGTCGCTTAACGGCGCTGGCAAATCTGGATATCGTGATTGATATTTTGCGAAATGCGCCTGATGGCACGACTGCAAAGGTGCACCTACAAGAGCGATTGGATCTCAGCGATCGTCAAGCCGATGCGATTCTCTCTATGCCATTACGTCGCCTGACTGGGATGGAGCATCAAAGTCTGCAAACCGAATTTGAGGAACTCACGACTCAAATGCAAGACTTGCGGAAAGTGTTGGGCGATCGCCGCGAACTGCTCAAAGCGTTGAAAAAAGATCTGCGATCGTTGAGAAAGAAATATGCGGACGATCGCCG
>JBBQYE010000062.1:0-13277 GCA_038208945.1 Leptolyngbyales cyanobacterium | reverse complement strand
TCATTCCAGTGATCTTATGCAATGGAGAAAGGTAGGTAATTCACAGTGTCCTATACTGTAAGACTGGACGCTGAAACAGAGAGGACATTGCATGGCATCCATCCGCGAGTTGCATCAACAACTCATTCATAAAGAACGATCAGCAGTTGAAATCAACCAAGAAGCCCTCGATCGGATTCAAGCCATTGAGCCGAAGATTCACAGCTTTTTGCACATTACGTCCGATCGTGCCCTAGAGCAAGCCCAGCAGGTGGATGCCAAAATCGCCGCCGGAGAAGAGATTGGGCTGTTGGCAGGAATCCCGATCGGCATCAAAGATAATCTGTGTACTCAAGGTATCCCGACCACGTGCGCGTCGCGGATTTTGCAAAACTTTGTGCCGCCCTATGAATCGACGGTGACGCAAAAATTAGCTGACGCAGGCTCCGTGATGGTGGGCAAAACAAACATGGATGAGTTTGCGATGGGCGGCTCGACTGAAACGTCTGCTTACCAACTCACCGCAAATCCTTGGGATGCGTCACGGGTGCCAGGTGGCTCTTCGGGCGGGTCGGCTGCCGCCGTTGCAGCGGATGAGTGTGTCGTGTCTCTCGGTTCCGATACGGGCGGTTCGATTCGGCAACCTGCCTCGTTCTGCGGCATTGTTGGCATGAAGCCGACCTATGGGTTGGTGTCTCGCTACGGCTTAGTCGCCTTTGCATCCTCGCTCGATCAGATTGGTCCGTTTGGTCGATCGGTGGAGGACACCGCGATTTTGCTCAACGCGATCGCGGGCTACGATCCCAAAGATGCCACGAGTCTCAAAGTTGATGTCCCGGACTATACGCAATTTCTCACGCCCGACATCAAAGGCAAAAAAGTCGGTGTGATTCGAGAAACCTTTGGCGATGGGCTAGAGCCAGAAGTCGAAAAAACGATTCGGGCGGCGATCGCGCAACTCAAAGATCTCGGAGCCGAGATTCAAGAAATCTCCTGTCCTCGATTCCGCTATGGGATCGCGGCTTACTACATCATCGCCCCGTCCGAAGCATCGGCAAATCTGGCTCGTTATGATGGCGTTCGCTATGGCGCACGAGCCGAAGATGCCGAAAATCTGATGGATATGTATCTGCGGACTCGTTCTGAAGGCTTTGGTGCCGAGGTCAAACGCCGGATTATGATCGGCACCTACGTGCTTTCGGCAGGCTATTATGACGCGTATTATCTGCAAGCTCAAAAGGTGAGAACGCTGATCAAACAAGACTTTGAGCAAGCTTTCTCGCAGGTCGATGTGTTGGTGTCTCCGACTGCGCCGACTACAGCCTTTAAGATGGGCGAAAAAACGGCTGATCCGCTCAGTATGTATTTGACTGACTTGATGACGATTCCCGTTAACCTAGCAGGGCTTCCCGGCATGAGCGTGCCGTGTGGGTTTGATGCTCAAGGAATGCCGATCGGACTTCAAATTGTCGGCAATGTGCTGCGAGAAGACCAAATCTTTCAGGTTGCGTCTGCCTATGAGCGATCGACCGAATGGCACAAACACAGCCCCAAGTTGTAGAAAGAAAAAGAGGGTCAGACTGTGAAGTCTGATCCTCTGATAAACGGTTAAGCTCAATGGCAACTTGGAAACGTAATTTCTGGCTAGAGCAATCCAAGTTTTTGTAACGCGTCTTCAGCAGCCCGCTTCTCAGCTTCTTTTTTATTGCTATCTTGACCGCGACCATACTCACTTCCAGCGACATAAACCACGGACGTAAACTCTGGCTTGTCGTCGGTTCCACCTGAGCGGATAGTCCTGTATTCAGGAGGCTTACGACTGGGATTGTTCGCAAACGCGCTGTCTAAAACAACTTTCTGTATCCAACCTTTCACATCATCTTTGACTTGAGGGATTGCGTCTTCTGTAATGGCTAGGTCGTTGACTACCTTTTCAAAAAGGGGATCAACCAAGTCACGCACTGCTTCAACGCCCGAATCCAAGTAGTACGCACCAACCACTGCTTCAAAGACATTGCTGAGTAGTGAGGAATTTTCACGCCCTCCATTAATGGCTTCACCTTTTCCAAGGTGCATCTCTTCTCCAATCTCCAATTCAGCAGCAAATCTTGCTAATTGAGATTTATCAACTAAATTTGAGCGTAAGACTGTCATTGTGCCTTCTCTAAAATCTGGATTTCGTTTATAGAGAAAGTCACCACTTAAGAATGTGAGTAGAGCATCCCCAATAAACTCTAGTTGCTCATTGTCATCACCTGTGTTTGGATTCTCATATTTATAAGAAGTGTGGGTTAAAGCTTGATTCAGCAAATAAGCATTTTGAAAGGGAATGCGTTTCAGCAGTTCATCAAGTCTCTGCCTGATACGAGCTTCTTCGGCAGGTGAAACGGATATGGGGCGTACTTCGTGTCTTGGTTGCTCTTGAGATAAAAGACGGAGAACATCTTGTCGCTGCTTTTCCACCTCTTCGGCTTGAGGAGCGGAAATAGATCTGAGCAAACGAATTGTGCTGTCTACTGCTCGATAGGTATCATCTGTTGAGAAGTTAGACCCATGCGCCCATTGATTCCGTACCTCAATCAACTCATTGATAAGAGCACGATCGGACTTGCCCAGTTTGTTCTTGAAAACTTTGTCCCATTCCTTCTCTACAACGGTTAGTAAAGCATGGACATCTTTAGAAAGAATATCGTTTGCTTGCTGTTTTGACTTTTGAAGAACTCGTAAGTATGAAGTAGCCTCTGTTGCCCAAGTGCTGCCATACACTGTCTGCATTTCTTGATCGATATACCCATACAAACCTTGGCATAGAGAGCCTAAAGCTTTGCTAACCCTTTCTCGATTGCTCAATCCCATTCATTGTCTCCCGACTGATTTGTATAATTAACCACACAAGTTACAAATACAATTCCCGAATAGAGTGGAGTCTAACTTAGGTTGAGTCTGACACAAGCTGCCTAAAATCTTCAGTTTTGGTATTTCGGTTGTAGACGATTCTGTCTAAGATTCGATCGCCAACCCAGTCAAGCTAACGATCGGACAACCGTTATTTCTGATTAGCCGAATCAAATTGCAGCACTTGATTCAGTTTGCCGCTTCGATAACCTTCTAAGTCCAATGTCACATAGAGAAACCCGTAAGACTGAAGGGCTGAAACAAGTTCCGGCAAGTCGGTTTGGATGACAAACTCTTTGACCTGTTCCGGCAACACTTCGATGCGGGCAGTGTCGCCTTCTGATCGGACTCGTAGATTTTGCCAACCCAGTTTCCGCAGATAAACCTCAGATCTGCCGACTCGCTGAAGTTTGGCGATCGTAATCTCTTCACCATAGGGAAACCGCGAACTCAAGCACGGTTGAGCAGGTTTATCCCACCAGGGTAGACCCAGATGCTTTGAGAGTTCGCGCACCTCAGCTTTAGTAACATTCACTTCAGCAAGTGGCGATCGTGCCCCGCGTTCTTTTGCCGCCTGAATGCCGGGACGGTAATCATGCAAATCGTCTGCGTTCACGCCATCTACCACATAGGGATAGCCCCACTGCACCGCCATCGGCTTGAGCGTATCGTGCAGTTCACTTTTGCAAAAATAGCAGCGATTGACCGGGTTGCTGCTGTAATTGGGATTGTCCATCTCATGAGTCTGGACGATTTTGTGAGCAATCCCGATCGCTGCCGCCTGAATGCAGGCATCTTCAAGATCTTCGGGCAAGAGAGAGGGAGACTCGGCGGTGACTGCGATCGCCCGATCGCCCAAAACATCGACCGCGATTTTGGCAACCAGTGTGCTATCAATGCCCCCAGAGTAGGCAATCAGAGCATTCTCCATTTCAGAAAACAGAGTGGTTAATTGCTCTAGTTTTTGCAGCAGCATAGTCATGAAGGGAAAACAAATCTCTTCTACCCTAGCTTAATTTCCTGTGTCGCTGTACTTCGCAACCATTTGCGCCAAAGTCGCCAAATCAATCGGCTTTGAGAGGTAATCGATCGCGCCTGCTTCAAGACACCGTTCTCGATCGCCCTTCATCGCCATTGCCGTCTGCACAATCACCGGAATCTCCCGATACTGATCATTGGCTTGCAGTTGTCTCGTTAACGTCAACCCGTCGGCACCCGGCAAGTGAATGTCCATCAAAATCAGTGCCGGAAACGGCTGTTTCAACGAGTGCCACATCTCAGCGCTATCTTTTGCCCAGGTAACCTCATAGCCCAATTTACACAAACAGGTAATTACCAGTCGCGCATTGTGCACGTTGTCTTCGACTAAAAGAATGTTGTAGGGGCGGTTTGCCCTTGGAAAGGGTCTCTTTTCTAGGCGAGGAACAGGGAGAGAGAATGTCCGTTTAGGGGCACTGACAATCGCAAAAGGCACGATCGGATCGGTCACAAACAATTCTTTTGTAGCTTCTTGCAGCACAGGAAGTCCGATCGTAAATCGAGACCCCTGATTTGACTCAGATTGCATCGTGACCCATCCGCTATGAAGCTCAGCCAGTTTTTTAGTCAGAAAAAGCCCTAAGCCTGTCCCTTCTCCTTCGACGTTGGGCAGTTGAGCATAGGGCTTAAACAACAGACTCTGCTGTTCGTGAGAAATGCCTTTCCCCGTATCCCATACTGTGAACTGAATCTCGTGATTGAGAGCGCGCACGTCTAACCCCACCGATCCGTGAGTGGTGAACTTGAGGGCGTTTGACAGCAAGTTAAACAGCATTTGTTTGAGTCGAAGCGGGTCAGCAATCAGCATCGGCAGCGGCTCTGGAATCTCTAACCGCAGCGACAATCCCTTATCGTCCGCTTTTTCTCGCACCAGCTTTAAAGCCATTTGACACAGTTGAGGAACGTCGATCGCTTCCCGTTGCAGGTCTAGCTGGTTTGCCTCGATTTTGGACAGATCCAAAATATCGTTGATCAGGGCTAACAAATGCTGACCGCTACTGAGAATAATCTTGAGATATTCGTGGTGACGCACATTATCAAAGTCATAGCCCTGTTCTCGCAGCAGATGAGTAAAGCCCAAAATTGAGGTTAGGGGCGTGCGAATTTCGTGACTGGTGTTAGCTAAAAACTCGTTTTTTAACTGGCTGGTTTGAGTAAGTTCGTGGTTACGATCACTCAACTGCTGACACTGCTGCTGAAGCTGCTGCATCGATCGCGCCTGTCGCACCGCCTGCACAGCTTGGGTAATGGCTCGTCGCACCAACGTTGAGCGCAGTTGCACGAAATAAGTCTCTTCAAATTTCAGTTCGATCGTAGGAGACAATGGAACTGAAATCAGCCAAGCGATCGAGCTTGATGCGTTGTCAATTCTCCAGGCATTTTGCCAACTTTGAGCCTGAAGGTGTTCTAGCTTAGATTGGGTGATGACACTGCCAGACTCTAGATAACTGACTGGATTTGAGACAGAAGCAGAATGCTGAACCTCGAATTGGTTAGGATCTGGGGTGGGGAAAGCGATCGCAACCTCGTCTTCCAACGCCTGACTCACTTCATCGGCTAGCCTCTGCCAAAGTGACGCTTCAAGAGTGGGAATTGCTTGACTTAAAACGTGACTAAACCCCGTGGCAAGATGATTGAGAAAGCGTTCAATCCAGAGTTCTGCGGCTATTGATGAGTCACCCCGCGATCGAGCCAAAAGCTGACGAAGAGAACGATCGGCTTCACAAAAATCTAACTCGTTTGCTTCACGGAGATCCATAAAATTGTCCCAAGACTCTAGAGAGCGTGTCGATGCGGTTGTCACAAATGTTGGGCGATCTGAAGCACAAAGCAACTAAAGTTTTGCGCGGATGACTCCTGTTTATCCTATCTAGAGATACGGACCTGCAACCGCTTCCAATCCGCCAACCTAACTAACAGCCTGATAAAGCCATCGTTTTTTTGAATGATTCGCGAAGTGAGTATGATGTTTGGGTGAAGATGGGAAAAATAGGGGAACTGACACTGACGTAGCCTTTCTAAACTTGCAGGGCTAGTTTTCCCAAAAAAGTAGGCGCACTAGACAACCGAGCAAGGCATCTAGATCGAGCTAGAGAACTCAAAATCTCTCAATCGACAGAACTTGAGCATCAGGGTGATATTTGTGCCCATCCCCTGTAATCTATATCTTTGTATCCAATTTTTGGGCGAGGCAGCGTTTAGCAACTGACGGTCGAGGTGCCTGAATTCAGATTAGGTGTGTAGGTTAGTTCAGTAAGATCACGAGGAGACTTTAGGCGTTGTATGGGATTTGGGCAATCTGTGAAAATTAAGGGATATCGGTATCTCTATCGAGGGTTTGTCAGCGCGATCGTTGCAACCAATCTCATTAGTCAGGGGGTTTGGAGCCGTCCAGCCCAAGCCGCATTTCTTCCTTACTGTCAGCAAGATGCAGAAGGAATCGCTCGTAAAGATACGGCTCGAAAAGCCGCTTCAAAAAACGACAAAAGCGCTCAAAAGCGATATCAAACTCTGGTTGCTGAACAGGCAAACCAACTTCGCAACTGTCGGAATCAAAACTGGCTTAAAACTCAGGCTATCTGGATTCGGCTCTACCCCTGTGATGTTCAGCCAGGGGCGCTCGAAGAAGTGCTCGATCGCATCGTCGATCGCGGCTATAACCAAATTAACATCGAAGTTTTTTATAACGGTCAAGTGTTGCTTCCCCAAGCCGATAATCAGACAGCTTGGGGTTCTGTGGTGAAGCTGCCAGGGTCAGAAAACGTCGATCTGCTGGCGCAAGCAATTCAAAAAGGTCGAGCGCGTGGACTGTCGGTATATGCGTGGATGTTTAGCATGAATTTTGGCTATAGCTACGCCATTCGCCCCGATCGAGAAGCCGCTCTCGCCAAAAATGGGCAGGGGCAAACGAGCTTAACAGTCAATTCGATCGCGGGGTTGAGCACTGACTTAGGCTTGTTCAATCCCAACGAAGCGTTCATCGACCCCTATAGTCTGCAAGCGCGACAAGACTATGCCCAACTGGTCGAAGCGGTTGCCAAACGTCGCCCTGATGGAATGCTGTTTGACTACATTCGCTACCCACGCGGAAGAGGGAGCGCCTCGATTTCCAGCAAAGTTCAAGACCTGTGGATCTATGGAGATGCTGCACAGCAAGCCATGCTGAGACGAGCTTTAAATGATAAAGGACGCGAGTTGATCAAGCGCTTTATCAAGCGAGGTTTTGTCAGTTCGGCTGATGTCATGGCGATCGACAAACTATATCCCCAGCAGCCTGACCCTCCAATGTGGCAGGGGCGCACCCCGACTTTGAATGAGAATCGCGCCCCGATCGCTCGACGAGCGACGATTCTGCAAGCAGACTTGTGGCGGTTTAGCGTTGCACACGCCATGCAGGGAGTGGTTGACTTTCTCACAGCAGCGGCGGCACCTGCTCAACGACTAGGCATCCCCACAGGAGCCGTTTTCTTCCCTGAAGGCAATCAAAATGTGGGGCAAGGCTTTGATTCGCGCTTGCAGCCGTGGGATCGCTTTCCCGCTTCGCTAGAGTGGAACCCGATGGCGTATGGAGTGTGTGGGAACGCAACCTGCATCGTCAATCAAGTACGGCGTGTGGTAGGCCAAGCGCCCTCAGGGACGCAGGTAAAGCCCGTTTTAGCGGGGATCTGGCAGCAGTCGATTAGCAACCGTCCGCCTCTAGAGGTGCAGATGGAGGCAATTCGACAGGCAAATCCGCAGGTGAGTTCGATCAGTCATTTTGCTTATTCGTGGCAAGAGCCGCAGTCCGATCGGAGTCGTAAGTTTTGTCAAGCTCGCGAACAGTTTTAACGTCTAAAGGGACAGTTTCTAGAAAGGTAGACCGTCCCTTTAAAGAAAGTCTAAAGTGCGCTAGGTCTACTGTTTATTCAGGTTGACACAAAAATTTATTTCTACTGAGTTCTCAGAGTTTTAGAGAAGGTTTTTCAGGATTATTACTTAAACGTTTTTCTAAAGAGTTCATTTATATTTATTTAATATTCTTGCCTGATTCATAACCCATTACATGAGGGAATCGGCGATGTATCTATCCCTGTTTGCTCAATATTATATCCGCAAGCTTTTGCGTCAGAACGTCGATCGAGTCAGTCATTCTTTAACAAAAGACTCATTTGATTCGGTGCTTACTAAGCTAAACTTCGATCGCGTTCTCAGTCATCTTTATCAAACAGAATTAGAGCTAACTACAAAAATATGGGAATTAGAAGCCTCAACTCAGATTTGTCAAGAGCTTGAAAAAAATCACTATGAGCAAGAAAATTTAGCTGAAGTTAAAAAGAGAATTTTTGACCTTCTAGGGTTTAAGGCAGGGGTGACTTTTCCCTCCAAGCTGCCAACCCTTCTTCAAGAAAAACCTTTATCTCCCTTTCGGTTTTATGGTGCAGAGACTGTTTCAGAAGCGGTCACCTATGAGGGCGAAATTTATGGACTCGTCAAGCAGCTTGATCTATCTCATCGGCTGCAAGTCTATCAGCTTGCTTGGGCACTTTCGGCAAAAGATATTCCACTATTATTGACGACATCATCCTCTAGACTGGCAATCTGGATACGCTTGCGATCGCCATCCTACTCGGTCTTGCGCGACCAGGAGCGAGTCCTTTCTAGCGTCGTCATGTCCCTTCACTCAAGGCTGCATAGGTTTAAGCATCACCGATGAGAGCTTGTCTGGATTCCACACAATCTTCGATCGCTTGCTAGGAAACTCTGACCTAGCTAAGATGCTGATACTCTAGCAGCCTTGTTTATGTTGAAACCTTCCAGGTTGCAGACACGGCGTTGTCTCAATGCAGTCTTTTGGCAGCACTTTCCGCTTCATCCATTGATCTGCACGATTGTCCTGATGGGGGTCAATAGCTGTAGCCGTTTGCCCGATCGCATCGTGATTTCTAGCGGCACCACAGACGGCTCCTACAACCGTTTGGCTGAACAGATTGGCGTTTCTACGCACAATACGGTGGGAATCGACGTGCAAAACCTCAGTTATGAGGGGTCGCGACAAAACTTGCAGCGGTTGCTCGATCGTCAAGCCGATTTTGCGCTGGTGCAGCTTGATGTGGTCAGCGATGTGATGCGTCAGGGCAGGGTGCAAGCCGTCGCAATTCTGGCAAATGAGCATGTTCATGTGATGACTCAGGCTGACTCTAAGCTGCGATCGCTGACCGATTTAGAGGGCAAACGGGTAGGTATGGGGTCACAAGGCAGCGGCATTCGGTTTATGGCAGATCAATTGATGATCTCGATCAAGCTAAAGGTGCGTGCAGATAGCTCTAGCTTGGACGAGGTATTTCAGCGATTGGCAACCCGTCAAGTCAATGCACGTCACTTAAGATCACTAGAATGAGTGATATCCAATCCCAATCAGATTTGGTTTGATATGAACAGACTTGCTTCGGAGCGTTTTCAACAGCCCTCACAGGCTGTTTTTTTTGACCCTGCTTGTATACAGTCTACAAACAACAGTCATAAAACTTAGAAACCCCAACCCTGATTAAAAGGATGATAACTTAAGACTTTGGGCAGCGTCAGGCAGTAAAAGCTAGAATCTTTTGATGAAGGTTTGGTCATTTGGGAAAGGGAACGTGAAAGAATTTAAGCCACGATCGCTGATGAAACGCGCATCAACACTAGCTGGACTGCTGCTGTTAAGCTGGGCACTTTTGAGCTGCTCTGCCCCAGTGAAAGCAGACAATAACATTAGTTCGCAGCTAGAGCAGCAAGTGTTAGAGATTATTCGCAAGCACCCAGAAGTCGTGTTGGAATCGGTGCGAGATTATCAAAAACAACAGCAAAGTCAGCAGCAAAGCGCGCAACAGGCATTTGTTCAAGACATGAAGACCAACCCTAAATCGGTGATTGGTCAGTCTCCCACGACGGGCGCAAAATTGGGAAAGGTCGTGTTGGTTGAATTTTCAGATTTTCAGTGCCCTTATTGCAGCGCAGCACACGCGACGCTAAAGCAATTTATGGCAAAACATCAGAGCGAAGTGACCCTCGTCTACAAGAACTTTCCGTTGACTTCGATTCATTCTGAGGCGATGCCTGCCGCCAAAGCAGCCTGGGCAGCCGGACAGCAAGGCAAATTTTGGGAGTATCACGATACGCTATTTACTCAACAAAAGCAGTTGAGTGATGCCTTCTATCAAGAGACTGCCAAGAAGTTAGGATTAGATGTGCAGAAGTTTAACGCCGATCGCAGCAGCAAGGCAGCAGAGACCGCGATCGCTCAAGATGTGCAAATGGCTGAAAAGCTGGGTGTTGATGGCACTCCGTTCTTTGTGATGAATGGCAGTGTGTTCTCCGGCTCAGTCGAGTTGGCTGACCTCGAAGCCACCCTCGCTAAAGTCAAAGGTTAACAAATCGCAAATTCGTTTGCTGTAGAGACGTTCCGGTGGAACGTCTCTCTTTAAAGTTAGGTGAATAAACGTTGGGTGGTGAGCGAGATGAAACGGGTTTGGATTAGTTTAGTGATTACGTTAGGAATTGGGTGCGATCGCGCTGCAATCGCTCAAACCAAAATTTATACGCCGATTCCCCTAACGCCTAACGATGAAATAAAAGACAAGCTTTCAGAAAATGACATCCCTACAGGTCAAGGAAACTTTGCTCGCGATTACTCGATTCAGCTACAGTCGGGCGATCAAGTCGCGATCGATCTCTCTTCAGACAATTTCGACACGATCGTCACCTTAATGACTGCCAAAGGTGAAACCGTCGCCGAAAATGATGACGGTCCTGATGGCACGACCAATTCTTTACTGTTTACTCGCATCAACAAACCCGGAAACTATGTCGTGCGAGTTAAAGCCTTTGGCGAAACTCCAGGTGGACCTTTTAAATTGAAGTTGACGAAGCTAAAGCCCGCTAACTGAGCGCTAATAAGACTTCTGCCATTTAAAGCAGTGGCTGGGTTTGACTTTTATTTGTAGGACGAGCACAGATGATAAAAATCATGACGCGATCGCACGATCAACAGAAATCAAACCCAGCAAAAAGATTTTGGGTCAATGCTCAAATATTCTAGCGTCTGTCTCGTGAAGGAACTTTGCTCATATAGTCGATGCTCGAAGCTGCAATCCGTTGACCATAGTTGACTTTAGGCGCGATCGCTGCCGCCAACTCGCGAAACTTACCCGGATCGCCTTCACGAAGATTGCGCTCTTGAGACTTCTTAGAGAAATACTTCTCAAGGGTGAAGCGCCAATCGTTTTTGACGGTGCCCGCACTCTCTTGAAAATCTTCGCCATAGCGAGGAGTCACCAAATTAAACGGACGAGCCTCCATCCGCTTGCGCTGATAAGGCACCGTATAGTCACCAAACGCCGCTGTATATTCGTCGCTGTCGAGCAGTGCATCGACAAATCCACCAAAGCCCAGAGTGGCGATTTTGATCGACCAGGCAATCTCTTCGTCTTTATTATACGAGTCGCGACCGAGCAGACGTTTGAGACACACTTGCACAAGACGATAGTTATTATTGACACTCACCACCGTGCTGTAAAAGCGCTCAGACTTTGCCAACTCACGAATGAAATCGCGCACGGTAATGGCACGATTTTTCACACGAGATTCAGAGGCGGTTTGACGATTAAACTTCAGCGTTTCGTGTTCGCTAAACACCTGGCGATAAGCTGCCCAGATCAGCGAGTCTACATCGCTGGCATCGCTCATATCTTCGACGCGATAGATATAAGGCGTGTCTTCGTTTTGGTCAGCAATTCCAAAACTAGCGACTCGATGGTTTTGAGTCGTTGGTCTGTAATCCAATAATGGCAGTGCCATTCTAGAATCTCCCTTGTGTTGATAAACGTTAAATCGTTTGATTTTGGACTGTAGAATGACAATCCAGTCAGTGAATCTATTATCTCGCGTCTGATGTCCGAAAAATACAGACTCGACAACACGATTCACGCTGCAAACTCTAAAGAAACCGTTAACGCAACGGAAAACTTGATGGAGTGCTAATCGAAACAGGCGTGTTTTGAGGAAGACTGCGCGTCATGTCAGGAATCTGAATGCTTGCAGTGTTGACAGAGACAGGCTGTACAACGTTGATTTTAGTCGATCGAGCCATCTCCAAAAAGTTCTCCACTGCGCCCCATTTGTAGCGCCCCATCTCTAATTTGTCACGCCAATAATCGCCATAGCGAGGAGTCACCAAATTAAAGGGACGATCTTTATAACGACGACGTTGATAAGGCACGGTGTTATCACCAAATGCCTGTTCATACTCATCACTATCGATCAGTGCATCCACAAAATGATCCCAGCCCAGAGTAGCAATTTTGATCGACCAGGCAATCTCTTCGTCTTTGCTATAGGGGGCGCGACCGAGCAACCGCTTGAGCGTCAGTTCGACCACGCGGTAGTTAGAATTTGTTTCAACCACCAATCGACGATAGGTTTCAGACTTCGCCAAGCCCCGAATAAAATCGCGCACGGTGATTGCTCGGTTTTTTAGCTGTGATTCTAAATTGCTCTGGCGACTGCTCTTGAGAATCACATGCTCACTAAACACTTGGCGATAGCTTGCCCAAATCAAATCGGTCAGGTCGGTGTTGTCGATCGCGTCTTCGAGTCGATAGATGTAAGGCGTATCTTCGCCCGGAACCTCATAACCAGCAACGCGCTGATTTTGCGAGGCAGGATTATAGTCGAGTAAGGGAATTGCCATAGCGAACGCACAATGAAGGGTTGTTTGAAGGTAAAGAGTCCTTTAAACCTTGGGATTGCCAGGAATATAGCGATAGGGCAACGACACTTCTGTTCTCTTCACCGTTTGAGCTGAGGTAGACGCGCCACGGCTGCTGTCAGGCACTTTAATGTTGCTAGAAGTCGCCCTGGCAACATCGCGCTGATAGTTTAACTGAGGCGTGAGAATTCCCTGTGCCATGTTGAGAAAGGTCATCGGAATCGCCTGACGAATCACCTGCTTATCTAAATCGTCCGATTGATAAGTTCGCACTTGATAATAAGAGCGGGTTGCCAATTCGCGCTCTAAGAGACGATTGCGCCAAAAATCGCTATAGCGAGGATTCGATAGGTTAAAAGGGCGACCTTCCATACGGCGACGCTGGTAGGGCACGATGTCTGAGCCAAACGCTTGGCGATATTCGTCTCCATCGACTACCGTATCGATGAAACCGTGCAGCCCTTTTGTGGCGATGACGATCGACCAGGCAATTTGTTCATCTTTGCCATAGCTCGATCGACCCAAAAAGCGCTTAAAGGTGATGTCTACCAGACGATAGTTGGAATTCGTTTCGCCCACCAATTCTCGATAGGCTTCAGACTTGCCCAACCCACGAATGAATTCTGCCACCGAGATTTGG